>JBBKWJ010000110.1:0-40620 GCA_037968895.1 Acidimicrobiales bacterium
GGAATCTCGTCAACGAACTCAACTTTCACTGGCTGCTTGAACCGAGCGAGCTTCGCCCTGCACGCTTCCAACACCGCATCGGCCGTCAACGAATCGTCTGACTTCACCACGATGGCCAACGCCGACTCGCCCCACTTCGCCGACTCGATGCCGATGACCGCGGTCTCTTTCACACCGGGCACACCAACAATCACGTTCTCGATCTCAGCCGGATACACGTTCTCGCCACCCGAAATAATCATGTCTTTTACTCGGTCTTGGATGTAGACGAATCCTTCATCATCGGCGACCGCTATGTCGCCAGTTTTCAGCCATCCGTCGACAATGGCTTCGGCCGTTGCGTCTGGTCGGTTCCAGTAGCCAGCCATGATGTGCGGCCCTCGAACTAGGACCTCTCCTGGCTGATTTGGTGCCATCTCGGCACCGTCGCCGCCAACGATTTTCACGTCGGTGTGGAAGAAGGCCTTCCCGGTCGAGCCAGCGAGCCGAATTGCATCGTCTGGTCCGATCAGGCACGCCGGGCCACCGGTTTCGGTGAGGCCGTATACCTGGTGAATCTCGATGCCCATGCCGGCATAGGTCTCGATGAGGTTTGCTGGCACTGGCGACGCGCCGCTCATGACCCAACGCAGTCTGCTGGTGTCGTGTGCATCTGGGTTGTACGTCAGCAACATGAACTGGAGCATCACCGGCACGGCGAGCGTGCAGTCGATACGTTCTTCGCCAAACAGCTCCCAGATTCTCGTCGGGTCGAACTGGTCCATGATGACGGCCGTTCCCCCGCCGTAGAACGTGGTCATCATTGGGTTCATCGCGCCAACATGGAAAAGCGGGAGACAAATCAGATAGCGGTCGCCCTTACGCATTTCGGCCGTAGCCGCTCCGGTGATCATCGACCACATCGTGGTGTTGTGGGTGTGCATGACACCCTTTGGCAATCCGGTCGTGCCCGAGGTGTACATGATGAAGAGCAGATCGTCGTCGCCCCCTTCGATCTCGGGCTCTTCGTCTGACGACTCAGCGAGCGTGCCTTCGTAGCCAACGGCAAAATCGGGCTGATCGGCCGCATCACCGACATACACCCATCTTGTAATCTTGGTGGCGTCTGCACCTCGCCGATGCAGTTCGGTGGCGACTTCATTGAACGCCGAATCGAATATGAGAGTCTCAGCCCCGCTGTCACTGAGAATGAACGAAAGCTCGTCAGCAACCAAGCGCCAGTTGAGCGCAACCGTTGCCGCTCCGATCTTGGCGAGACCATAGAAGACCTCGGCAAACTCATGCCCGTTCATGAGCAAGGTGGCAACACGGTCCCCTTTTACGATCCCGGCTCCCCTGGCGGCCGAGGCGACTCGATTCATCCGCCTATTGGCCTCAGCGTATGTCAATCGCACGCCGGCGGAGACGTCGACCATCGCCTCGCGATTTGGGTTGAGTTCAGTCTGCTTGGTGAAAAAGAGTCCGATGTTGTTACGCAAGTGATCTGCTCCCCTAGTCAGTCGACGCGCCCCCGCGCCGAACGAATTACGAGTATGACCTTAGATGTCTTTCATCAGCCGAAGCGCATCGAAGACCGCGGCATGGATGTTGCGAGCGGCGACAGCGTCACCGATTCGGAAGAGCTGGAATGCCCCCGCTTCGTTCGTCACGACCGCTTGAGGTTCGCCCGCAAGTAAGGCTCGATGATCAATCTCGCCACGATTCGTCGATGCCTCTTTGAGATCGAAATACAACTCATCCAATGGAGCAGTGGCGTACTCGACGATCACCTGGTCAAACTCGCGTTGGTGAGTCGTGGTAGAGAACGGCGAGCCGAGCGTAGCGACCAACCCGGTATCGCTCTTTTCGACGCCAACGAGCGTGGAGTTGATAGTGACGCGTGCCCCCGTCTCATGGAGCAGACGCGCGTACGGGACATGGTTTGTGCCGCCGACCTCCGGCGCCAACATTCGTTCCGGCGTCAAGTACTCAAGCGTCGATCCTGAGCGAGCAACTAACTCGGCCACCGACATCCCTTGGTGCCCTGCGCTGTCGTCAAACACTAAGACTCGACCAGCGGGCTGCACGTCGCCGCCGAGAACATCCCAGCTCGACACAACAAGGTCGGCACCGTAGTCAAGCGGAGGGTTCTGGGCTTGGCCGCCGGTTGCCACAATTACTACGTCTGGCACCAGCGAATGAACCAAGGCCGCGTCGGCGTATGTATCGAAACGAAGCTCAACCCCGAGCCGACCAAGTTCCGACAAGCGCCAATCGACGATCCCGCTCATGTCTTTACGACGCGGGTTGCGGGCAAGAAGGTTGATTTGGCCGCCCGCCCACGGCATCGCTTCGAGGACGACAACGTCGTGACCACGTTCGCCCGCAACTCGCGCTGCCTCAAGACCACCGATGCCGGCGCCAACGATGACAACGCGACGTGACACCTCGGCCTGCGGGATCACGTGTGGCATCGTCTGTTCACGACCGGTAGCTGCGTTGTGAATACACAAGGCGCCACCACCCTCGTAGATGCGGTCGAGACAGTAGGTGGCGCCGACGCAAGGGCGTATCTCGGCCTCTCGCCCCGATTGGATCTTGAGCACGATGTGGGGGTCGGCAATGTGGGAGCGGGTCATCGCCACCAGGTCGAGGAGCCCCTCTCGAATCGCGTGACGGGCAGTTGCTACGTCGTCAATTTTCGCAGCGTGGAACACGGGCACACCGACGGCTGCTCTGACTTGGCCCGCAAACTCAAGGTGCGGGGCCGACCGCATGCCTTGAATAGGAATGACGTCGGCTAAGCCAGCATCGTGCTCAATGTGACCACGAATCACGTTGACGAAGTCGATAAGCCCGTCGTCGGCAAGCTTCTTTGCGATGGCAATGCCTTCAGAACTCTCGATGCCGCCGGGGAGCTGCTCGTCGAGCGCCATACGGATGCCGACAATGAAATCGTCGCCGCAGCGTTCGCGAATCGCGCTCAGCACTCGCGTCGGGAATCGCAGTCGGTTCTCCGAAGATCCTCCGAACTCGTCATCTCGCTTGTTGGTGAGCGGCGACCACCACGCATCAAGCAGGTGTCCGTAAGCCTCGAGCTCGATTCCGTCCATGCCCCCAAGCTTCATGCGCTCGGCCGCCTCGGCGTACCGAAGAATTGTTCGCTCGATATCCCAGTCTTCGGCGACCTTGGGGAACGCCCTGTGCGCTGGCTCGCGCACCGACGATGGCGCGATCACAGGTAACCAATCACCCGAATTCCATGTTGTTCGCCGACCGAGATGAGTGAGTTGAATCATCACGGCCGAACCGTGCTCGTGCACTGCATCGGTAAGTTCTTTAATCCACGGAATGATCGCATCGTCATATGCGTAGAGGTTTCCGAACGCGGGCGGCGAGTCTTCGGCGACGAGCGCCGAGCCTGCGGTCATTGTCAACCCGATTCCGCCCTTCGCTTTCTCGACGTGATACAGCCGGTATCGCTCCGTCGGCATGCCGTTTTCGGAGTACGCGGGTTCGTGCGACGACGACATGACTCGGTTACGGATTGTCAGATGTCGCAGCTGAAATGGTTGGAGGAGAGGATCAGAAGTCATCACGGATCCTCAATACCAGAGGTCAGGCATCTCGGCCTTGCGACGCCCGACGAAATCATCGAGCGCGGCCTCGGTTCCGGCATCCATAGGCGGCGGAACGTAGTCAGCGAGCATCCCCTTCACCCGTTCGGCAGCTCGTTCCTCAACTCGCTTCTCACCGTTGTCTCGCCAGGTCTCAAACGAGTCGTTATCGGCGGTCCAGCTATCCCAGAACGCAGTCTCGTAGTGGCGAAGCGTATGTTGCGCCCCAAAGAAGTGGTTGCCAGGGCCAACCTCGACGAATCCGTCGACTGCAAACTGGTCTTCGGAGAGATCGACTCCCTTGGTGTATGTGTGAAGAGCGCCGCAGAAGTCGGCGTCCATTATGAACTTCTCATATCCCATCGAGAGGCCGCCTTCGAGCCACCCGGCCGAGTGCAGAAGGAAATTGGCGCCACAGTGAATGGCGGCCTGCATCGAGACGGCAGACTCCATCATCGCCTGTCCATCGGGCACCTTCGACGCGGTGAACGCTCCCGAGCAACGCAACGGGAGTCCCAGACGGCGGGCGAGTTGACCGACGATCATTGAGCCAATCGCCGGCTCTGGCGTACCGAAGGTTGGTGATCCTGATCGCAGTGCCATCGACGACAAAAAGTTGCCGTAGATCACCGGACTGCCCTTACGCGTGAGCTGTCCGATTGCGACACCGACCATTACCTCGGCGTGAGCCTGCGCGATTGCGCCTGCGTTGGTGACCGGCCCCATCGCTCCGCCGAGAATAAACGGCACGACCACCGGCGCCTGGTTTGCCTCGGCATACGCCCGCAGTGCGCCGGTCATCGTGTTGTCCCAGACCAACGGCGAGTTGACGTTGCAGTTGCCGAGGATGACGCACTCTTTATCAACAACGTCGGCCCCGAAAACAACCCTGGCCATATCAATCGAATCGACAGCTCGTTCAGGCGCAGTCACCGAGCCCATGAATCCCTTGTCGCTCAATTTGAGATGGGCGGCCACCATGTCGAGGTGCCGCTTGTTGACTGGCACATCAGTTGGTTCACAGAGGGTGCCGCCCGAGTGATGCAACCAGGGGATCATGTACGCGAGCTTTGCGAAGTTCTCAAAGTCTTCGAGCGTTGCGTACCGCCGGCCGCCCTCAAGGTCGCGAACGAACGGAGAGCCGTACGCAGGCGCCATCACGATCGAGTCGCCACCGATCAGAACATCACGTTCGGGGTTGCGCGCCCGTTGCACAAATGTCGACGGTGCAGTGCTGCAAAGCGACTTGGCGAGGCCATGGTCAAACCGAACGCGCTCACCTTTCACCGCGGCGCCCGCGTCATGCAGCAACTTCAGCGCGATTGGGTCGTCGCGCACGTCCATGCCGACGTCGGCCAGAAGCCGATCGGCGATTGACTCGATATGGGCGAGGCCCTCCTCGTTCACAAGCTCGTAAAACGGGATCTTACGTGTGATGTATGCCGGGACGGCCGGACCACCAGTGCCAGAAAGCCGCTCTTTGCGTCGAGCGTCGCGATCGCTTCGACTCTTCCGACGACCACTTTCCCTGGCTACAGCCATGAATATCCTCGACTCACCTACTATGACGGTCGTCACAAAGTATCACGGTCTTTCCCACTGCGCGGAACTGTTCCACAGTGCGGAACAATCGCTTAGCGAGCCCACGATGCGCTACCGTCCCCGCTCATGCCTGTCTTGCTTGGGATCGACACTGGCGGCACCTACACCGATGCTGTCCTCTACGACGACAACACAAAAAAAATCACCGCGTCGGCGAAGTCCCTGACTACGCACCATGACCTCGCTCTTGGCATTCGGGCCGCCGCCACGGCCGCGATCGGGTCGTTTGACGCAGCCGAAATCGCGCTCGTTGGGCTCTCCACCACCCTCGCCACCAATGCACTCACGGAAGGGCGCGGCGGCAGGGTCGGTCTCATTTCATTAGGGTTCGATTCGTCGACCCTTGACCGCGGTGGTATCCGAGCAGCCCTCGACGGCGGGCCGGCGCTCAGCACGTCGGGAGGCCATAAGGCTGACGGCTCAGAGGCAGCACCGCTTCTTCTCGATGACATCACCGAGTTCGTGCGAACTCACGACGACTCCGTCGATGCCTACGCCGTCATCAGCGAGTTTTCTGTTCGGAACCCCACGCATGAGCTACTTGTGCGCGACGCAATCCAGGCCTTAACCGCCCGTCCAGTTTCGGTGAGCCATGAGCTGTCACCTCGCCTCGGGGGCCCCCAGCGCGCCGTCACCACCGTCCTTAACGGTCGCCTCATCGCGCTTGTCGACGAACTTCTCGTCGCGGTTCGTTCGAGCCTTCACGACCTTGGCATCGAAGCACCGCTCGTTATCGTGCGCGGCGACGGCTCCGTCTTATCAGACACCGCGACGACGCACGCCCCGATCGAAACCATTCTGTCAGGACCTGCGGCGTCGGTGATTGGGGCGGCCCACCTCGTCGAGATGTCAACCGCACTGGTCGCAGACATAGGCGGCACCACAACCGACGTGGCAGTGATGCGAGACGGTCGACCACGCCTCAATCCTGCTGGCGCATCAGTCGGCGGCCACCAAACCATGGTCGAAGCCGTCGACGTGACCACGATCGGCCTCGGCGGCGACTCTTCAATCGCTCCCATTATCAAGGGCCCAAGACGAGGTTCGCTTCTTGCCGGCCCCAATCGAGTCGTACCTATTTCACTTCTCGCCCTTGATCACAGCGAACTGGTCCGCTACACGCTCGAACGCCAAAGCCGTTCAGTCTCACGCCGCGAAAGCTTTGCCCAGTTCGTAGTTCCGACCGGTCGGGTTCCCAAGCGAACCTTGTCGGCGGTCGAGCAGACAACACTCGACGCGCTCGATGGAACCGCAGCGTCGATGGACCTGTTCATCGATTCGGGCGCCCGAGCGCTTGGCGTCGAGAAGTTGGAGCGGGCCGGGTACGTCAGAGTCGCCGGCTTCACGGCAACTGACGCGGCGCATGTTCTCGGCGTCCAGGAGGGTTATGACAGGGAGGCTGCCATAACTGCTGCAGACCTGCTCGCCAAGATCTGGACTGGCCTCGGTCACGGACCATGGGAAGATGGCGCGACATTGGCCAACGATGTGATGACAACGATCACCCGCCAGTCGGCCGAGCTCTTTCTTGATGTCTGCCTACGGGCTGACGATATTGGCGAGCCGGGAACCTCACTTCTTCCGTGGGCTCGAGCCGCGCTCAATCAGACTGTCGGCCTAACTGCCCCCCGAATCAGCCTTACGATGCCGATCATCGGCCTCGGCGCTTCGGCCGCAACTCACCACGCTGGCGCCGGCGAGCTTCTCGGCACCACGGTCGTTGTGCCGCCCGAGGCTGGCGTAGCTAACGCCATCGGCGCAGTCGTCGGGCAGGTCCGCACCCGTCGCGAAGGCATCATCACGCAACCGCACCGCGGCACATACGCGATCCACGGGTTAACCGAAAACGCCAGGTTCCAGGATCTCGATGAGGCCAGACGTCATCTCGAGACAAAGCTGACTCAAGCGGTCTACGAGCACGCCGAAATTGACGGAGCGAACAGCGCAAAGGCAGTGGTCACCTGGACCGACAACGTCGTTGAGGTCAATGACAAGCCGTATCTGGTCGAGGCCAAAATTGTGGTCGAAGCGGTCGGCCGCCCGCGGCACGCAACCCACTAGCCGTCACGCCGACGAGCAACAACTAGAGGCTTTCTATCGTCCGCAGCACTGTGCGAAGCGAGTCAGCCAGCGCTTGCTTCTCGGCGTTACTCAGTCGCTCGGTAATAGCGGCTTCTTCAGCGTTGAAAAGCGGAAAGAGTTCGGCCATCAGTATCGCCCCATCTGGAGTCGCCTCAATCAGAACAAGCCGCTTGTCGGTGAGGTGAGGCTTTCTGACAACAAGTCCGCGCCTTGCCAGTGTCGTGACGACACCGGTGAGCGTGCCTTTTGTAATTCCCGCCTCAACCGCTAGGTTTCTCGCCTCCTGCTCGCCCCAGATCCATAGCACCCAGAGGGTGGTGAAGGCGGTGAACGAGAGCTCGATCGGCCCTAGAACGGTTCGTTCGAAGTGATAGCGAGCCTTGTTCGCGACGCGGAAGATGTTCGAGACGGCGGCGAGTGCGACGACATCGACGTCAGCACCGCCGAGGCGTGTCTGCACATCGCGTTCGGCCTGCCCCACTAGTTCATCGTCGCTGCTTGAAAAGCCCGTTGACATGGTTGCCCAATCCTGGTCTAGCGGTCGACGTCGTGGACCGGGATCCTAGGAGATAGCCGGCAGTGTTGCGCGTTCCAAGGTTGTACCCCGGCGCCAGCTTGTGCCGACCTCGCGGTAGTAGCCGGCGATGAGCTCCTGCGGCGCAATTCGTTGTAGCTCTTCTGTTGGCGACTCGCCGAACGAAATGTCGAAGTCGCCGACAAAGCTGCGTCCGATCTCGGCGTCGAAGCCGCTCATCGTCACTAGCTCGTCAAGACTGTCGGTGCCGTCTGCTTCGATCGCAGGCATCCAACGGTTGTGGATCATTGGATGCGCGTTGACGAACCCTGCATGGTCTGACTCACCCGTGATTGTGAACTTTGCCTCGATCAAACGGCGATCATATGCCGCGACAGTGGCTCCAAAGCGACCGCCGACTTCGAGCCGCGGTCCTGCCTTGCCAACGGTGACTGGTCGAGTCATGAAGCACGAACCAATCTTCTTCGGATAACCCTGGAAGTGCCCGCGAACGGTTGCGTAGTCGCGGTCGACCCAGATGTAGGCGCAGCGGGAGTAGGTCTGGCCCTGGTATTTGCAGCGAACGACAACGAACACTTCCATGTACTGGGCACGGATCGGGTCGAGCAGCTCTTCGAACGTGTCGGAACAGCTCTGCCAGTCGGCCCAGATCACGGCAACCGCGCCGGGGTCTTCGTCCGCCAACTCAAGCGGCGCAGGGAGCAGTTCGGCCACGGCTGCCGGGTCGGTCCGATACTCCAACGTGAGCATGTTGCCCGAATAATGCCAAGGCGGTGCGGGGATGAGCGACGCTTGGCCAGTGCCAGTTCGGGGAAACATGAATCCGTTGACCGATGCCATCGTGATCTCCTCGTGCTTGTCTCGGGACGCGTTACCGCGTAACGTTCAGGAAGCATATCGTTTGGATGCAAACAATTCTAGTAGGAGCTTCAATGACCGAATACCGCCGCATCTTGCTCGACGGAGCACCAGTTCTCACCGAACGAGATGGTGACGACCTGGTTGCTCGCGACGGTCGCCGAGTCACTGTCGACAACGCAGTCCATCTCGCCCCGACGAATCCGAGCAAGATTATTTGTGTGCACCTCAACTACCGAAGCCGTGTCGACGAATTCATGACGAAGCTCCCAGGGGCGCCGACATATTTCCATAAGCCGGTCTCGTCCCTTAATGCACACGGGGGTGCGATCGTTCGCCCCGAACGTTGTGAGTGGCTCAACTACGAGGGCGAGATCGCCATCATTATCGGCCGGACCGCTCGCAACATCAGCCCCGAAGAGGCCGGCGACTACATCGCCGGGTATGCGCCATCGAACGACTACGGCCTCCATGATTTTCGTGACACCGATTCCGGCTCGATGCTCCGGGTTAAGGGATCAGACACGCTCTGTCCCGTTGGCCCAGGGCTCACGACCGGCTGGGATTACCACGACAAGTGGATCAAAACATATGTGAATGGTGCGGTCGTTCAAGAAGGAAACACGAATGAGATGGAGTGGGACATGCACTATCTCGTTGCCGATATTGCCCGCAACATCACGCTGGAGCCAGGCGACATCCTCCTGTCCGGCACGCCGGCCAACAGCCGGCCAGTGAAGCCAGGAGATGTGTGCGAGGTTGAGGTCGAGGGGCTCGGCCGCCTCACGAATCACATCGTGGTTGGGCCAACCCCCATCCGTGACGATGTTGGCGCGCAGCCGACCTCGTCAGAAGAAGTCATCTCGACCGCCATGGGAGGCGATTGGGAGTTTCGCGGCATTCGCTCACCTCAGGGGCCGGGAGCCAAGCACTACGAATCAACGCTCGACGAGTAGCACGAAAACGAAAGAAGTGAAGTGCCCGGAGCGGAGGGATTGCCACGGGCACTTCACTGAAACCAGAGACTACATCCAAATCGAGTCTGTTACGCACCGGTAACCACACATTTTTGCAGACTCAGAAGTCCGGCCGTCTGAGCTTGGAAGAGTTAGCTAGACCGCGGGAAAGCGGACCACGAATCGAGCCCCTTTTTGGTGCGATGTGTCGAGGGAAATAGAGCCCCCGTGCTGCTCGACGATGGCCTTGACGATCGAGAGTCCGAGCCCGCTGCCGCCCTCATCTCGGGCTCGCGCCTCGTCGAGGCGAGCGAACCTCTCAAAGACCCGATCCGCCATCGATTGGTCGATCCCAGGCCCATCGTCTTGCACGACGAGTTCGATGTGATCAACCCGCTCGGTCAGCGAGAGCCAAATCGTCGAGGTCGCATGTCGCGCCGCGTTGTCGACAAGGTTGCGTACCACTCTGGTTAGCTCAACTTCGTCACCCGTAATTTGCGCGGCTGACACACCTGACAAATCAACGAGATGGGTTGTGTCGCGACGTAGTCTGGCGCCTTCTGCAAGGACGATGTCGTCGAGATCGAGCACCTCCGCTTGGCGGCGACTAGCCGCAGCCTTGCCTCGAGCAAGCATCATGAGGTCGTCAACTAGATGCTGCATCCTGAGCGTCTCGGCGAGCATTTCCCTGCCACTTTCGTCCCAGTCAGCGACCTCGGGGTGGGTGAGGTTGACCTCGAGCAGACCACGGACACCGGCGATCGGGCTGCGCAGTTCGTGCGAGGCGTCGTCGACGAAACGGCGTTGCGTTTCGGCCGACTCGTCGAGCCGAGACAGCATGCTGTTCATCGTGGTTGCGAGCTCTTCGATTTCAAAGGCACTCGTCGGAACCGGGACCCGTCGATGGAGATCGTCGCCCGAGATCGTCTCGACCTCACGCCGAATCGCTTCGACCGGCTTCAGCGCCCGACCCACCACGACCCAGATCAAACCAGCGAGGAGAGCAATGAGCGCCGGGATCGAGACGAGAAAGACGGCAGCTTGCACTGCAAACGCCCGATCAACGTCGCGGAGCGGCTCGGCGACCACGATAAAGCCCTGCCTCGCCCCAGCGCGGCTGTAGGAGCCAACAATGACGCGGTACCTGACTCCGCCGTCTGACACAGTGAACGGTTCGGTGTGCTGGGCCGCTGTCCCCGGGCTAGACGAGACGATGACCAGATCCTTAGTGTCGACGAGCGGGCCGTCGATCGATCTCAACGACGGCGTGCTCAGGATCAGGTTGCCGTCACTGTCGAGAAGTTGGAGCGCTTGATCAGACGAATTGAGTAACGCTTCAAGGTCAGCGAGTCGATTCTGCCGAGTTTGTCGTCCCCCGGACGCGCTCCCATTGCCGAGATCGTCAAACGACTGGAGCAGGATTTGGTCGGTGTTCTCGATCAGTTGGCGGCGCTGAACAAGGGTCATCGAAATACCGGCCAAGATGAGAAGTAACGCCGTCATCAAGGCGGACCAGAAGGTGATTCGTACCCGAAGACTTCTGGTCCATGACCGACGCTTCACGCTGCCGCGCCATCGTCGAGTCGGTATCCGGCGCCGCGTACAGTCGTAATGGTTTTTGCGCCGAATGGCTCGTCAATCTTCTTGCGAAGCCGGCGAATGTACACCTCAATGATGTTGGGGTCGCCGTCAAAGTCGTAGTCCCACACGTTGTCGAGGATCTCTTGTTTTGTGACGACCGCTCCACTCCGTCGCATCATGAATCCGAGTACAGAAATCTCGCGGGCGGTCAATGTTATGGCCGTGCCGCCCCTGGCGCAGCGATGCGACACCGGATCGAGCGTTAGGTCGCCGAGTATGAATCCGCTCGAACCATTGTCGCTCGCACCTCGACGCAGCATCGCCCGCAGACGGGCCACGAGCACAAGAAACGAAAACGGCTTCGTCAGATAGTCGTCAGCGCCGGTGTCGAGGCCTTCTGCTTCGTCGTATTCGCCGTCCTTCGCGGTGAGCATCAGGATCGGAATCCAGTTGTTCTCGTCCCGAAGCTCCTTGCATACCTGGTAGCCGTTCTTGCCCGGCAGCATGATGTCGAGAATCATCGCGTCATACGAACCTTCTTTGGCTTTCCACAGCCCATCGACACCATTGTCAACCACGTCGACGTCGAAGCCTTCCGCTCGCAAACCGCGACGGAGCGCAGTGGCGACGGTTCGTTCATCTTCGACGACAAGAATCCTCATTCGGCAAGTCTGCCAGACCAAGCTGAACAGAAGCTGAATAGGAACGGCCACCCTAAGAACCGTAAGCGCGCCACTTCACGAGTTCGCTCGTGATCTCCTCAATCGTTCGCACGCCGGTCAACGCCATTGTCTGGCGAACACCCGAGGCAAAGAAGTCAAGGACATGGTCGACGCCTCGCTCCCCACCAGCACCTAGGGCATACAAGTAGGGACGACCGATCATGCATGCGTTCGCGCCGAGCGCCAGGGCCTTGACGACATCGCTTCCCCGTCGTACGCCACCGTCACAGATGATGTCGAGACGGCCTTGCACCGCTTGGGCGACTGGGGCGACGAGGTCGATCGGTGCTGGTGAGCTGTCGAGCTGGCGGCCGCCGTGGTTCGACAGAGCGACAGCGTCAGCCCCTGCATCTGCGGCAAGCAGAGCGTCTGCGACCGACTGGATGCCTTTGAGAACGATGGGACCATCCCAAATCGAGCGGAGCCAGGCCACGTCATCCCAGGAAAGTTTGGGGTCGAACTGGGCGTTGACGTACTGCGCAAGATTGACCGCAGTCGATCCGTCGCCGGCGCCAGATCCAGCGACGCTGGCAAACGTGATCGGGTCGTTGCGAAGAAAATCGAGTGTCCAGCCGGGGTGAAGGGCCCCATCGATGAGGGTCCCGAGTCCAATCTTTGGCGGCAGCGAAAAGCCCCGTCGAACATCACGTTCGCGTCGCCCCAGGACTGCAGTGTCGACGGTCAGCACAATCGCTTCGAAGCCAGCCGTGGCGGCGCGATCGACAAGGCTCTTGACCATGCCTCTGTCACGCCAGGTGTACACCTGAAACCACTTTGGGCCGTTCGATACGCCTGCGACCTCTTCGATCGAGCGAGTGCCCATCGTCGAGAGCCCGTACGGCAAACCAGCACGTTCCGCTGCTCTGGCGACCGCAAGCTCACCCTGTGAGTCAGCTATCCGTGTGAAGCCGGTGGGCGCCAAGACCAACGGAAGCGGGATGGACTGGCCGAGCAGCGTCGTTTCAGTCGAAATATCAGCAACGTCTCGCAGCACGCGAGGGACGAATTCGATATCAGCGAAGCGGGAGGAGTTGTGACGAAGTGCCTGTTCGTCTTCGGCGCCACCGTCGATGTAGTCGAATACCCCGGCTGGAAGACGGCGCTTTGCGATAGACCGAAGATCATTGACGTCGGCGGCCGTCTCGAGACGCCTCTTTACTGCGTCAAGCTCGAACTTTTTAAACTGCACAACGCTTCGAAATGACTCAATGGCACCCATGGACCAGAGCCTAGGCGAGCAAGACTTCTCAGCCAGATTGCCAGCGGTACCGGATATCGGGTTCGCCTTCTTCGTTGTCGCCATCGGTAGCGCCGGTTTTCACGAATCCGTGACGTTCGTAGAAGCGTCTGGCGCCATGATTGTTGGCGAACGTCCACAACTCGAGATGAGTGCCAGCAACTCTCTTTGCGTGATCGACGAGGGCCGACCCGAGGCCAGCATTGGTGTTGCCAGGAGCAACATAGAGATGCTCAATCTCAATGCCATCAAGCACAAGTAGCCCTGCAGCGCTGTTGTCGATAGTCGCGATCCACACGTCACAAACCGTCATGACGATCGTTTTGAACCACTCACGGACGTCATCGTCGCTGTGGATCAGCGGCGGTATCGACGGCACTGCGGCGTGGCGAGCGGCCAACATAACTCCAACCGCAGCGTCGGCTTCTGCGGATTGGGCGTGCCGTATCTGCACGTCAGCGCGGCGTGTCGTCATCGTCGATGACTATTTTCTTCATCTCGCCTGTACGGAAGATCTTCTCGTTGATTCGCTCGTTGATACGCCAGTCGCGCTTGCCTCGGTCGATACCGAGGCGATCGCCGAGAACCGCGTTGACCGCAGCCCCGATCAAGAGACCCTGGGCCGCGAGCCAGATCCAGGTCAGTGCCAACAGCCAGGCGCCGATGGCACCAAGCACTTCGTTTCCGCCTTGGGCCAACGAGACGTAATACCCAAACCCGAGAGTGAGCAACCACCACAACAGCGCCGAGACAAGTGCGCCAGGTAAATCCCAGCGCCAGCGGGATCGCACCGACGAGCCGTGGTGAAAGATTAGAGAAGCCCAAAGCACAAGAATGCCAACCGAAGCGAAGAAACGAAGTGCGGTCTCAGCCCAGCCGTCTGGCAACTTGCTCCACACGAAGAATTCCAGCAACACAATTGGAGCGGAAATCAAAAGTGAGCCAAGTCCAATAAGCAGGGCAATAAATCGTGCCGTGTACCAGGCCCGTCCGTCGTCGACTTCATAGACGTCGTCGATAGCGCGAAGCAGTCCGGCAAAGCCACGGGAGATTGTCCAAAATGCGAACGCAAGCGAGAAGGTAACAAGGCCGCTGTTCTGTTGTTCGAACAGTTGACGAATAGCGTCGCTCACGACACTCGCCTCAGAGGTGAAAATTCGGTCGATGTACCTAAGCACATTCGACTCAACATTGTCCGCAAGGCGCCGTCCGATGAGCGAGCCGAGCCAGCCGAGCGCAGCCGAGAGGGCCAGAATTGACGCAGGCAAGGACAGTAAAATCCAGAAGGTCACGCCAGCAGCGAGATCGCCAATACCGCCGTAGTACCATTTCTTGCCGACGTCCCAAAAAAACAGAAACACCGCTCGTGTTGCTTTCACGGCTCCAAGCACCGGACCAGGCTAGGTGCTCGCCGTTGAACAACCCACCATGGGGCCACCACGGTAAGGTCACCAGCATGTCTGAAGTCGCCGATTCCGAGGAAGAAGAGTCATTCGCCGGCCACCGCGCGGGGGAAGCGTTCTACGTCGAACCACCAGGCGGAAAGGGACCTGGCATCCTGGTTCTCTCTAGCTGGTGGGGCATCACCGACTGGACACGTGACTTCTGTCGCAAGCTTGCAGGTGAGGGCTATGTCGTGCTGTGCCCTGACCTTATGGAAGGCGAGACGCCAGCGACCGAAGCTGAAGGCGAGGCGGTGCTTCTCACACTCTCGCCAGACGAGCTTTCTGGACTCGTGCTGAGCTCAGCCCAGAGTCTTCGAGCCTTCACGAAGGATCAAACCAAACCAATCGGCGTCGTCGGTTTCTCGATGGGTGCTTCGATGGCGTTGTGGCTCTCGGCTCGCCTGCCCGAGTCGGTCGGCGCAGTCGCCGCGTTCTACGGAACCCAATCGATTGACTTTGACGATGCCCAGGCAGTTTTTCAAGGCCACTTCGGCACCGACGATCACATGGTCGGCGAGGAAGATCGGGTTGTAACCGAATCGTTCATCCGGCTTGGTGGAAACGAAACCGACTTCCACCTCTACGAAGGGGCCAAGCAATGGTTCTTTGAAGAGGGCGAGAATTTCGACGAAGCCCACGCCGCAGTTGCCTGGGAACGGCTTACTGCCTTTCTCGCCGCCAATCTCCTCTGACTCTCCGCACTTAACTCTGACGACGAGCGATCAGTTCGATCTCGATCGCGGCGCCAAGAGGCAGTGACGCAACGCCGATTGTGGTGCGAGCGGGAAACGGCTCCTCAAACCGGGTCGCGTATACCTCATTCATTGCCGCGAAGTCGTCCATGTCGGTCAGGTACACGTTCACCTTGACGACATGCTCGGGGCCAAGCCCACCAGCGGCGAGTACTGCGAACAGATTCTCAAAACATTGAGCGGTCTGAGCTGGGATCCCACCGTCGGCGAGCTTGCCGGTGCTCGGGTCGAGCGGTGTCTGGCCAGAGCAGAACATGAACGGATCGGAATCGATTGCGTGGCTGTATGGGCCGACAGCCGTGGCGGTATCGCTCGTGACGGGTTTGCGCATCGGAGACTTCCTCTACTTCGTCGAGAAATCGACACTAGCGGATCATGGCTCTGGCCTACGATGGCGCAATGATCGCTGATACTGCTGCACCTTCGGAACTCCCGCGCTGGAGCGTTGCTGACGTTCACGAGTCACTCGACTCACGTTCGTTCACTAACGGTCTAGAGGAGATTGGCGCTGGTGTATCCCGGCTTGTTGGTCTTTTCGACGAGCACGATGTCCGATCCGTCGAGTCGCGCGAGCTCACGCCACAAGACGGGATGAACATCGATTCTGTTCTGAACGAGTACAACCGGGTGAGCCGCGAATACGAAGACATCTATGCGTACGTCTATGCCACTGTGTCGACTGACAGTCGGCACGAACGGGCCCAGTCGCTCATGAGCGAACTCGACGATTTGGGGGCAAAGCTCGGCCCGCTGAGCGCACGGCTAGCCGACTGGTCAGCCAGCCTCGGCGTCGCCGCGATGAGCGCCGTCAGCCCTGTTGCCGCTGACCACGAAGGCCCATTGAGTCGGCTCGCAGTGCGGTCCGCGTTTCAAATGTCCGAAAGCGAAGAGGGTCTCTACGCCGAGCTATCGACGACCGGGTCTGGGGCCTGGAGCCGCCTCCATGGCGACGTCACCTCTCAGCTTTCTACCAACGTCGAATTGCCAAATGGTGATGGCGATGCAATGCCAATGCCGGCGGTTCGAGGCCTCGCGACCGACTCAGACCCTGCGGTCCGCAAGGCCGCATACGAGGCCGAGCAACGGGCCTGGCCAACCGTTGCCACGCCTATCGCTGCTGCTATGAATGCCATCAAGGGCGAAGCGAACGCCGTCAATCGCCGCCGGGGGTGGTCCCAGCCACTCGACGTCTCATTGCACGGCAACTCAGTGAGCCATGCAACGTTCGACGCGATGCAGGCCGCGGTAACCGATGCACTGCCCGACTTCCAGCGCTGGATGCGGGTGAAGGCGAAACTGCACGGCCACGATGGCGGTCTCCCGTGGTGGGATCTCGTCGCTCCACTCCCCTTCTCAAGCGGCGCAGTCTCGTGGGACGAAGGTATTGGTGTTGTCCGTGACGCCTTCTCCGACTTCAGTCCATCGCTCGGCGGACTCGTCGACCGGGCGCTCAACGAAAACTGGATTGATGCGCCTGCGGCTGACGGCAAGACGGGCGGTGCGTTCTGCCTCCCGTTCGTCGACGACCGTTCGCTTGTCCTTCTCAACTGGTCTGGTTCAGCCGAGTCGGCTCAGACCACGGCACACGAACTCGGCCACGCCTATCACAACACGACAATGGCTGGCCGCACGGCCATGCAACGAGACATGCCAATGGCACTCGCCGAGACAGCGAGTATTTTTTGCGAGACCCTCGTGGTCGAAGCCGGGCTTGAACGGCTCTCGGGCGTTGAGCGGCTCGCCCTACTCGACATCGACCTCCAGGGCACGAATCAAGTCATCGTCGACATTCGCTCACGCTTCTTGTTTGAAACCGAAGTGTTCGCTCGCCGTCAGCGTCGCACACTCGGTGTCGCCGAACTCAACGAGATGATGGTCAAGGCTCAGCTTGACGCATACGGCGACGGTATCGACCAATCAACGGCTCACCCATACATGTGGCTCCTCAAGCCCCACTACTACTCCTCCTCGCACTTCTACAACTGGCCGTATACCTACGGCCTCCTTTTCGGGCTCGGGCTGTTTGCCCGCTATCGCGAAGACCCAATTGCGTTCCGGTCTGGCTACGACGATCTGCTTTCACGAGCGGGGATGGACACTGCCGAACAACTCGGCGCCGCGTTCGATCTCGACGTTACCGACAAGGCGTTTTGGACTGCCAGCCTCGACGTCGTTCGCCGCCGCATGACCGAGTACGAAAACCTCGCCACCGAACTCGGCTTCCTCTAACGAACACTTTGGTGTCAGACACCAAAGTGTTCGCGCGACGCGCGTCATGATTGGGTTGGGGCCGTGGTAGTCAGTAGGGGTCGGAGGATCACATGTCGCACCATCACACGCAAAGGAATAGCTCCGCCCATTCGTTGGGTCCGCTGAGTGCTCACGCAGTCGATTCGAAGCGCATTCATCAAATCGGGCGCAGACGTTTCTTAGCCGACCTTGGACGCGGGTCGTTTGCCGTCGCGATTCTCGGACTCGCGGCATGCACCTCTGATTCGGTTGCGGCGCCGACGACGACCGGTTCACCCGTCACCGCTGAAGGACTTCGGTGGGCACAAGTGAAATACAGCTCTGTGTCGGCCTATGTCTTGGTCCGGGGGTCGAGTGCCGCCGTCGTCGACACCGGAACCGGCGGTTCAGACGAGATCGGCTCGACCCTTGCGGCGCTCGGTCTCACATTCGACAACGTCGAGCATGTGATCCTGACCCACTCCCACCCAGACCACATCGGTGGGCTCAGCGACCTGCTCGCCGTCTCACCAACGGCGATGCTCTACGCCGGCGAAGCCGACATCGCTTCGATTCAAGCCGTCAACCCGCTGGCTGCCGTCGGCGACGGCGACTCGGTCTTTGGCCTCGACGTCTACAACACGCCGGGCCACACTCCTGGCTCAATCTCCGTCATCGACACAGAAATCGGGCTGCTCGTTGCCGGTGATGCGCTCAACGGAAACGCGGAAGGCTCCGAGGTCAGTGGCGCGAATCCTTCGTTTTCCGCCGATATGGACACCGCCGCGCAGTCGGTCAAGAAGCTCGCTGGCCTAGCCGTCGAAACTGCGCTCTTCGGACACGGCAACCCGGTCGCAACCGGCGCTGGCCCACTTCTCGCCGCTCTCGCCGACGGGCTCTAGCTTCTAATCTGTCGGACCGTCTGCGTCTAATGATAGTTTGACTCTCAATTTCCATGCTCGGAGGAGTCAGGCTCCTCGCTTTACAAAGGACTCGCAATGCAGACGCTACGGACACCAGACGAACGATTTGAGAACCTCCCCGGCTACGACTTCACGCCGCACTACGTCGACGTCAACGACCAAGACGGCGGAACGCTTCGGGTCCATTATCTCGACGAAGGACCAGCCGACGGACCAATCGTGCTCGCGATGCACGGCGAACCGTCGTGGAGCTACCTCTATCGCAAGATGATCCCGTTGCTCACTGGTGCGGGACTCCGAGTCATTGCCCCCGACCTCGTCGGCTTCGGCAAGAGCGACAAGCCAACCGAGAAGTCCGACTACTCCTATGCGCGCCACGTTGCCTGGATGCAAGAACTGCTGATCGATCACCTCAATATCAGCGATGCCACGTTCTTTGGCCAAGACTGGGGCGGTCTTGTCGGCCTTCGCCTAGTGGCGGAAAACCCGGCCCGCTTCTCGCGCGTGGTCATCGGCAACACCGGTCTCCCAACTGGCGAAGGCACTATGCCCGAGGCGTTCATACTTTGGCAGAAGTTCAGCCAAGAAGCACCCCAGTTTCCCATCGGGATGATTCTTCAGGGAGCGACCAACACGACCCTCACCGATGAAGAGATCGCGGCCTACGACGCACCATTTCCTGATGACACCTACAAGGCTGGCGCCAGAATATTTCCGTCACTGGTGCCAACGAGCCCAGATGATCCCGCGGTGCCAGCCAACCAGGCGGCATGGGATGTGTTCAAGAATTGGGACAAGCCTTTTGTGACGTGCTTCGCTGACGGCGATCCGATTAGCGCGGGCGGCGACGCTATCTTCCACAAACTCGTGCCTGGCGCCGCGGGCCAGCCCCACATCACTGCGACGAACGCCAATCACTTCTTCCAAGAAGACGCCCCAGACCAACTGGCCGGCGTCATCATCACCGCCATCAACGCCTAGCCGCAAAACGAACACTTTGGTGTCAGACACCAAAGTGTTCGCACAACGGACTGGCTAGACGAAACGCCTCATTCGGGCGACCTTGTTGATCCGGCCGAGCCATTCCTCGGCGAGTCTGGCCCGGCGATTGAGGAGGTCGATCGTCGCTTCGCTCACCTTCGGCACGCCTGAGAGCTTGTTCAGCTCAGCGTTAATAACCGCGTGCGACTTCCCTGTAACTACGGCAAGCTCGCGGGCAAGATCGGCGTTTAGATCGCGCAAGCGATCGCGCTCGCGTCGGTCGGGGCGACGCGTGAGCATGCCCGGCCCGGCCGGTGGCAGCGCCGAGAGGTCGAGCGTGAGTTCGTCGTCAGTTTCGGGCGCTTCGGTTCCGTCTTCGTCGTCGTCTTCCTCGTCCGAGAAGATATCGAGATCAAGTGGCAGGTCGTTGGCTGTAGCCGAGAGGACGGCGAAGAGCGACATCTGCTCTTCTTTCACATCGTCAAACGCAGTCGGGTCTTCCTCTTGATGACCGAACTCGTCGTCGGTTTCTGCTTCACTTCGCGTATCGAGGCGGTGGCGCCGGACTTCAGACATCGTCGACGACCACAGTCGGAGGCGAGCATCGTCAGGCACGAACAGATACGCCCGCTGACGACCCTTACCGGCGGTGTAGCGGACAATACGACCAACCGCCTGGCGAAAGAACAGCTCGGTCGTAGTGGTCGTCGCATAAACGCCAACTCGAAGGCGCGGAATATCAACGCCTTCGGAAATCATGCGAACGGCCACGATCCAGGGCACGTCGCCGGCGGCGAAGCGTGAAATCTTTCCTGACGCGTCTGGGTCATCCGAAACGGCGACGATCGGGTTCACGCGGAAGTTGCTCCGCAGCAGATCGGCTATCCCCCAGGCGTGGGCCTGGTCCATGGCAATAATGAGCCCGCCAGCTTCGGGGTGACGGCCAGCCCGAATCTTCATGAGCTGCTGGTGCGAGTGAGCGAGGACCGACGGCAGCCAATCGCCTTCGAGACTCAGCGCCGCTCGGAGCCGCTGGTTTGACTGGGTTCGAGCAAGGGCATCATCGAAACTCGCCGAGATCACGGCCCCGTCTGGTGCGCTCCACTCCATATCGCCGCCGAACGCCGGGAAATATACGGGCCGGACGACCTTGCCATCAGTCAGCGCATCGCCGTAGCCGTATTCGACGTCGGCGACTACCTCGTCATTGCGATACTCAACGAAAGGAATTGTCCGAGTGTCTGAGCGAAACGGCGTACCGGAAAGCGACAAGCGCCGACTCGCGGTTGAAAACGCCGTCAACACGCCATCACCCCACGAGCGCTCTTCGCCCGCATGGTGGATCTCGTCCAGAACAACGAACCCGCCAGTCGAGATAGGCAAGAAGGCCTCCGGACTCGACCCGACCTGCTGATACGTCGTCACCACCCCGTGCATATCGGAGGGAAGCCCGTCGGCGGGCGACCAGTCCGAATCGAGAATCAGGCCAAACTGCTCCGCTGCATCGGCCCATTGCTCCTTGAGGTGCTTTGTCGGCGCGACGATCACAAGTCGCCCCTTCAACTGGGGCAGCGTCATCCGGGCCACAGTGAGCGCGAAGGTTGTTTTACCAGCTCCCGGGGTCGCGACAGCAAGGAAGTCGCGCTTGGGATCCGACAAATAGATGTCGAGGGCCCGCTTCTGCCAGGGGCGTAGTCTGAGAGTGGAGCGGGCCATGGGGGCGTCAAGTCTGCCAGATTTGAAGTGAGATCGGCGTGTGCAATATTTCATGCGGGCGATTTGTCACACCGGGGTCCCCTCGTACTGATCTCGTACCAATATCGACAGGCGGTGCCGCACTTCCGGCCCCTCGTTCTGGCACAATTGCTCGATGTCTGCCCCGAACCCTTCGCCAACGCCGCTTGCTGTTGGCGTCGATGTGGTGAAGCGCTACGGCTCCTTCACTGCGTTGTCGGGCGCAACTTTCACCATTCATTCGGGGATCACCGGCCTGCTCGGGGCGAATGGCGCAGGGAAGACAACTCTTCTCGGCATGTTCCTTGGTCTCCACGCTCCCGACGAGGGCACATTGGCGGTGCTCGGGGTCGACCCGTATCAGGCCGGTGCAGATATCCGGGCCCACCTCGGGTATGCGCCTGAGCATCACACCTTGCCTGGCGACGTACTCGCCGCCGACTTTGTGCGCCACGTCGCCGAACTCCACGGGCTCCCGAAGGCCGAAGCAACATCGCGGGCGAGCGATGCGCTCTGGCTCGTCGGACTCGGCGAGGAGCGATTCCGGCCAATGGGCACAATGTCGACCGGTCAGCGGCAGCGGGTCAAGCTCGCGCAAGCGATAGCTCACGACCCAACGCTGATCCTTCTCGACGAACCGACTGACGGACTCGACCCTGTCCAGCGGACCGACATGCTGCACCTCATTCGTCGAGTCGCGACTGAGTTCGGCATCAACGTCATTCTGAGTTCTCACCTTCTCGATGAGGTCGAGCAGATCTGCGACGCCGCGGTCATCATTGGTGACGGCCGAGTGCTTACCGAGGGATCCATCGAAGATCTGCGGGGCACCGGATCAGACATCATTGTCGAGCTCGAGACCGTCGACGCGGCAGCCGCCGTCGCCAGCCAGCTTCAACAGCTTGGCCACCGCCACCAACATCTCGAACGAGTGGTCATAGTGAGCGGCGATGACGAATCGGTGTTCGACATCACCCGCGATGTCTGCGCCGCAGCCGGAGCCGGGATCGAGCGACTCAGCCGAAGACGGTTCAGTCTTGAAGACGTTTTCCTGGAGCAACTCGGATGACCGCAGAGATCTTTGATCGCGGCTACCGCCGTTACGACGGTGAACGAACCGGCCTCCGTGGAGCCGCAAAAACACTCGTAACCCACAGCATCCAGCGTTCGTTAGGGCTGCATCGCAGTGCCAGGCACAAGATCATCCCGTTCGCTCTTATTGCCTTTGCTTTCGTGCCGGCCCTTGTGTTCCTCGGAATTGCGGCGTTCTTGCCGTTCGTGGCCGAAGAAGGCTTCATCCCGAAGTATTCCGAGTACTACGGCCTCGTCTCGGCGATGCTCTTTCTGTTTATTAGCTTCGTAGCCCCCGACCTCCTCTGCAACGACCGGCGAACGGGCATGCTCGGCGTCTACCTCGCTTCCCCGCTCAATCGCAACACCTATCTTGTGTCGAAGACCGCTGCTGTCTTCACGCTGATGCTCATCATCACGCTCGGGCCCAACTTCCTGTTTTTCGCCGCCTTGTCGTTGCAAGGGTTCGGGCCCGGGGGCTTCTTCGCCGTACTGAAGGTGCTCGGACAGCTGCTGCTCTCAGCCGTGGTTATCGCTGCGTTCTTCACCGCGATCGGCATGGCAATTTCGTCGACCACTGACCGCAAAGGCACCGCGACTGCGGGCACCCTGGGCGCATTTGTTGGTAGCGCCGCCATCTCGGGGCTCCTCGTAGAAGGGCTCGGCTACTCGACTCATTTCCGCCTTCTCAACCTCATCGCCACGCCAATGCAACTTGCACCAAGAATTTTCGGCGAGCCAGGTGAATGGCTTAGTTCTGAGAACCCAAGCTGGACTATGGGGGCAGCCGTCGTCGCAGTGACCGCGGGCTGTGCGTCATTCGTGTGGTATCGCTACCAGAAGATGTCGGTCACGCGATGACCGCCATTCCCCCGCCATTCCCGGCGCAACCGCCCGTGGCCATGGCCAACGGACCACAGACGATGCCAGCTCCGCCTCCACCAACGGCAACAGTTAGTGCGTCGGGGGTCTCGAAACACTTCAAAGGCCTTGTTGCCGTTTCTGACGTTTCGTTCGCTATCCAGCCGGGAGTCACTGCCCTCCTTGGTCCAAACGGTGCGGGCAAGTCGACCCTTCTTCGCATGCTCAGCGGTCAAAGCCCAACGTCGCAAGGATCAGTCTGGGTTGCGGGTGGCGACCCCCGTAAGTCGCTAGAGACGCGCCGCCAGATCGGAATAGTTCCACAACAAGACGGTGTCTTCGAACGTGACACAATCTTCGAATTCGTGAAGCTCGCCGCAGTGCTCAACCGTCTTCCCGATCCGGAACAGGCCGCCCTCGGTGCACTACACGCGGTCGAGATGGACCCAAACCTCGATCGTCCGATGGGCACGTTCTCCAAGGGAATGCGTCAGCGGGCCAAGATCGCAAGCGCCATAGTGCACGATCCGTCAGTGTTGTTCCTCGACGAGCCACTCAACGGGCTTGATCCGAAGCAGCGTCGCCACATGATCGAGCTCTTCCACAACCTCGGCCAGTCAGGCCGAACCGTTCTTGTCTCAAGCCATGTGCTCGACGAGGTCGAGCGCTTCGGTTCGAGAGTGCTCGTCATCGCAAACGGTCGTCTCGCGGCCCAGGGCGATTTCAGAGCGATCCGGGCGCTCATGGACGATCAACCTCTGCGCTACCGAGTTGTCTGCTCAGACAGCAAACACTTCGCGGCCCATCTCATCGCTCGGGGCCTCACCGTTGGCACCACCATTCTCGATCAATACTCGTTCGAACTCACCACCCTTGACGCTCTAAAACTCCGGCGAAGTCTTGCCGCCATTGCCAAAGAAGTAACCATCAGGTTGTTTGAAGTCTCGCCTCTCGACGCCGACCTCGAGAGCGTGTTTCGTTACCTCGTTGGAGGTCGCCACCAATGAGCACGCCAGTTTCAGCGATCTACCACCTCGTGCTACGCCATCAAGTGAGTCGCAACCGGCTCATCGTTATGGCCATCACCTTCAGCCTATTCGTGCTGGCCGGGGTGTTGGTCGCAACCAACAGCGAAGCCGATTCAACCACGATGATCGACATCATCGCCACGATCGGACTCTCGATCGCCGTGCCGATCGTGTCGCTCGTCTTCGCGTCAGCCGCGATCGGCGAGTGGATCGATGACGAGACGCTTGTCTACATCTGGCTCCGGCCCATAAGTCGTGTGCAAATCGCCATCGCGGCAACGGCTGCATGTTTGACGGTCGCGTTTCCCACAACGGTCATCACGATGACCGTTGCCGCCGCCATCGGTAGCGGGTTCGAGGCCGACGTAATGATCGGAGCGGCCGTAAGCACGGCGCTCACCACACTGGCGTACACCGCTCTATTCGTGGCCCTCGGCGCGCTCACCCGCTGGGC
This sequence comes from Acidimicrobiales bacterium, assembly GCA_037968895.1. Lineage (GTDB taxonomy): Bacteria > Actinomycetota > Acidimicrobiia > Acidimicrobiales > SZUA-35 > JBBKWJ01. The sequence continues at coordinate 24,648 of JBBKWJ010000110.1, forward strand.
TCTCATCGCTGGCTTCGTCTACATCTTCGTCTGGGAGACGACCATCGCCCGATTCGGCGACGGTCTCGCCCGACTCTCTATTCGTAGCTACGGGGCGAGCGCGCTCCATCACATCACCGACGTCACCGTCGATCTCGGCAATCGGTCCGTCTGGGCTTCCTACGTGATTCCGCTCGCCGTCGTGGCAGCGGGAGTTGGTCTCACCACGCTGATCTTGGAGACAAAAGACGTACCGTAGGGCGTCTTGTTCACGCTCCGAAGCCCGTACGACCGCGACATCGCTCGCCTCGCGATTCCCGCCCTTGGCACGCTCATCGCCGAGCCGCTGTACGTGCTCGCCGATACGGCGATCGTGGCCCAAATAGGCACAACCGAGCTCGCCGGCCTCGCACTAGCAACAACGGTGCTTCTCACGTTCCACGCCGTAATGATCTTCCTTGCCTACGGCACGACCGGGCAGGTTTCTCGCCTTGTTGGCGCAGGCGACACCGAGGCGGCGGCGGTTCGCTCGCTTCAGGCGCTCTGGCTGGCCTTCGGCCTTGGGCTGCTTGGTGCGGGGGTTCTCTACGCGACGAGGGGCCAGCTCATCGGACTTCTCAACGGCGAAGGACCAGTGGTTGCCCCGGCGCTTCGCTATCTCTCGATCAGCCTTATCGGCCTACCGTTCATGCTGCTCATGCTGGCTGGCGCTGGCTCGTTCCATGGTCGCCAAAACACCACGACCCCGCTCGTCATCGCTATCGGCTCGGCCGTTATCAATCTTGTCGTCGAACTCGTTCTCGTCATCGGTCTCGACTACGGGATCGGAGCCTCGGCTCTCTCGACGGTTATTGCCCAGGCCATTGCCGGGGTCGCCTATGTCATCGGTGTGGTTCGGTGGGCGCGGTCGCACGGTGCTTCGATGCTGCCAGAGTGGGCCTCAATGCGCCGGCTGCTCTCAACCGGAGCGGCGTTGATTGTCCGCACACTCTTCCTCCGTGGCACGTTTACGCTTTCAACCGCGCTTGCCGCATCACTCGGCGTGGCTCAGCTCGCGGGCCACCAGATCGGACTGCAGATTTGGGGGACGCTTGCCCTCGCACTCGACGCGGTGGCCATCGCCGGCCAATCGATTACTGGCCGCTGGCTCGGTGCGGGCGACACCATTGGGGCAAAGGCGGCAGCTCGACGAATGATCGAGCTCGATGTCGTCGTCGGCCTAGTCACGCTCGTTGCCGTCTACTTCAGCCGAAACGCGCTGGCCAACCTCTTAACGCCAGACCCTGAAGTGGCAGCAGTGACCGCCACCATCTTGGTTATCGTTGCGCTGCAAGCACCGATGAACGGCTACGTATTCGCCATCGATGGCGTCCTCATCGGAGCTGGCGACTTGAAGTACCTTGCATGGTCGCTCGCCGCGGCTGGTGGGGCCTTTGCCGTCTACGCCAACATCGTCCAAAACATGGGTGGCGGCATCGGTTGGCTCTGGATCTGCTTGAGTGCGTTCATGGCTACTCGAGCGGTGTTCTTGTGGCGGCGCTTCGCCCAAGACGAATGGCTCCGCACCGGCGCATAAAGGGCCTTTCTTCCCTCGTCGTCTTATACCCCCTGGGGTATTGTGAGTGTCTCCGGATTCTCACGATGAGGTAACACGATGCCAGATCCAAAGAAGGTCATAGTCGTTGGTGGTGTCGCGGGCGGCGCGAGCGTTGCAGCGCGGGCCAGGCGACTCTCTGAAGAAGCGCACATCATCATGGTGGAACGTGGCAGCTTCGTGTCGTACGCCAACTGCGGGCTTCCCTTTCACATCGGCGGCGAGATCCCCGAACGGGAGAGCCTGCTGGTACAAACCCCGCAAGGACTTCGGAACCGCTTCAACCTCGACGTGCGCACCGAATCGGAGGCCCTCAGCATCGATCGAGAGAAGAAGGAACTCACGATCAAAAATCTGTTGACGGGCGAGACATACACAGAGTCATACGACGACCTCGTGCTCGCACCCGGAGCAGAGCCGGTGTCGTTTCCGATTCCCGGCATCGATCGAGCGGGCCACTTCTGGCTCCGCATGATTCCCGATATGGACAAGGTGATTGCCTGGAACTCCGACATCACGCCACAGCACGCAACCATCGTCGGAGCGGGATTCATTGGGATCGAAGTCGCAGAGCAACTCAGTAATCTCGGTATGACCGTGACCGTCGTCGAAGCGCAATCACAGGTCCTGAATGCGATCGACGAAGACATGGCCTTCTGGGCTCAGCATGAGCTGGAAGATCACGGAATCGATCTGAAGCTTTCCACGATGGTGACGAGCTTCGAGGACCCTGTCGGCGATGAGCAGGCCGCGGCATCGGTCGTTGTCTGCAGCGACGGCACGCGTATTCCCAGCGACATCGTCATTCTCAGCATGGGCGTCAAACCGGAAGTGAAGCTCGCAGCCGAAGCCGGGCTTGAGGTTGGCGACTTCGGCGGCATCAGGGTCAACCAGCACATGCGCACGAGCGACCAACACATCTGGGCGGTTGGCGATGCCATCGAAGTCCGAAACCCGATTACTCGGGATTGGTCGGTTGCACCCCTCGCAGGACCTGCGAATCGTCAAGGTCGCGTTGCGGCCGACAATGTGATGGGACGTCCAGCGACCTATCGGGGCACATTTGGCACCGCCGTGGTTCGAGTCTTCGATCTCACCGTTGCGACTACCGGCCTCAATGAGCGTGCCCTCCAGCGCGGCGGAATCTCCTATGAAACGGTGCACATTCATCCGCTCTCGCACGTCGGCTACTACCCGGGGGCCGAGATCCTTGATATGAAGCTGCTGTTTTCGGTCGGCGATGGCACGATCTATGGCGCCCAGGTTGTCGGCAAGGAAACAGTGGCGAGACGACTAGATGTGTTGGCCACGGCGATTCAGGGCCGGATGACCGTTAACGATGTCGCCCAGCTCGAGCTGTGTTACGCCCCGGCGTACGGCGCTCCAAAGGATCCTGTGAACCTGTTGGCGATGGCCGCTCGCAACGTGGCCAACGGCGACGTGCAGATTGCGCAGTGGTACGAAGTCGACGACATCGACCCCGGCACGGTCATCCTTGACGTGCGAAGCACTGAGGAACGGGCGACGAGCAGCATTCCCGGCTCGATACATATCCCACTTGACGAGCTGCGATCCCGACTTGGTGAGCTCGACCAGTCAAAGCCAATCGTCGTCCACTGCTTCTCTGGTCAACGTTCGTATTTCGCATACCGAATGCTCACCCACAAGGGATTCAATGTGCGTAACCTGACTGGTGGCATCCGGTCGTGGCAGGCCGCTCATCCGGCACGCAAGCGTGTCGAACCTAGCCCCGATCATGTGAGCGCGTTGGCGAAGTAGCCATACCGTCAGCTGGCAGCACACCCATCTTGCAGAATCGAAAGGTCGTCGTTGACGTCGGCCCTGGCTACGACACGCGCGGCAATTGCTGCCTCTCTTTCGGCGGCAAGATCACCGCTCAAACCGTCGGTGAACGCACGAAGTTTAGCCCACATCAACCCAAGCTCGGGCGAGGAACTCGCCGCTCCATCGTCAACCGCGAATTGCCAGACGGCGAGCGAGGCCGCCCAGTCACCTCCGTCGGCCCATACCAACGTTGGCTCGGTTGACGAAAGAAAGAAGAGCGCCCGGCACTGCCGATCAAGATCGTCTGGCGCACCACACGCGGCGTCTGTTGCTGCCGCCAGCTCTGCGGCCACTCGCAACATGTCAAGCGCCGTCGCTTCGCTGGCAACGATGGCGAGGTTCGCCTCATCATCGCATTCACTCCTACTTACTTCTACCGCAACCACTACCGACGTAGCCGGCTGAGCTGCGGCCTCTTGCCGGAGGACTTGGACCGGCCCGGCCGATACAGCCGAACCGCCACAGGCACCGACGAGCATGGTCATGACTACCCACAGAACTGTTCGCTTCAACACTGCTTGCTTCAACACTGCTTGCTTCAACATTGCACTTCCCCGTCAACATTCGCGTTGTCTGGGGGAAGCGAAGCGGCAATGTGCCAGCTACGGGATCCAGAATGCTGTCGCTACGACCGCTATCACGGGTCCATCCGCCGAGGGTTCAACATACAGCGTGACGATTCTAAACGCTGCGTTTTCATCCTCGTAGAGAAGCGTCACAAAGTCGTAGTCGGCAGAAAGCTCAGCGTGCACGTCCAGATCGAGGGGGTAGGGCGAGCCCATTTCGAAGCCGATTTCGGCCGAGATGTCATCGATCGGAGAACTCATGAACTTAAACAGCGAGGTGATTAGGCCAGATGATTCAGCCATCCCAGGTTCGAGGACCGGGCGGTCAGTTTCCCACCAGTCGACCGTCGCTATCGTCGGCGCTGAAACCTCGAGAAGGTTCTGGTACCACCCCACATAGCCAACGCCCTTGGTGATCCAAGGCAGCGTCTCGACCAGGGTCGAGTCGCCACTCATCGCCTCCTCGAAGTCAAGTGCGAGCTGGGTGAGGTCGTCGACACGCTGCTGGTCGACATCAACTAAGTAGCGGCTGTTGACCCAGCCCTCGACCTCGCCGACTTCGATGTTCCACCACTTTTGTCCATCGAGGTTTACGGGAATGAGGCTTCGGCGATGAATATCACTTGTGCCATTCTTGAGCACCGCCACGACGGCATGCGGATCGGTACCGGGGACGGTCGTGCCTGTTGCCTGGGCCGTCGAGGTTGTCGCGTCGGCTTCAGCAGGAACGCCAGGCGAGTTTCTCACATTCAGGCCACCGTCTGGGTCGTCGGCTGGCACGCCAACCACGGTGTAGATCGCAGGGTGTAGCGGGGCCTCGTAGCTGATCGGAACTGCCGCGAACGAGCCAATCACGCCGTTGATTGCGCCATCGGACTGGACCATGATCCATGCTCGGCCGATTCCGAACACCTGCAGCGAATCCTCGAATGGCGCAAGATCGGTCGCACCCCCTGTTGCGTTGCCGATATCAAGCAATGTGCCGTCGATGGCCGAAATGGCTCGAAGCACCAGGTTTGCCTCGAAGCCGCTGCCTTCTCCCTCGATCGCGATCTCGCTGTCGGTGAAGATGTCATATGAGGCGCTCTTTGGTGCGGCCGGGGATTCGATGACTACGTTGTCTGACCGTGCTTCGCTCACCGCGTAGCCACCCTTTGACTCCACGCTGACGAGGTCGAAGTAGGACACGATGGCGCCGAGCGAGCCATCTTCTTTATCAGTTTGGATCTCGGCCACGTTGCCATTGACCGTGACCGTTGCGCCCTCGACTCCGAGCATCTCCAGAAACGCGAGTGCTGCGCCTTCACGAGTGCTCGCAATCGGACCAGCAACGAAACCCTGCAATGGAGGTGCTTCGGCGTCGCTGAGATCGGTTGCGTCGTTTTGTGGAGGAGCCATCGTCGTTGTTGGCAGCGTAATCTCGGTCGTCGTTGGTCCGGCTGCGATTGTGTCGTCGCCAGAGTCACGGGCGACATAGAACCCGACTGATCCAATCACCGCCACGAAGATCGCGGCCACGGCCAGAAATCGAAACCGATCACTGCCACCGCGAGAAGCGCCCTTCGATGTGTTGACTCGAGACGCGAGTTTCACATACGAGTCGGCCGCGGGCTCGATTCGATTGGCCTTGTCGTGGAGGGCGTTCTTGAGATCGTCTTCGAGTGTCATGCTGAATCCTCTTCACCGATGATCTTGGCCAGCTTGGCCAATCCTCGATGTGCGTGTGATTTGACCGACCCGCGAGCGATGCCCAGTGTCTTCGCGATGTCTTCTTCTGATAGGTCTTCGTAGTAGCGGAGAATGAGCACCGATGCCTGGCGCTCGGGGAGTTGGCGCAACGCGCCGATCATGCGGTCGTGCTCGGTGGCGGCAACACCGTGTTCTTCGGCCGCGGCCACGAGGTCGGGTGGTTCTGGCTTGAATGCTCGTCTGACTCGACGCTTTCGAAGCGCCGATCGGCCCGCGTTCACCACCATCGTGCGCAGATACGGACCCTCTTTGCCTGGCACTATTTTGTAATTGCCATTGAGGAGCCGGACGAACGAGTCTTGCACAATCTCTTCGGCCGATTCCCTGTCATCGACGTAGATGGCCGCCAGCTTCACCAAGGCGCGGTAGTGCTGCTCATACAGACCGGTTAGACCGGTCGCATCAAGTCCTACCTCGGTTTCTTGGTCCATCGATGCCAGCCTCATTACCCGATCAGATGCTCAGGATGCGCAATCGGTTTACCTGGGAAGGCAAGTTTGTCAGAATCGGGTCAGCGAGAACGGTACCCGGCTTGTGGCGAACGCTCGATCGATTGCGACTATTTCATCTGCTGGCCCGTTCAAGATCCCCACACGAGCGAGCTCCGCCGCTCTGATCTCGCCGGTGAGCAGACTGCCAAGCTGCGCTGGTGTCATCGCCACCCCGCTCGCCTCGCCACCCAGCTCCACTTCCCCAACCCCATTTGTCACACGTATCCGATACTTGCGACAAAGCTCGGGGAACTGAGGGTCGTCGAAGTCGAAGGCAAACGTGCCGTCTTGCTCGTAACGCCGCTCTGTGAGAAGGCGCTCGACATCGAGGGGACGAAGCCAGACGTTGTCGGTTTGCCTTTTCTTCACCAACTGGCGTGGGTCTCGCAGAAAATGTGTGGCTGCCACATCGCTTGGCATGTGATGGAACACGGCTCGACGTACGAGGGGCAATGCCATGACATAGCGCCAGAGCGCAACCTCCGCTCCAACATTGGCGGCCACATACTCCTCGACCTCGGCCCTCGACTCAGTAACTCCATGGCCAACCTGGTTCGTCTCGATCCGATACGCGACATAACCGTCTGGCAAACCGGCATCGTCGTAGTGGACAGCGAACGACCGCTTACCGCCACCAGCCCACGACTGCTTGTCGTCAAAGTAGATGTCCCAAATCGCGGGCGGACGCGACGTCATTGCCGACCGAGTCACCACGAGGTCATGCACCGCCCCAAGATCGGTCGCGGTTTGCTCGGCCTCAAACATGAAGCGGACCTCACCACCGACAGGAGCATCAGCGCGGAGCGCTCCAAAGACTGTCTCGACCTCGTACCGACACACCGTTGACGCCACGCCGTAGCCGAATCGGCCATACAAGCCCGACTCGCTGGCGAGCAGCGCGGACGCCGCGAGCCCGAGATCTCGCGACTTCTGCAGGTGCATCGCCATCATCGGCCGGAACGCTCCCCGACCAACGGCTGATGGGTCAAGCCCAACGCCGGCGAGGCCCGCTATTGGTACCGCCACTCCCCCTGGAAGGGTGAAGTCAAGCGCGAGCCCAAAGCAGCCGCCAAGAACCCGACCCTCATCTTCGACACAAAGCGATAGCTCCTTGATCCGGGCTGCGGCATACTTCGCGTCAAGCGATTCAGCATCTACTCGAGGCGCCTCGCCGAAACCCGCCGCAATTCGCAGGGACATATTCTTAATTTCGGCGACGTCGGTAAGAGTGCGTACGGTTATCGGCATTCGGTCAGTCTGGTGCCTAGGTCGGTGCCACGCACACCTTTTAGACCGTGGCCGCCCCAGAGTGGTCAAAGGTGGCCCGTCGAGCGACGACGGCCGAAACCAGGTAGACGACGGCCGACACGCCAAGCGCGTAGTGAACGCCAGCCTGCGATGCGATGAAACCGAGCGTTATGCCACCGGTTATCTCGCCAAGCGAATGGGCTTGGCCGACGAACGACAAGACGGTGGCTCGTGTCGCGCTCGTGGCGAAGTGGTTGGCCCAAGCGGTCGTGACTGCCCCGGTCACCGTTCGCAGCATCCCGGCGAAGATGAGGCCTGCAACCGCTACCGGGAACACCGAGATGCCAGCCAGCGAAGCGACTCCCACTGCCACTCCAACCTGCAGCGCAGCGAGCGCCGGCGGAAGCACCGGTCCGGCAAGTCGATTGCCGACACGACTGAGAAGCAACGTCGTTCCTACCGCTTGCGCCGCGACGATCATGCCGACCGCAAGCGCCTCGTTCAATCCGCTGGGGAAACCGATGCTGTCGAGCCGAGCCACATAGAGGCGATCGACCGCTTCACTCGCAAAGCCCGAGAGCACCGCAGTGATAACGAGGATTCGAAGGTCGACAACCCGACGGGTCGCCGTCGCCGCCACCCTGATGATGTCGAAGAATTGGGCCCGTCGAGCCTCGGCAACCTTCACGAAGGTCGTCTCTCGCATCCGAGCAGACAGCACAGCCGACATCGTCACGAGCACGAGTCCAAGCGCGACCATTGCGGCCGACACACTCCAGACTGCAGCAAAGGCACTCGCGCCGACGACGCCGACGACAGTGCCTACCGATTGGTATTTGGCGGCTCGGAGAATGGCATTGTCGACGATGGTGCCACCGCCAAGCTCGTCACTGAGCCACGCCGTGTCGGCCCCACTACGGAACGTGGATCCGAACGCCCAGGCAACTTGGGTGAGTACGAGCAGCCAGAACGTGTTCACAAGACCGGCCGCGATGATCGCGGCGCCACAGGTTGCAAACCCAATGATCACCGAAAGCCGACGACTGACGAGGTCGGCTACTGCTCCGGTCGGAATCTCCATCGTCAAGATGGTGATCTCCTTTGCGGTGCCAAGCAGAACGATCTGTAACGGGTCGAGCCCGACCTCAAGAGTTACGCGGACAAACAGCAGCATCCAGTAGCTCGTGGTGCAGAGCTTCCACACAAGGGTGAGCCAAACATACAGCCGAACCGTTGCCTGCGAGGCTGCAGCGTTGCTCATAGCCTCAGGGCTGCTCACCTAGCTGGTCTAGGAGCTTTTGCTTCGAAGAAAGCCGGCGACTGCTTTGCCGTCGGCCTGCCCCTTTGTGGCCTTCATGATCTGGCCTGTGAAGAAACCTTGCAGCTTGCCTTTGACCTTGTCATCGGCTTCGCAGAACCGAGCCCATTCATCAGGGTTTGCGGCGATGACTTCGTCGACGACCGATTCGAGGTCGCCAGAATCCATAGCCTCAAAGCCGCGAGCTGCTGCGATGTCGGACGGCGTGCTGGCAGTCTCGACCATCTCGGAGAGCACCTGCTTGGCCTGTGTGGCCGTCAGCTTGCCACCAACCTCAAGCTTCACCAGTTCGGCGAAGTTGGACGGGTCGAGATCGGCTGCACCGTCAACGGCGAGGTTGTTTACGATATGTGTCACAGCACGTGCCACGTCTGTGCCTGCCTCGGATGCGGCGAGCGCAAGGTGGTCGAGGTCGCGTGCTACAGCGATGCCAGCGGCTTCAGCGTCGGCACCGAGATCGATCAGGTCATGACGACGTTCACGAGGGAGACGAGGCAGCGATGCCTTGATTTCGGCAACCCACTCAGGTGAAGGGTCGACGGGAAGGAGGTCGGGGTCGTCAAAGTAACGGTAGTCCTCGGCCTGTTCCTTCGAACGACCAGCGCGAGTTCGGCCGCCCTCTTCGTCCCAATGACGAGTTTCTTGAACTGGCTTGTCGCCTGCTTCGTAGAGGTCTACGTGTCGACGAGCCTCGTAGGCAACGGCCCGACCAAGCGAGCGGAGCGAGTTGACGTTCTTCACTTCGCAGCGAGTACGCAGTTCGTTAGAGCCGGCGGGACGGACCGAGATGTTGGCGTCGACTCGAAGCGAGCCTTCTTCCATCTTTCCGTCGCCCGCGCCCACCGCAACAATGATGGCTCGCAACTCTTCGACGAATGCCTTTGCTTCCTCTGGGCCCCGCACATCGGGCCGAGCGACAATCTCGAGGAGCGGTACGCCAGCCCGGTTGTAGTCGACCAGCGAATAGCCAGCGTCGTGGATTCGACCGGAGTCTCCAATGTGGGTCGACTTTCCAGTGTCTTCCTCCATGTGGGCCCGCTCGATACCGACACGATGACCTGAGGGGAGTTCGACCCAACCTTCGATGTTGAGCGGCAGATCGTATTGGCTGATCTGGTAGTCCTTTGGCATGTCGGGATAGAAGTAGTTCTTCCGCGAAAACACGCAGCGTTGCACCGTGCAGTTGAGCGCCAACCCGACACGGATCGACAGCTCGACCGCTTTGCCATTTACCACTGGCAGGGTGCCAGGCAGCCCGAGACAGACCGGGTGCACATTCGAGTTTGGCTCGGAGCCAAACTCGTTGGCGGCGGGCGAAAACATCTTCGATGCGGTTGCGAGCTCGGCGTGGACTTCAAGTCCAACAACCATCTCCCAGCCCTCAGGCAAAACCGATGGCTCAGCGGGAACGTCGCTAGTGATTGTCCAGGCGTCGAGCAGTGTTGCTGATGGCAGGATCTCGGCCGGCGTAGTGGATGAGGTTTCGGTCATGAGCGAGCGGCCTCCTCTAAGACGGCGGCGGTACGGAACATATTGGCCTCACCGAGTAGTGGCGCAAACACCTGCACGCCAACCGGCATGTTGGCAGCGCCTCGACCAAACGGGACTGACATCGCAGGCTGACCAGAAAGGTTTGACGGGATCGTACAGATGTCGTTGAGGTACATCGTCATTGGGTCGTCGATTGAGCCAAGTGGAAAAGCAACACACGGTGACGTTGGTGAGATCAGTACGTCGAAGTCTTGATATGCCTTCTCAAGGTCGTTGATAAGTAGGGTGCGAACCCGTTGGGCTTTGCCGTAGTAGGCGTCGAAGTAGCCAGCTGACAAGGCATAGGTGCCGAGCATGATTCGGCGCTTCACCTCGGGGCCGAAGCCAGCGGTGCGAGTGGCGATCATCATGTTGGCGGTGTTTGCTGCGCCCTCGACCCGATTGCCGTAACGCACACCGTCGTATCGTGCGAGGTTGGACGACGCCTCGGCCGGAGCGATCAGATAGTAGGCAGATAGCGCATAGAGCATCGAGGGAATCGAAACCTCAGCGACAGCGGCGCCAGCGGCGGTGAGAGCGTCAACCGCGGCCTGGGTTTGGGCCAGAACTTCGGGTTCGAAGTGCTGGGCCAACTCACCATCGGCATTTAGTTCCTTGATCACGCCGACCCTGAGTCCTTCGACGCCACGACCGAGAGCTTCACTGACCTGAATTGCGGGCTTGGGGATCGAGGTTGAGTCGCGAGGGTCGTGGCCGGCGATCACTTCGTACATGAGTGCTGCGTCGGCCACGGTCTTGGCAAATGGCCCGACCTGATCGAGTGAGCTGGCAAACGCGATTACTCCGTAGCGGCTGACTGCGCCGTATGTCGGCTTCACCCCGACGACTCCACACAAAGCAGCCGGTTGGCGAATCGAGCCGCCTGTGTCTGAGCCAAGCGAGAGTGGTGCGTAATCAGCGGCGACGGCGGCCGCCGACCCTCCGGATGACCCACCGGGGACCCTGCTGCGATCGAGAGGGTTGCGCGTAGGGCCGAATGCCGAGTTTTCGGTTGATGAGCCCATGGCGAACTCGTCGCAGTTGGCTTTACCAACCATGACAGCGCCAGCAGCAGCGAGTCGCTCGACGACCGTTGCATCGTAAGGAGGGCGCCAACCGTCGAGGATCTTCGATGAGCACGTAGTGGGAATGCCCCTCGTACAGAGGTTGTCTTTCAGGGCAACGGGCACACCGGCAAGGGGACCAACCGGGTCGCCAGCAGCAACCGTGGCGTCAACCGCTGCGGCCTGAGCCCTGGCCTCATCGGCTGTCACTTCGAGAAGTGCGAACACCTCGTTGTTCGAGGCATCAATCCGTGCCAGGTGTTCTTCGACGACTGCGAGTGCACTCAACTGCCCCGAGCAAACCGCACTGGCGATTTCGAGAGCGGTTGTATGGCTGGCGGCGGGTGAGTCGCTCATGGTTCTTCCCCAAGCGCAGGCGGCACTTTGAATCGGTGGTCTTCGACGTCGGGACCGGCGCTAAGCGCTTCGTCGCGGACATCAACGTTCTGTTCAACCAGGTCAGGGCGGAATACGTTGACCAACGGATACGGGTGCGCAGTGGGCGCGACCTCGGCAACATCCAGGGCCTCCATGTCTTTGGCGTGGTCCAAGATGGCAGCGAGCTGTGGCGTGAACGAAGCAAGTTCATCGTCGGACAGCTCAAGCATCGCTAGTTTCGCGACCTTGGCGACATCGTCTTTGCTCAGGATTTCTGACACTGAATCATGGTATCTCCGGTTGATGGAGCTCCCCGCTTTCCCGATTCCCGCGGCGCCGACTACGTTCCACGCATGACTAAACCCGCCTCGATCGACACCATTGCTCGCCTGCACAACGTCACCACCCTGTTCCACGTGTTCGTCTACTTCGCCCCCGAGCTACCGGCTGCATACAACGAAGCCGGCGTCGAACCTCGGAGCCATTACTTCGGTTCCCGGACTGCTGCCATGGGCCCGCTCCCCCATCAGATGGTGGCGGCGACGTTCTACAACTTCAATCCAAAGTTCATCGAACAGGGCATGGAGGGCCTGTGGGACTCGATCTCGCCTGCCGATCTTCAGCTCGCTCGATGGCGGGGCGTCAAGGCAGTGCTCGATGCGTATGTGCGCCCCGCGATGTCCGAGGGCGGCATCGAAGAGGCCATCAAGATCGCCGAGCGTTCTGTCGCTGGCTTGTCATACGAAGCGCGGCCACTCGCCGCGGGCAACGCTGCTGTCTTGCCTGCCCTAGCCGCCAGCGAGTTCGCCGATGACCGCCTGCTCCTTCTCTGGCAGCTCATCACGATTATTCGAGAATGGCGGGGCGACGTCCACATCAGCTTGCTTGCGGCCGAGCCTCTCACGGCGGCTGAATGCACCGTCATCTCGTATGCCCAGACCCAGGCGCAGTTCATCAAAACCTCACGGGCTTGGGAGGAAACCGGTTGGAACGCTGCCGTCGAGAGTCTCATCGAGCGAGGCTGGATCGCGGCTGACGATGCGCTCACCGACAAGGGTCGTGACCGACGGGCTGCGATCGAGGCGCGCACCAACGGCCTCTCGGCCCCAATCTGGGCTGGCATCGACGACGAAACGGTTATCCGCCTTGGCGAGCTTCTCAAGCCAGGAAACGATGCCATGCGCGAAGCTGGCATCTTTAAGGCCATCGGGCTCCGCCCGAAGGGCAACTAACGCGAGGAACTAGCCAAGAAGCAGCTGGCGCAGCCGATTCTGGGGTTCAGGATCAGTCGGGTTCTTCGCCCATTTATAGAGCCCAACTGCGAGCGCGAGCGCGTGCGACCGTTGCCGCAAGTCCCCGCCTCCCGGATAGTGGGACGCGACAGCCGCTGCGTTCGATGAGCCGTAATACCAGCCCAGGAGAGCGAAGTCCCAAGCGGTTGATCCGACGAACGCATCGCCAAAGTCGAGAAGGCCACCAAGCCTCCGATCGACTGTCAGTAAGAGGTGGAGGCGGTGTAGGTCAGAATGCACTGGCCCAAATGGGGCGCAGGCCGCAGCGAGTATCTCTGCGCCTCGACCTCTCACAGCATCAAATAGATCAGCCTCTGCCGTGACCGAGTGGTCCCCGAGGTCCGACCCGTCGAACGGCCATATTTGCGCATGGAACCATCGGTCGACAACGCCTGCTGTTTGGTCAGGCGAAGCGCCAGTCAATGGCCCGAGACGATTCACGAGCGGACCCCATCCGCTGACCGGGAGAACGTGGAACTGATGCAGTGTCTTCGCCACGTCGGCTGCGAGTTCGTCGGACCACACGTGCGAATAAGAGATCGGTTCGCCTGACAAGCGGGGCGCAATGGAGCAGAGCATGGCGTCGACTTCGACCACTTGCCAGCGAGCAACCGGACAGCCAGCCTCAGCGAGTTGCTCCCCAATCTCTTGCTCCGACCAATAGCTCAGCAAACGTCCCGATTCGAGGATCGGGACTCGAACTACGACCTCGCCTCCATCGGTCTCGGCTAGATACGCATCCGAGGTCCGGCCAGCCGGCAACTCGAGCAAGTCGCCAACGCCTCGATACCCCGCCTCGGCCATCGCAAACAGCGCCGTTCGTCGGCTGGCCTCAGTAGCGCTCACGGAGGCGACACTACACGATGGCATTCGGTCCAGTTAGCGGACGCTAGGCCGAGTGAGGCGAGCAGCAAACCGGGCGGTTCAACTGCTGTTCGAAGGCACGGGCGATGGTTGGGGCTTGGTAGCCGGGTCCCATTGCTTCACGCAGGATGTGAGCGAGGTTGTCGCCGGGTGTGGTGTGTCGTGTGTTGGTCATGTCCTCAGTATCAGGGCGACCCACCCAGAACACCAGCGACATAGTGGCACACTTTTAATTCCAATGTGTCATGCACGATTGGGCTACGCTCAAACCACCTGAAGCCACTAATGGAGTCCAGAAATGCAGCTCGACACCGAATCGCTCCGTACCTTCGTTGCTGTCCTCGACCACGGGTCGATGACGAAGGCGGCTGAACGCCTCAACCTCGGACAATCAGCGGTTAGCCGCAAGATCCAACGTCTTGAGCAACGGGTTGGCAAACCGCTCGTGATCCGTGACGGCCACGCTCTGCGCCCAACCCGAGAAGGACGCGGACTCCTAAACGACGCTCGGGCAATCGTAGACCTGCACGATCGAGCGGCCGCTCGTTTGACGAGCTCCGACATCACTGGCACGGTCAAGCTCAGCTCCAACGGCGAGGTCAATACGAGTCAGATCGCAGCCCTGCTGGGGACGTTCAAGTACCGACACCCTGGCACTCAAGTCGAGTTCACTCTTGACCACTCCGAAAGCCTTGGCGACTGGGTCGATACTGGCGCAATCGATCTTGCGATCCTCCAGACAACCGAGGACACGCTTCGGCCAACCGACATCGTGCTCTGGACCGAAGATTTGCGCTGGGCTACCTCGGCCGTCGATGGTTCAAACGAATCTCCTGTTCCCCTTATCGACTTCGGCGAGTGCTGCACCTACAACGCCTTCACCCACAAGATTCTCCAAGACGCTGGCGTCGAATTCCGCTCTGTCTTCTCGGCTGGCTCCTCGCTAGATGTCGGAGCCGCCGTCGAGGCCGGAATCGGCGTTGCCGTCATGAGTACTCGCTACGTCAGAGATGGCATCGCCGAGTGGCAGCCCCCGACCGAGCTTGGGCCGCTACCCAAGGTGCACCAAGTGATCCGGTCCGTCCCAGGCGAACGCCCAGAAGCCGTCGCCGCCCTCATTGAAACAATCAGAACACAACTCGCACCTGCTCACCCGCTGACGTAAGGCGGCTAGTGTCGCTCCATGGAACGCAGACTCATTAGCCAAGGCAGCACCTTCGAAGAACAGATCGGCTACTCGCGAGCCGTCGTCCAGGGCGATTGGATCTTTGTCGCTGGCACCACCGGCTACGACTACAAGGCGATGACGATCTCAGACGACGTTGCTGAGCAAGCAGCTCAGACGCTCCGCAATATCGACGCCGCCCTGGTCGAGGCCGGTTCGTCAGCAGCCGACGTGGTGCGAGTCCACTATTACCTTCCGGATGCAGCCGACTTCGAGGCGTGCTGGCCTGCGCTGCGCGCCTACTTCGGTGACGTGCGACCGGCGGCAACCATGCTCGAGTGTGGACTCGCCTCGGCCGAGATGAAGATCGAGATCGAAGTCACTGCCGTTCGTCAGTCCTGACGGACTTCCTCACTACGCACCTTTTTCGCTGACGCGAAAAACGTGGCCGGCTATTCAGGCGTAGGTGGAGCCCCTCATGCCGTTCGTCAGTCCTGACGGACTTCCTCACTACGCACCTTTTTCGCTGACGCGAAAAACGTGGCCGCTGGTTTCGTTATCCCAGATAGGGGCGGCCCACACGGTCTTGTTCAGATTCAAGTCCCGCTTCAATCAGTATATACGGAGCGCGGTGAAGCGGCCGTCAAGCGGCCGATCCAACCATTGATTGGCAGCCACGGTCGAGTTCGGGCGCCCCAGCGCACGAACTCGGTTAGTGAACGAAGTGAACGGCGCCGTCCTTGTTTCTTGTCACAAAGAACCGGCCCCTCGATTTCAAGCGGTGATGATGACGACACAACATGTGCCCATCGGCGCCGATGAAAGAATCGAAGCGTTTCGGCGCTCAGCGCCGAAAGGCGGTTAGCGAGCGAAGCGAGCGGCATGGTCCG
>JBBKWJ010000111.1:0-6078 GCA_037968895.1 Acidimicrobiales bacterium
GTCTGCAACACCTCGTTTGAACCGTTCGCAACGAAGATTTGAGCGGCGTCAGCACTGTGCAACGATGCAATCGCTTCACGAAGCTTCGTCGCTTCCCTGTCGGGGTAACGATGCCACTCAACCGAACGAGCGGCTTCCGCAACTGCCTCACGGAAACCGTCTGGCGGCGCACTTGGCGCCTCATTGGTGTTGAGACGGATTGACACATCGACCTGGGGCGAGTGATAGCCGGTGAGCGCCGATAGATCGGGGCGGATTGTTGGTCGTCCCATTACTGGTCACGCTCCCCTGTCGAGAAGTTGAGCCCGAGGTCTCGCAGGCGAACCCGCACCGACTCAGCGTGAGCGTCGAGGCCCTCAAGTTCGGCCAGCGCAATGGTGTGCGGACCAAGTTTGGCGATTCCTTCTTCGTCGACCAGCACGACGTGGTGGTCTTTGGTGAAGTCGCCGACGGTGAGCGCCGATGCAAATCGGGCGGAGCCGTAGGTGGGCAACACATGGCTCGGGCCAGCCACGTAATCGCCGAGAGACGCAGGCGCCAGGTGGCCACAGAAGATCGCTCCTGCGTTCTTCACCTTGTCGGCGAGCGCTTCCGCACCGGCGACCTGCAACTCGAGGTGCTCTGGTGCGATGAGGTCGACAACCGCAATCGCGGCCGCCACATCGTCAACGATGGCCACATAACCGGCGGCGGCAAGCGTTGAGCGAACCTCATCGGCCCGGGGCGCAGTTTCGAGTAGGCGGTTTCCCTCGGCATTGACAGCGGCAGCAACGGCTTCGTCCCACGTCACGAGCCAGGCCAGTCCATCTGGTCCGTGTTCGGCCTGAAGGATCACGTCAATTGCGGCGTAGGTCGGGTTCGCTGTCTCGTCGGCAACGACAACGACTTCAGACGGGCCAGCGAACGCAGCGGCGACACCGACGTCGCCGCACACCTCTTGTTTGGCGATGGCCACATAGATGTTGCCAGGGCCCGCAACCACATCGACCGCGGGCACAGTTTCAGTTCCGTAGGCCATGGCCGCAATCGCTTGGGCTCCGCCGACGGCAAAGACGGCATCGACGCCAGACAGCCGAGCCGCGGCGAGCACAGAGTCGGCGACTCGACCGGTGGTGCGGTTTGGTGGCACGCACAAGATCACTTCGGGCACGCCAGCCACCTTGGCCGGCACGACGGTCATGATGACGGTTGATGGGTATTCGGCTCGTCCACCAGGGACATACATGCCGGCCCGTCCAACGGGACGCTGCGACGCCTTGATCCTCATGCCAGGGCTCTCGACCACGTGTGGTGCGACAAGCTGGTGCTCGTGGAATGACCGAACATTGGTGATGGCAGCCTCAAATGCCCGGAGAACCTCAGGGCTCAACGCGGCGACGGCAGCGTCCAGATCTTCGTCTGCCACTCGCAACGACGCCAGCGTGACGCCGTCGAACTGCTCGGTGAGCGCCAACAGTGCGGAGTCTCCCTCTGTCCGGACCCTCTGAATAATCTCGCGAACGACGCCTACGGGTTCGTCGCCGGTAAGTTCGGGGCGAGGCAGGTGACCGGCAATGTCAGTGCCAAGGCCTCGAAGATCTAGAACATTGAGCACGGTGTTGGTCACCTCAAGTCGGCCAAGACGTCGCATGGCGTGGCAAGAGGTATCGACGGTACCGTAGTCGCCGCCGCCTTACAGCAGATTTATGGGGGATCAGTGGCAATCGAACGCAGTTCAATCGAGTCGCTCCTGGCGACCCTCGAAGACATCACACGGCGAATCGGCGATCTCTCGCGACATTCAAGTGATGAAGACGAGATCGCAATCGAGCTCCGCGAGGTCGAGCGCCAGTTACAAACTTCTACCCGTCGACTCGCCGCCGCCTCCCGTCGCTGTTAACGAGCAGGGCTCGAAACGCGTCGCAGGTGATGCGCTGGTACCGGGTACCAGCGCATCACTTCCAAAACTGACACCGGTGCCCCCACAAGTGGGAGCACCGGCGGCGCGAAGCGAGGCGGCGGATCCTCGCAACGCTGCTACCAGGTGGCGGGAACCTGGCTACTGGACAAACTAAACCAACTACCTTACGGCGTGGCGGATGTCCCTCACTTTTCTACTTAGACCCCGCGATCCCGCTTCGGAAGCGGAGTATCAGACCTTTGAGGGGCAAAACTCGGCGAGCACGCACTCACCGCATTGAGGCTTGCGAGCGCCGCAAACGCGCCGGCCATGAAGAATCATCCGGAGGCTGAACTCGCCACGTTCCATGGCGGGAACCATTGGGTTCAGCTCCATTTCGACCTTCACCGGATCGGTCTCAGTGGTAATGCCGAGCCGGCCACTGAGGCGCAGCACGTGGGTGTCGACGGGAAGCCCTGGCGCATTCAACGCCACCGATCGCACGACGTTTGCCGTCTTACGACCGACGCCAGCGAGCGCCTTCAGATCGGCCATCGGCGTGGGCACTTCACCCCCGTGAAGCTCCACAAGCTGACCAGCGCAAGTGATGATGTTCTTCGCTTTGCCGCGGAAAAGTCCGAGCGAACCAATCAAAGACTCGACGTCTTCTTGGTTAGCAACAGCGAGAGATTCGGCGTTTGGATACTTCGCGAATAGTGCCGGGGTCACCTTGTTAACCCCGACGTCGGTTGCTTGGGCCGACAGAATAGTTGCGACGAGGAGCTGAAACGGGTTGTCGTGAATCAACTCGCACAACGCCTCGGGATACTCAAGGGCCAGAAGCTCGTGAGTCCTTCGTGCTCTGCCCTTTGGGGTGCGTGGCTTGGCCATCAGTCGAGGGTATCGCTGGCCGAAGGGCGATGTAGTAACGTCGCCTTGGTGCATGGGCGAATGGCCATCGAACTTCAAACGAACAACTCGAATCGAGCGAGAGTTGTCGCTGCTGCCCGCGCCGTTTTCGACGCTGCGATCGAACCATCTCTGAAGGACGACCGTTTCAATTCCTCGTGGGAGCTAGACGTTCTAGAGCCTGATACTCAGATGTGGACGTCGGTCGGCTACGAAGGTTCGACGCCTGTTGCCTATCTCGGTGGTCGTCTCGAATCAGACCAGGTGCTGCGGCTTGAGGCTCTCTTCGACACCAAACTCGCTGACCCCGCCGGTGTGCTTCGCGCTCAGCTCGATGACCTCAATCAATCGATCGAAGCTGGCGACATCGGAGGGGCCATAGCAGTTGAGGTCTGGGCTAAACCCGCTCCGCCCTGGCTCGATCAAATTGTGACAGAGGCTGGGCTGCTTCCGTTCCGAGGGCTTCACCAGATGAGGCGACCCCTTCCGATCACGGACGTCACCCCCGTCGTTACCCGAGCGTTTGTTCCCGACGACGCCGAACCGCTTCGACTCGTGAACAACCGATCATTCGCAAATCACCCGGCCCAAGGCAACCAGTCACCAGCTGAGTGGAACGCGATGATGGCTGAGCCCTGGTTTCGCAGCGACGGCGTCCGCATCTTCGAGCGCCCAAAGGGCGTCATCGCTGGCTACTGCATCACTAAGATCCACGCATCGCCACACGTTGGCGAAATCTATGTGATCGGGCTTGATCCCTCGGTTCACGGTCAGGGGTTGGGTGGTCCAATGACGGCCGCTGGGCTCGACTGGCTCGCCAAACAAGGCCTCCAAGAGGCGATGCTCTACGTCGAGGCCGACAACGAGCCTGCGATTCGGACCTATGAACGTCTCGGGTTTTCTGTGGTTCGAAGCGACCGCTCGTGGCAGATCAACTTCGGTCCGACACCAGTCGAAACCTGGCTTACCTAGGTGACACCGACGCCGATGATGCTGCCGATGGCGTAGGTAACGGCTGCGGGAACCGCGGTAAACAGCATCTGACGACCGACAGATTTTGCGATGTTTCCTTCGGTCAGCCGTGCGATCAACACGCCAACCACGGCAGACGCAACGAGCGCCAACGCAATCGATGCGATTTTGGCTCCGTTGCCAGAGCCAATGAACCATGGCAATAAAGGCAACGACGCGCCGATCGAGAATGCGACGAATGACGAATATGCCGCGCCCCACGGAGATCCAAGCTCACCCGGAATCACGCCGAGTTCTTCGCGCGCGTGAAACTCAAGGGCAACGTCTGGGTCGCTCATGAGCGAGTTTGCGAATTCGCGAGCGAGGTCAGGATCAATTCCGCGCGACTGGTAGCGCTGGGCGAGTTCAACGGCCTCGACGGCCGGGTTCCGTTCGATTTCTCGGCGTTCAAGCGACAACTCACGTTCGAGAAGTTCGGCTTGCACGCGCATTGAGTTGTATTCGCCCGCAGCCATCGAGATAGCGCCGGCAACCAATCCGGCGAGTCCTGCGAGGCGGACCACACTCGGCGCCGTATTGGCACCGGCAACGCCGAGGATCAGCCCGACGTTCGAAACCAGTCCATCGCTGATGCCAAAAACTGCGGCGCGGGCTGAACCGCCCTGGATGTCGCGGTGATGGTGTTCGTCGACCGGCGGTCTTGGCACTGTTTCGTTTTCGGGCGGCTCAGTCACCCCTCCAAGCTACCGTGAAGGGGTGACATCAGCCCTAGACCTATCAAAAGAGGAGCTCCGGGAGCAGCTTGGCGACGTGCCGAACTATCGCGTCGACCAGATCTGGCAAGGCCTCTACACGCACGGTCGTCGAATCGACGAGGTCACGTCACTGCCTGCTGCCCTTCGTGAGAGGCTCGGCGTCGACTTTCCGCCAGCCCTCGACCCAACGACGGTGCAAACCTCAAGCTCCGGCGACACCGTGAAACGGCTCTGGACCCTCGACGACGGCAACCAGATCGAAAGTGTCCTCATGCACTATCGAGACCGCTCGACGGTGTGCATCTCTTCCCAAGCAGGCTGTGCGATGGCTTGCGACTTTTGCGCTACCGGGCAGGCTGGCTACTTCAGAAATCTAACTGTCGGCGAGATGCTCGAACAGGTCATTGCGGCGAAGAACGAGGCCGCTCCGAAGCGTCTGTCAAACATCGTCTACATGGGTATGGGCGAACCCTTCGCCAACTACGACCGAGTGGTCACGTCGCTCCACCGCATCATCGACGACATTGGCATTGGCGCTCGCAAAATCACCGTGTCCACGGTCGGACTAGTTCCTCAAATGCGGCGCTTTGCCGAGGAGGGCATGCAGGTTGGCCTCGCGGTCTCGCTGCACGCGGCCAACGACGCCGACCGCTCGGCGATGATCCCCATCAACAAACGGCACCCCATCGCCGACGTCGTCGCAGCCGCTCGCTACTTCCGCGAAACCACA
This sequence comes from Acidimicrobiales bacterium, assembly GCA_037968895.1. Lineage (GTDB taxonomy): Bacteria > Actinomycetota > Acidimicrobiia > Acidimicrobiales > SZUA-35 > JBBKWJ01. Next base: position 5,246 of record JBBKWJ010000111.1, read on the forward strand.
GGCCGACGAGTGTCATTCGAGTGGGCGATGATCGACGGGGTAAACGACAAGCCAAGTGATGTCGCCGAATTGGCACAAGTTGCTCGCGAAGCGCATGCCCACGTCAACCTCATCCCGCTCAACCCGACGCCCGGCTATCCCACGCTCGGCACACCAAAGAAACGGATCTATCAGTTCGCCAAAGACCTCGAGGAACGAGGCGTCACTGCCACCGTTCGAGGAAACCGGGGCACCGACATCGATGCAGCCTGCGGACAACTCGCGACCGCTCACAAAGACCGCAAGACCAAACCAACCGAGTCGGTCGGCCTCGAGATCAAGCGAACGCCAAAGCCCTCCTAAGCAGCCAATTCAAGGTCAACCGGTCATCGGCAGTAGCCTGTCGCGATGGCAACACATGTAGAGGGAATTGACGGACTCAAGGCTGTCGTTGGACAACACCTTGGCTATTCAGAGTGGGTCACCATCACTCAAGAGATGGTGAATACCTTCGCCGAAGCAACTGGCGATCACCAGTGGATCCATATCGACGTCGAGCGAGCGAAGAAGGAATCACCGTTTGGTGGGCCGATTGCTCACGGCTATCTGACGTTGTCGCTCGCGCCTCGTCTTCTTCCCGAAATCATCATGGCGACAGGTTTCGCTATGGGTGTCAACTACGGAACCGAGAAGGTTCGTTTCCCCGCCCCCGTCCCTGTCGGCTCGAAGCTTCGCATGGGCGCAACGCTCGGTTCTGTCACCGATGTTGCCGGTGGTTGTCAGGCTGCGTTCGACCTTGTCTTTGAGGTCGAGGGGGCCGCAAAGCCATCGTGCGTCGCCACCGTGCTCTTCCG
>JBBKWJ010000112.1:0-3196 GCA_037968895.1 Acidimicrobiales bacterium
ATGCTGGCCGCCAGCACGGCGTGGTTTGGAAAAAGGCTGTTCGCAGATATACGGCGGTCGGCTCATGAGAGCTTTTCGTCTGAGCTGGCTGTTCATCAAACTGACCGCCCAATACGAGATGCAGTATCGGCTGAACTTCTTCGTCCAACTGGTTCAGTCCGCCCTTCAGATCCTCACCGGGATCGTGGCGATTCAGCTGGTCTTTTCGTACACAACTGACCTGGGCGGTTGGTCGAGGCCGGAACTGTTCGTAGTCCTTGGTGTGCATCTCGCTCTCGGCGGGGTCATGCGGGCAGTAATAAAGCCAAACATGGAGCAAACGATTCGGGAGGTCGACGAAGGCACGTTCGACCATCCGCTCGTCAAGCCAGTTGATTCACAGCTGCTGACCAGCCTGCGCACCTTTCGGGTGTGGCAGCTGACGGACGTGGCGCTCGGAACCGGCATCATCATTTGGGGACTGAGCGAGTTCACCGGTGGTCTGTCCTTCGTCGGCCTGTTCGTGGGAGGGTTGCTCCTGGCCTGCGGAGCGACATTGCTCTACAGCATGTGGCTGATCATGACGTCGTCGGCTTTCAAGCTGATCAAGATCGGTCGACTCGGTGAATTGGTTACGGGTAGCTACGAGGCGGGACGCTGGCCGGTCACTATCTATCCGGTTGCGATGCGTCTATCGCTTTCGTACGTAATCCCGCTCGGCTTCGCAATAACTGTTCCGGCGCAGACACTGGTCGATCGAATCTCGGGTAAAGACATCGCCCTCACGGTGGCGCTGACCATTGGGTTCGCAGTCGTGTCACGTATGGCGTGGAAGGCCGGCGTCAACAGCTACACATCCGCTTCTTCCTAAGCCGGGTCTTAGGCCGGCGACCCCAAGGCCAGCCCGAATCGGTTCTCGCCGTCGGTGAACCAGCCGTCAAGGCCCATACCGGCTGCCGCGAACTCTTCTTTGATCTGATTGTGCGTGAACTTGCAAGAGACCTCGGTGTGGATCTCTTCTCCCTCGAGGAAGGTCACTGCTAGGTCCAGCGCCCGCAGGTTGGCGACTACTGGTCGGGCGGCTCGAAGGCTCTGCGACATACACGAGAAGGTGGGATCGAAGCGCGTTACATGCTCGAATGCGTCGATCGGGATGTCGCCGTCGAGTTCACGGTTCACGACACGCAGAATGTTGAGGTTGAATTCTGCCGACACGCCGGCGGAGTCGTCGTAGGCGGCGATCATCGTTGGCGCGTCCTTGACAAGGTCGACACCGAGCAGGAACGCGTCACCCGGGTCGAGCGAGGTCGCCACTTCCCTAAGAAGTGAGTAGCGCAGGGTCGGAACGTAGTTGCCGACCGTCGAACCGAGGAAGACGACGAGCCGCCGTCCACGCCTCCGGACATTGTGAAGGTCGGCCACATAGTCACCGACCAGGCCTTCAACTTCGAGCCATGTGTAGTCGGCGCACAGTTCCGACACGGCGCCGCGCAGGGCGTCCTCGGAGATGTCGATCGGCACATATCGCTGTCCCCCCGAACGCTGCATGGCTTCAATGAGCATCGCAGTCTTGCGAGACGAGCCAGAGCCCAGCTCGACCAGCTCGTCGGGCCGAACCGTGTTGAGGATGTCGTCGGCGTGCTCGGCGAGGATTTCGGTCTCAGCCCTGGTCAGGTAGTACTCGGGCAGTTCGGTGATCGCCTCGAACAAGTCGGACCCCTTGCCATCGTAGAAGTATTTCGACGGCAGGTACTTGCGATAGGCGGTGAAGCCGTGAAACACATCTGTGAGCAGTTGCGACCGATGGTCCCTTGGTTGGGTAAGGAGTGAAACCGTGACCGGCGCGTCGCCCTTCGTCCTCACGTCGTTCCCTCATGCTCGATGGATCGGACGTCTACGCCCGTTGAGGTGACTACGGCGAGCGAGTGGTCGGGGACGGCGGTCCAGGTGTCGTCAGGGTCGAGGGGTTCGGAAGCAAGGAGACTGCCCCTGGGTGTTGTCCGGGTGTAAAGCGAGTTGATCTTGAAGTTCACGGAAGTCCTTACTGCAGCCATCTCGGCACCATTCGCGACCACAAGGTTGAGCGTTGCCGATTCTCCAGCCGCGACGACCACCTTGGCGACTTCCTCGATCACGGCTGATACCGCTTGGTCAAGCGGGACTCCGGGTTGCTCGTCGATCTGTTGCATGACGAGGAGGAACAGGACCAAGGAATCGTTGAGAGCGACGAATTCACTGAAGCGCTGGTCTGACAATCTGCTCAGCAGTTGGCGTCCGACCCCGCTGCGGAAACCACCGATCCAGCCGTTGTGGACGGCGGCGGTTGTTCCTGACGTATACGGTGAGACGTTGGTCGTTCCGAATGGCAAACCGGGGGTGGCCGACCGTACCGCCGCCAGGATCGTCGTGGCTTCGAGTCGTTTGGCCAGGCTGGGAAGGTTGGGGTCGGACCAGGGTGGTTGGGCGGTTACGTAGCGCATCGGCTCATCGTCGCGACTGTTCCACCAGGCAACCCCAGTCCCGTCCACGTTGACTGTCCCTCGGAGAAGTTCTTTCGGCGCATGAGCGGCGTGCTCGAGCGAGTGAGGCGGGTCGTAGAGCAAGGCAGACAGGGGAAGTGGATCCGATCCGATGTAGGCAGCGAGACGGCACATCAGATGCCGTCCCATGCGAGTCGGATTCCTGAGAAGATCTGGCGGCGAATGCGGTAGTCCCAGTTCCGGAACGTGTTGCGGGCCACATGCGCCGAGGTGGCCCACGATGCGCCGCGCAGGACTCGATACTCGGGGTCGCCGAAAAAGACCTCCGAATACTCGGGATACGGGAACGTCGCGTAGCCGGGATATGCCTCGAACCGGGACGACGTCCATTCGTAGACATCTCCGAGCATCTGCTCGACTCCGTATGCAGAAGCGCCTTGTGGGTAGGCGCCGACTGGTGCCGGGCCCCATCCCTGTTGGCCGATGTTGGCCAGCTCGGCGATCGGAGCGGCAGATCCCCACGGGTACACACGGGGGACAGTTGCATGCGGTCCCCAACTGGCCGCCTTTTCCCACTCGATTTCGGTCGGTAGTCGTCCGCCGGCGAAAGCTGCGAATGCTTGCGCTTCGTGATAGGTGACATGTTGCACCGGCTCGGTGGGGTCAAGATCGATGATGTGTCCGAATCGGCGGATGAGCCAACCGCCGCCCACCTTCTTGGACCATCCCTGCGGCCC
>JBBKWJ010000113.1:0-3109 GCA_037968895.1 Acidimicrobiales bacterium
ACCTTAGCTAAGCTAAGACTATGACTACCCACGTAGTGAATACTCACGAGGCAAAGTCCCGGCTTTCCGAACTGATCCGCGAAGCAGAGCAGGGAACGGAGGTCATCGTGGCGCGCAACGGTCGGCCTGTGGCAAAGATTGTCGCCTGGTCGGCTGCGAGCTCGACACGCGTGCCGGGGTCGTGGTCGGGTCAGGTCGTCTACGACGAGGACATAGTTGGCTCTGATGAGGAGATCGTGGAAAGGTTCGAGGAATCCTCTGGAGGTAACTCGGTGTGAGAATCCTTCTGGACAGTCACGCAGTTCTGTGGTGGCTGGAAGACAACCGATCGCTCGGCTCGCAATGTCGCGACCTGATCGAGCGTGCGGATGAGGCGTTCGTTTCGGCGGTGACACCTTGGGAGCTCGGGATCAAGCGTTCGCTTGGGAAGTTGTCGATGCCCGAGGGGCTTACCGACGTGCTCGAGTCTGACGGTTTCAAGTCGCTGTCGATCACGGCGGCGCACGCTGAACTGGCGCCATCGCTGCCGCCCTTTCATCGCGATCCGTTCGACAGAATGTTGGTCGCCCAGGCACAACTGGAGACCCTGGTCCTCGTGACTGCGGACAAGGCTCTCGCCAGCTATGACATCGAGCAGTTCGATGCACGGAGTTAGCGGCAGGGGTTTTTAACAGACACTGCGCGACGCCACATGATTGTGAACCAGAGCGGGATCCGGTTGTTGGGCGAGCGTTGTTCCGATAGCTGTGTTCCAGGTGTAGGGCTTGCGTGGCGGGGTTGAACCTTATTCTGTGGTGAGTCCTCATGTCTGAGTTTCCCGCTCACAGCGTCGTCACAGGTTGATCACTCAGGCGGCTCAGCGAAGTCATGCATTGCTTTCTCCGTTTGTGTTGATGGTGAGCGAGAGAATGTCGGGGCGGGCGTAGATCGACCTCGAGGCGCTCGGCGCCTACCGCACCCGCCTCGCCGACCTATCGACCGACATCGACCAGGCCAAGACCGCGGCTGACATCGGCCGAGTCGAGATCCTCGAGACCGAACGCGAGCAACTGGTCGCCGAGATCCGACGAGCAACCGGCCTAGGCGGCCGATTGCGCTCGAACCCCAACGACCCAGCCGAACGGGCCCGCAAAGCGGTGAGCGCCCGCATACGAGATGCCATTCGCCGCGTCGACACCTTCGCTCCATTGCTTGCCGCGCATCTCGACCGCTCCATCCACACCGGTCTTCAATGCTCGTACACCCCTGCGAACGACGAAGCCTCGATCAGCTGGAACGTAGTGACTTGACGCGCGACCCGACCAGCGGTCGAGGCCCCGCACTCCGCCGGCTGTTTGATTCCGCGTTTGATTCCGCGCAGTTGAAACGCCGACACCGGGCCTGACGCGCCAGAAGGATTGCAGCAATTACGGGCCCATCGGGGAATGGGCTTGACGGTAGGGGTAGGGACCTTGGCCTCTTCCTAATGCTCTTGAAGTGCTCGATGGTGAGTGGAGCGACTCGAGGAGACCCGCATGAAGGCTTTCGCAATGGTGTTTGCACAATCCGACAACTGGGATCACATGAACGGTTGGGGAGGCGGTTGGATGTGGCTGTCGGGGTTCGTGATGATGGCGCTCTTCGTTGCGTTGTTGGTGTGGTTGATTCGAGGCCGCGCAGGACTTGGTGGGTCATGGGGAGCTGCACCCAGCGATCCCTCGGATCGGGCGCGCGGGATCCTCGCCGAGCGGTACGCCAAGGGAGATCTCTCGACCGAGGAATACCGAGAACGCGTCAGTGAGTTGCAGTAATTGCTTCCTAAACACCTAGCGAACGACGAGGTCGCTGGAAGCCTGAGCCTCCCCGGCGCCGTCTCGCTCGGCACCGGCGTCATGATCGGCGCCGGGATCTTCGCGCTCACCGGCCAAGCGGCCGGACTTGCCGGTGACTTGTTCCCGGTCGCGTTCCTCGTTGCTGCCGTCGTCGCTGCGTTCAGCTCCTACTCCTACGTGAAACTCTCGAACGCATATCCATCCTCGGGCGGGGTCGCAATGTTTCTTAAAGAGGAATACGGACTCGGCACCACAACCGGCGTTTTCGCACTGTTCATGTACGTCTCGATGGTCATCAACGAAAGCCTCGTCGCTCGGACCTTCGGCGCTTACCTCCTTCAGATCGTTGACCTCGGCGCGGCGTCATTCTGGGTCCCGACCCTTGGCGTCGGGCTTCTCGTCGTCGCGTTTGCGATCAACCTCGCCGGCAACCAGTACGTGCAGGCCACCGCAGGAATCATGGCAATCCTCAAAGTCGGCGGCCTCGCCGTCTTCGCAAACATCGGTCTCGCCTACGCCAGCTCTGCGAACTTCACCAACGGCGCCACCACCGGCGGCGCATCCCCTTCGATCGATGGGTTCCTCGCGGCCGTCGCACTCTCGATCCTCGCGTACAAAGGCTTCACCACGATCACCAACAGCGGCGGCGAGATCGTCGATCCCCACCGCAACACCGGCAGAGCCATCGTGATCTCGATCGCCATCTGCTCGGCCATCTACCTCGTCCTCGCCGTTGCGGTCGCAGGCAACCTGACCCTCACCGAGATCATCGACGCCGAGAACTTCGCGATCGCCCGAGCAGCCGAACCCGCCTTCGGTCAGGCAGGGCTGTGGTTCACCGTCGCCATCGCCGTCATCGCCACCGCATCGGGAGTCATTGCCAGCGTGTTCGCCGCTTCACGCATGCTGGCCATGCTGACAACCATGAAAGAAGTCCCCCACAGCCATCTGGGCATGCCCGGCCCGATCCGGGTCCACACCATGGTCTACACCGTCGCCTTCGCCATGGCGCTCACGGTGCTGTTCGACCTCCGTCGCATCGCCGCCCTCGGCGCCATCTTCTACTTGATCATGGACATCGCCATCCACTACGGGCTACTGCGGCACCTCCGGTCCCGAATCGATGTCAAGCCCGCCATCGTGGTCACGGCGATCGTGCTCGACGTCATCGTCTTGATCGCTTTCTTGTGGGTCAAAGCCTCTGCCGACGCACTTATCCTGTACGTTTCCGCCGTCGCAATAGTCGTCATCGTGGCAGCGGAACGGCTGTTCATGCGCTCACACACCGGCCCGGACGG
>JBBKWJ010000114.1:0-29522 GCA_037968895.1 Acidimicrobiales bacterium
CTGCTGCACACTGTCGGCCCCGATCTTGACCCAGCCCGACTGGATGTTGTCGATTACACCGTTGTAGGCAATGCGAGCAACAGCGTGCATCAGCAGGTTCTCTCTGAACGTAGGACCGCGCCTGGCTTTGTGCTGGAGGTAAATCGGCGATGCCATGTGGACGAACGGCAGCCCAACGAACTCAGTGAACCCGCCGGTCTCTTTCTGCAGGTCGCGGGTTCGGAGAAAGTGGTTGACCCAGTGCTTTGGCGATTCGATCGAACCGAACATGATTGTGATGTTGGATCGCAGGCCAATCTTGTGGGCGGTGCGGTGCGCATGAAGCCATTGTTCGGTGTCGATCTTGTCTGGACAGAGAATCGAGCGAACCTCGTCGTCGAGAATCTCGGCGGCGGTGCCGGGCAACGACCGTAGCCCCGCTTCCATCATGCGGATCAGGTAGGACTCAAGCGGCTCATCAAGCCGGCGAGCTCCTTCAATAACCTCGAGGGCGGTGAACCCATGCACGTGAATGTCAGGGGCCACCTCTTTCACGGCGCGGCAGACATCGAGGTAGTAGTCGCCATCGAAGTCAGGATGGATGCCGCCCTGTAGGCATACCTCGGTTGCGCCTAGCTCGACTGCCTCGACAACCCGTTCTTGCATCTGTTCGAGTGTGAGCAGGTACGGCTTACCTCGCAGGTTGAGGCTGAGTGGACCTTTCGAGAATCCACAGAACTTGCACTTGAACGTGCAGACATTCGTGTAGTTGATGTTGCGGTTTTGCACGTAGGTAACATCGTCGCCAACCGCAGCAAACCGGAGCTCATCTGCGAGTTCGGCCACCGCTTCGACCTCGCGGCCTCGGGCCTGGAACAGTGTGAGAATCTCGTCGCCGCCGACTTCCTCGCCTGCTTGAACACCATTAATTACTTCGGCAACGGGGCCGCGGAGCTGGTGGTTGAGAGACCCACCCCGAGGCACTGGCACGATCGGGCGAGGCGACGTCGGGGCGCCCGAATACCACTGCGTTGAGCGATCGCCAATGATCACGACGTCTGCGCCGTCATCGCTCTTCTTGACGAATTCGGTTTTCTCTGGGAACTGTGCTCCCGGATCATCGCGGCCAAGGCGCTCGGAGTCCGAGCGGTCCATAACCGGGAACCGCATGCGCTCGTCGAGCCAGGTCGTTGGATCGTCGGAGAATTCTGCGTAGATCGTCAAGCGGGGCGCGAGCTCAAAGCCCGCATCCTCGGTCCGGCTTCGGATGAGGTCGACATCGGGCCACGGCCGCTCTGGGTTGACGTGGTCAGCAGTCACCGGGGACACGCCGCCCCAATCGTCGATGCCAGCGCCAAGCAGGATCTGGAACTCATCGCTCAGGTTGGGCGGGGCCTGCAGGTGTACCGAGTCGGGGAGGATCAGCCGGGCTAAGGCAATGGCTCGCAGGTATGCCTCTTCGGGGCAGGGCTCGTGCTTCCACATGGCGGTCCCAGGCTTGGGAAGGAAGTTCTGCACAATCACTTCCTGCACCTGACCGTGTTGCTCGTGCGACTCGGCGATCGCGACCAGGGCATCAATACGGTCTTGCTCGTTTTCGCCGATGCCTACGAGAATGCCCGTGGTGAAGGGGATCTTCAGCCGACCAGCCAGGTCGAGTGTGTCGAGGCGACGCTGCGGCTCCTTGTCTGGAGCGCCGCGGTGAGCTTCGAGATCGTCACGTAGTGACTCGATCATCATGCCCTGGCTGGCCGAGACAGTTCGCAGCGCGAGCAACTCGTCTTCGTACAGCGCTCCTGCGTTTGCGTGTGGGAGCAAGCCAGTCTCTTTGATGACGAGCTCGCACATTGCAGCGAGGTAAGAAACAGTTGAGTCATAGCCGCGCTCGGCCAGCCACTCTTGGGCTGCTGGATAGCGCAGCTCTGGACGCTCACCAAGGGTAAACAACGCTTCATGGCAGCCAGCCCTGGCGCCCTGACGGGCGATCTTGAGTACATCGGCTGGTTCAAGGAACGGGCTGTCGAGACGCGCAGGCGGTTGGGCAAACGTGCAATAACCGCACTTGTCTTGGCACAGCATCGTCAACGGAATGAAAACCTTTGGCGAATAGGTAATCCGCGTGCCGAAGAGGCTGTCACGGCGAGCCGCCGCCTCTTCGAGGAGTTGGGCAGTGCTGACATCGGCCAGGTGCTTTGGAAAGGTCAAGGTCACGAGTGATTCCTACTTCTTATGTGTCCGGGAGTTACTACGACGTCGCAGGTAGGACATCGGGTTGCGAGTTCGAGCGGTGTTGAGCACGTATCGTGGACCAGCACGGTTGGTGGGTCGTCGTGCGCATACCAATGGTCGCCCCATCGCATCAGCGCGATGAGGGTCGCCGAAAGGTCGGCGCCCATAGGTGTCAGTCGGTATTCATACCGAAGGGGCGACGTTTGATACGGCACCTTCGAGAGGACGCCAACCGCAACGAGACGGCGCAACCGGCTGGCCAACAAGTTCTTGGCAATGCCAAGGTCGTCTTGGATCTCAGAGAATCGCCTGACACCCCGAAAAGCGTTACGAAGAATCAGTAGACTCCAGCGATCGCCAATGACATCGACGGCAGATTCAATAGAACATTGGTTGCCACTGGGGGTCATGGTTTAAAAAGTAAACCATGACACCGCACGTGATACCAATCGCGACCCGAAGTATTCAGATGTTACGAGTAACTGGCTCCTAAGCCAGCCTGGGCGTCTTGTTGGATCCCGTAGCTAGGGATCGGGTATCGCAGGCCGTTTCGAGACAAGGCCTCGAGTCCAGCGATCGCTCCCGGCAGGAACTTTGGAGGAATTGCCATCAAGAGTTCGTCATCTTGCACTCCCCCGTAGCGACGTTCGGCGAAGCAGGGAATCGACACGCTTGGCTCGCCCGTAGAGAGCGCCCTGCCCCACGAATCGGCGCACGACGATTCGCCGACGCAGCCCCATTCGAAGTTCTTATAGCCAGACCATTGGAGCCCATTAATCAACAGAATCATCTGGGCCGGCGTCGCATAGATCATGCAGATGTCTGGTGGGTCGAGGCGGCCAGTAACCAGCGGCGACACCGCCATCGCCTGGTACTTTCCGTATTCGACCGTATGCATCGCATTCTGGTGGATTGATGAGTCTTCAACCGTTTCGAACCACACGCCCGCCATGTGCTTGCCCGAGAGCCATTGCTCATCTCGGGGATGCAGACCAAGCACTGCACCGCATTGGGCACCGACAAGGTCGTCGTTCGTTATGCCGACTGTCCAATTGAGACGAGACGCCATGCCGACTATCTGATCTGCGGTGTGGATTGTCTTGGGGCGCCGAATCTTTGGGATGGCCTCCATTGCCTCAACAGTCTCGAACATCTTCATGCCGATCGGCGTTGTTCGCAGACGGAGCAATCGGTTGAGGTCGTCGACCAGCGACGCCCATTCAATTGCTGAACCGTCAAATTTGAGCGATGTTCCCATTTCTCCCCACTTCAGCGTTTTCTCAAGGTCAAGTTTGAGATGCCGACACAATAGACGTGACGAACATTCGAACCATCATCCTGGGCCTCGCCGCCGCAACCATGACATTGAGCGCCTGTGGGTCAGATACCGAGGCCTCCGCGCCGCCTGAGTCGTTGGCATACGCCGAGCAACCGGTTCGGCCATCAACCACCCTCATCGCGTTCAAGCCGGACGTCGAGATGACAGACAGCCAGGAGGCCCTCACGACATTCGAGGCCGCCCTCATCTGCGATCGGGGCAGCCGATCGTTCGAATCAGCAGGCGCAATCGACGAGTCACGAGATGCGCTCTTGGCCGACTACGGACTAACGCTCGACGAGTACATGGCCTTCAGAGGCGAACTCGAAGCGAACAGAGACCTCCGCGACGTCATCATCTACAAGTATCAGGAATCGTGCGGCTAACTAACTGACGCCGCGCTCTTTCCCGCCGACACAACGACAGGCTCTGGTGGGAAGATCTGGGCCAAGAACACTCTGAGGTCTGCCCCAAGGGTGTTCTTCCTCATCAATCCAACTTGGATCTGGCCACCCTCAGGACCATATTCGTTCGGTTTCCAGACGCCGTTCTTGGCCAGCCGCGTGAACTTCATTTCTTGGCTCACCTTCAGGCGAACTGGCCCGAGCTTGGCTATGAACTCGGGACCCCCGAAGCCGGGACCCTTGATTGTGGCGACTTCCCGAATACCGATTCGTGCGCAATCGGCCCTTAGAAGCGCAACCTCGAGCAGCTTCTCAGAAACTGCGGGAACCGGACCATACCGATCGAGCCATTCGGCACGGATCTCTTCAACCTCAGCTTCGCTCGACACCGCGGCGAGGCGCCGGTAGGCCTCGAGTCGCTGCGACTCCGCAGGCACATAAGTGTCTGGCAAGTTGGCGTCGACGGGCAGGTCGATCTTGATCTCAACTACCTCCTCGGCGACGGTGCCGTTGAGCTCAGCGACAGCTTCAGTCACCATCTGGCAATAGAGGTCGTAGCCAACGGCCGCGATATGCCCAGATTGGCCGGTGCCTAAGAGGTTGCCAGCTCCGCGAATCTCGAGATCTCGCATCGCTATCTTGAATCCCGACCCGAGCTGGGTTGCTTCGCCGATGGTCTTCAGTCGTTCATAGGCTTCTTCTGTCAACGATGCGTCCGGCCTCGTGAAGAGATAGGCATACGCTCGCTGGCCTGAGCGACCTACTCGACCACGGAGCTGGTGCAGCTGTCCGAGCCCAAGGATCTCGGCTCGGTCGACGACCAACGTATTGACCGTTGGCATGTCGATGCCAGACTCGATGATTGTGGTCGACACGAGAACGTCGTATTCGCCATCCCAGAAGTCGTAGACGATTTTCTCGAGGCTGCCTTCGTCCATCTGGCCGTGAGCAACCGCAACCCGGGCTTCTGGCACGAGCGCTCGAATCTCGTCTGCAACCTTGTCGATCGACTGGACCCGGTTGTGTACGAAGAAAACTTGGCCTTCGCGGAGCAGTTCGCGACGGATGGCCTCGGTCACCGCGCGCTCGTCGTATTCGCCAACGTAAGTGAGGATCGGTTGTCTGTCGGCAGGAGGTGTGTTGAGAATCGAGAGATCGCGAATGCCGGTAAGACTCATTTCGAGTGTCCGCGGAATTGGAGTCGCGGTGAGCGTCAGCACGTCGACGTTGGCCGCCAGTCGCTTGATGCTCTCCTTGTGCGAAACGCCGAACCGCTGTTCTTCGTCGACCACAAGCAAGCCGAGTTTTGGGAAGTTGATGTCGTCAGACAGGATCCGGTGGGTTCCGATGAGCACGTCTACTTCGCCCGCCTCGACCGCGGCGACGACCACTCTGGCCTGCTTCGTGGTGAGAAACCGGCTCAGCACCTCGACTCTGATTGGGTAGGGGGCGAGCCGATCAGCGAAGGTCTGGAAGTGCTGTTGGGCCAACAAGGTGGTCGGCACCAGAATTGCGGTCTGATAACCCGACTGCACGGCCTTAAAGATTCCGCGCAACGCCACTTCAGTCTTACCAAAACCGACGTCGCCGACGACAAGCCGGTCCATGGGAACCGGTCGCTCCATGTCGTCCTTGATTTCGGCGATAGTGGTCGCTTGATCGGGAGTCAGCTCGTATGGGAACGCAGCCTCAATTTCGGTCTGCCACGGCGTGTCGTGCTCGAATACAATGCCAGCCGCCGCCATTCGTGTTTGGTAGAGCACGACCAGTTCTTGGGCGATCTCGGCAACCTCGCTGCGAACCTTCGCCTTGCTTTTAGCAAAGTCTGAACCACCAAGTCGATGAAGCGACGGCGAATCACCACCGGTGTAATGACGGATGAGATCGATCTGGTCAGACGGGATGTAGAGCTTGTCGTCGCCTCGGTACTCAAGCAAGAGGTAGTCACGCTCGTGTCCACCGATTGCACGCTTCACCATTCCCATGAACCGACCAACACCGTGTTGATGATGCACCACGTACGAGCCAGGCCGAAGGTCGTCGAAGAAACCATCGCTCTGCCGCTTGGCCCTGGCCTTGCGATGCGATCGGCGTCGACCAGTCAGCTCGTTCTCGGTGATTATTGCGAGTCCAACGGACGGGATCACGAAGCCCCGCTCAAGGTGCGCAACCACAAGATGCAAACCAGGACTGAACACGTCGGGAGGGATCGCGCCATGATTGATTGGGGCGAGGTCCCATTCGCCAAGCAACGACTCGATGCGAGTCGCCGAACCAGCGCCTTCGGCCGTGATTACCACGGTGGCGCGATCGCTACCAAGTTGCTGAAGTCGCTTGGCCAGGGCTTCGCCTGGCGCTTCCCAGCCGGAGGCATCGACGATGGCGTCGTCTGGCCCCTGCGGAACGGGTGCAAGCGTGATCGCACGAGCACCCGTGCGGACGAGGAGCCGGTCAAACGACACATGCAACTGGGGGAAGCCATGCCCGTCGGCGGTGTCGTCGACCGCGCCCCAGGTCTTCGCCAACGTCGTTGCCAGGTCAGCTTCTTCGGCCAGCAGATCGGCGCCCCGATCTCGCATTCGTCTGGGCTCGACGAGCACGATAAGCGCGTCGTCGCCAATCAGGTCGGGAAGAACTCGCTCCTCATCGGTCAGCCACGGTAGCCATGACTCCATACCGTCGAAAAGCTGCCCATCGGACAACCGATCCCACTGCTCTCGTCCCCACGGCTCCTCAGCAACAAGCTCCTCGGCCCTCTGACGAACCTCGTCCGTTGCCAATAACTCTCGACACGGGAAAATCTCAACCTCAGCGAGGTCGACCGCAGAACGCTGATCGTTGATGGTGAAGGTCGAGAGTCGTTCGACCTCGTCGCCCCAAAGGTCGATCCGAATCGGCGCGTCGGCGGTTGAGGGGTACACATCGACGATCGAACCCCGCACTGCGACTTCGCCCCGGTGTTCCACTTGAGGTTCGCGACGATAGCCAAGGCCAACAAGCTCGGCGACGAGGGCTTGAGGATCAACCTGGTCTTCGCGGCCAATGACAATTGGGTCGACTTCTTCAACATGCGGTCCGAGCCGCTGGACGAGGGCCCGAATTGGAGCGACCACGATCTGCGGCGCCGCTGCAGGGTCACGGAGTAGCCATAGCGTGCGCAGCCGCTGACCCATTGTCTCGATTGAGGGGCTAATTCGTTCGAACGGAAGGGTTTCCCACGCGGGAAACGACGCCACCTGGTCGGACCCCAGAAACAATGCAAGGTCGTTGGCGAGGCGATCCGCTTCTGCCGTGGTTGGCACGGCGACGAGAATCGGACGCCGCTGAGAGCTTTCGGCCAGTGCGGCAATGGCCGCAGCCCTTGCGGGTTCAGCGACTGCGAGTACCGAGGTGGATCGACCAACAAGGCGGATGATCGCAGGATCTTCGGTCAGCGGCCGAAGGAGGCGGTTGAAACTCAAGCGAACCCTTTGTGAGTGGTCTGTCAACCAAGAGCGCGACGACTCGTGGCAAAGGAAAATACCCTAGTCCCGATTGCGGCGACCCCAACGCCAACTAGCACGCCAAACGTGTTCGCAATGAAGTCTGATGCCTGCATGTTTCGCGACGAGGAGAGCAACGGTTGAGCCACTTCCATCGCCCCCGAGAAGCCAATGACTAACACGATAATTGTGATCACGCCGAGGCGACCTCGCAGCGTGATATACGTCAGAATCGCAGCGACAAAGTAGAGGCCGAAGTGGCCAATAGCGTCGTAGGAGAATGGCACATCAGAGCGGTCGATGAGATCGGCGTTGAAGCGAACTTCAACCTCGTGACCGATGCTTCTCACCCTGCGCCAGAGTGCTTGTGTGGCTCCGGGGGCGCGGTCGCCGAGCGATACTGCGCCGATCACAGCGAAGAATACAAGCGCTGCAATCGCGGGAACAACACGACGGTTCATCAAGGAGACGGTAGACGTTGCTCGTGACGAAGTGGTTTCAGTCGTCGTTCGATCGGCGGTTGACCGTGTTCATCGTTGCTTCGAGGCCCTCATGCAGGAGTTGCTCGATCGCGTCGCACACTCGTTGCACCGCATCGTCGAGGTCAGCCTGTTCTGCCTTGCCGGGACGACGCAGTACGAAGTCGCGGCCAAGCTGTGATGAGGGCGGGCGACCAATGCCAATGCGGAGCCGCAGATAGTCGGTTGTTCCGACGTGCTGGGTAATTGAACGGAGACCGTTGTGGCCGGCGAGACCTCCGCCAGCCTTTAGTTTGAGGCGACCAACGTCGAGGTCGAGCTCATCGTGCATTACTACAAGATGGTCAGCGTCTTCGATACCGAACCGCCTCGCGAGGAGTCGCACCGACTCGCCCGAGTTATTCATGAACGTTTGTGGAAAGGCGACTGCGACTCGTTTGTCGCCTATTCGCAGTTCAGCGACGAGCGCTCGCTCTTTGGCCTTTGTCAGCTTCTCGCCATAACGATCGGCAAGCGCCGCGGCAGCGTCGGCGCCGATGTTGTGTCGAGTCCGGTCGAACTCAGCCCCGGGATTGCCGAGACCGATAACGAGCAAGTCAGCCGGCGCACCTCGACGCGGCGGCTCACCTGAGCGTCGCGAGAGGACCGACATGAGTTGGCCTTACTCCTCTGACGATCCCTCGTCGGACGAGGACTCTTCGCCGTCTTCACCCTCAGCAGCTTCGAGGGCTTCGGCTTCAAGCTCAGCCTCTTCTTCTTCGGCTGTCTTGGAGATACGGGTTGCGACAGGGGCGGCGACGGTGATGTTGTCGCCGACTCGGGTGGTGACACCCTCGGGAAGCTTCAATTCGCCAAGCGAGAGGCGATGCTCGATGGTCATACCCGAGATATCGGCGTCGATTGAAACCGGAATCTGTGATGGCTTTACGAGAACGCGCAACTGGTGCATCTTCTGCTCGACGAGTGCGCCAGCTTCAGCGACGGCGACAGAGTGGCCGGTGATGTGGATTGGCACGACGACCTGGATTGGCACGTCTGGGTCGACACGCATGAAGTCGGCGTGGGTAACGGTTCGCTTGATTGCATCCCGCTGGATTGCTCGCAAGATGACGGTTTCGCTGCCACCGTCGACCGCAAGGGTGATGACGGTGTTGAGACCGTGGTCGGTCTTCATCGCGTGGCGAAGCTCGACGTAGTCAACCGAGACCGAGACTGGGTCTTTCCCCATGCCGTATACAACGCCAGGCAGTGTGCCTTCGTTGCGAAGGCGGCGGGATTCAGCGGAGCCGAGTGTTCGGCCGGTATGCGCAGTGACGACGGTCAGATCCATGTTTCTTCCTCAACGAATTGCCCACGATAGGGCGCGGCGCCATTGGGGCGCACCAAGCGAGATAGCGTACCGCCGCGAGGTGCGGCTGCCACCTCATCGGCGACCGGTTCGTCGCCAATCTGGTCGAAATCGACTAATTCTGGTTTGCGCCACCGAAGATTTTGCTAACCGACGTGTCTTCAAACACGGCTCGTATAGCGTCGGCGATAAGCGGAGCCACCGAAAGTACCTCGAGCTTGTCGAACTGCTTCTCAGACGGCATCGGGAGGGTGTTGGTAACAACAACCTTGTCAAGAACCGAGTTCTTCAGACGATCGATCGCAGGACCGCTGAACACGCCATGGGTTGCGGCCGCCATTACCGAGCTGGCGCCTCTCTCGACCAATAGCTCCGCGGCCGAGCAGATCGTGCCGGCGGTGTCGATCATGTCGTCGATGAGCACGCAGGGGCGTCCGTCAACGTCACCGACGATGTCTTTGGCCTCAACCATGTTCTTGACACCCTTGACCCGCCGCTTGTGGACGATGGCGAGGTCGGCCTCAAGGGCCTGGGCATATCGCTCGGCGACCTTCACTCGACCGGCATCTGGGGAGACCACTACAAGGTCGCCACTGTGGTTCGACAAGTAGTCGACCAAGACGGGCATCGCGGTGAGGTGATCGACCGGGCCGTTAAAGAACCCCTGGATCTGGCCGCTATGGAGGTCGATTGACACGAGCCGAGAGGCGCCAGCCGCTTTGAATAGGTCGGATACCAGCCGAGCTGTGATGGGCTCGCGGCCCTCGCTCTTGCGATCTTGCCGGGAATAGCCGTAGTAGGGCATGACTGCGGTGATTCGCTTGGCTGAGGCCCGACGAGCCGCGTCGACCATGATGAGGTGCTCGAAGATCGAGTCATTGATCGATCGCCCGTCAAATGAGCCGTGACTCTGAATGATGAAAACATCAGAGCCTCGCACCGACTCGCCAAACCGGCAGTGTGTTTCACCGTTTGCGAACTGGCTGAGGTGCGGCTCAGTGAGTTCGATGCGCAAAGCCTTTGCCACATCTATGGCCAGCTCGGTGCTATGCCGCCCAGCGAAAAGATGGAGCGTCTTCGTTGTGACGACTTCTCTACTGTGTTCCATGTCTCCCCATTCGCTAAGTGTGATGGCTCAGCAAGGCGTTCTCGACTGACATTCGACAGTCAACGGTCTCCGGCCCCTGCAGCATAGAAGGCTCCGGTGACGGTCGCCTCTTCGATAACCGAACCGGCTCGAAGTTCTGCAAACGGTCCCACTACACAGTCGTCGCCAATTACCGCTGAACGGGCAGACGTCATCTCGACAACGCAGTCGTTTCCAACCCTGCACTCGACGAGCCTTGTGTTCGGGCCAATCCGCGAACGATCGCCGACAACGGTGGCCCCCTGCAGCATTGTTCCTGGAAAAAGTGTGATGTCTTTCCCAAGAAGAACGGTGGTGTCTACGTACGTGTGTGTTGGGTCGACCATCGTGACACCTCGCCGCATCCAATAGTCGTTCGTGCGGCGACGAAGCTCGGCCTCAGCATCGGCGAGCTGGAGTCTGGAGTCGACCGGACGGAGATCGTGTGGGTTTGAGGCCACCGCTACGGCGGTGCGGTGACCGCTTTCGGCCAGGACCTCAACGATTGCATCGAGACTCGTCTGGCGATTGAACGGGTCAGGGCTCACTCGGCGAAGCACAGGGGCGAGAAGTTCACGCTTAACAATAAATATTCCGAGCGACTCGGCGCCGACGGTGAGCTCGTCAGATACCCGTTGCGGCGATCGGGTGATGGCGACGCAAGTGCCGCGCCGGTCGAGCACGATTCGGCTCGCAACCCCGGAGATGGGTTCAGCTGCGTCAGGGTCGCTCGAAACCAACACCGTGCAAGCTGCCCCCTCATCCTGATGGACCGCAATCATCTCTGAGATAACGCTGGCGCTGATGAGAGGAAGGTCGGCGGGCAGAATCACAATGTCGTCGTCGTCGCCCTCATCGAGGGCAGTTAAGCCAACCAATGCTGCGTCGGCATTACCGCGAGCTTCGCCCCGATTGACAAATCTGAGATTAAGGGCGGTCGGCTCGGCTGATACTCGCTTCGAGATCCACGCTCCGTCGGGGCCGGTGACGACCGAGGCTGCGCTGACTCCTGCATCGGCCAACGCACTTAACACGTACGACACCATCGGCCGCCCACAAAGAAGGTGGATCGGCTTCGGCCGAACTGAAAAGAGCGGCTCACCTGTTGCTGTTGCGATGACAAGAGCTCTCAGCGACGACACAAAACGGTGCGAACTTCCTGTGTGGATGGTTCCCGGGGCAGGACTCGAACCTACAACGGCTGGATTCAAAGTCCAGTGTTCTACCAATTGAACTACCCGGGATTACTAGGCGAAGACGTTAGCGCAATTCAGAGCGACCCAAACGACCTGAGCGATCTCCGTCGAAATAACACCAGAACGCTTGGAGGCCTCGACTGTGGCGGGTAGATTCGTCGCCTCATGGGATCGCTGATTAAAAAGCGTCGCAAACGTATGCGCAAGAAGAAGCATCGCAAGTTGCTTAAGCGCACACGCATCCAGCGTCGTAACAAGAAATAAACGCCGGGCGAGCTTGCTCGCCTAGCCATACATCTCGCCGTTTCGTTCCCAACGGGCACGACTGCGACTCTCTCGACTTCGCTCCGGCGAAAGCCGGGCGGTTTGTAGCACCACCTCAGCAGGTAGGGACGGCGACCACAGACAAGGGATGCACCACTGTGCATCCCTTTTGCTGGGTTCTAGGGTCCGTTCCATCCGGCTGGTGTCGTCGTGGCGAGCACTCTGCCGTCACCGCCAAAATGGCCTTCGACGAACCAGGTCGACCCGCTCCCGGCGAGCACCGGCGTCAGACCAGTGGCATCGCCGAGTTCGTCTCGGGCGCGGGCTAGCCCCGGTGCGTACGCGACGGCGGCAGCCTCAAGGTCGTTTGGCGACGACGTGTTTGTCGGTCCACCCATCTCATCCCAGAGCCGGTAGATCGCGGGTGTTGGACACGGGATCGACGGCGTAACGAGAGTGAACTTGCGGGCCACGAACGGCAATGGTTCGACTATCTCGCCGATCCCCGTTACTCGGGCCCGGCCACCCACCAGGCAGAAGGCGACGTCCGCCCCAAGTGACGCGGCCGCTTCAAGGTCAACAAACCCGAGCCAACGAAGCACCGCGCCGGCGTCAGAGGATCCTCCGCCGAGGCCCGCCTGGGAAGGGATTCGCTTCGTGAGTTCCACTCTCGCTTGCGCACCGGCGAGCGCAAGTGCTTTTGCGACCAGATTGGACGGCCCTGTCGGCACGTCGTCGGCGCCCCCCACAACACTCAGACCGGACTGCCCCTCTTCGACCACAAGCGTGTCGTGGAGATCGAGAGTGACCATCTCGGCGTCAATCAGATGGAAGCCGTCGTCGCGGAGACCGGTCATACGGAGCGAGAGTGTGAGCTTCGCTGGTGCGAGCAGTGTGTGGCGCATAGGCCAGAATCTTAACCCTGGTTGCTCAGTTGGTCGGCCAGCCGGCCCCAGGCATCAAGCCCGAGTGTTTCGGCTCGGGCCGTCGGGTCGACCCCGGCAGCTTCAATCTGTTCGATTGACAGCACCGCGGAGAGCGAACGCCGCAGCATCTTGCGCCGCTGACCAAACCCTGCCCGCACGAGTCGTCGAACGGTGCGGAAGTCGCTGCTGATCGGCGGGGTCTCCCAGCGATCGATGCGCACTAGCACCGAATCGACCCTTGGCTGCGGGTGGAACAGTTGCGGAGGAACAGAGCCAACAACGCGAGCGCTCCCCCAATAGCTGGTCAGGACCGATGGAATCCCGTAGATCTTCGAACCAGGCCCTGCCGCTAATCGCTCGCCGACCTCTGCTTGCACCAGAACAAGCGCTCGGTGCATGAGCGGCTGGGTCGACAAGAGGTCGAGCAAGAGCGGACTAGAGATGTTGTACGGCAGATTGGCGACCAACGCCCAGTCCTTCTCGCCGTAGACCGTCGAGAAATCGAAGGTCATCGCATCGGCCACCTTGATGTCAACTGCTGCGTCGCCGATCACTTCCCTGAGCGCGGGCACGAGGTATTGGTCGAGCTCAACAACGGTCAGCGTGGTTTTGGCTCGAACCAGACCGACTGTGAGGGCGCCAAGGCCGGGGCCAACTTCGATGACCCTGTCGCCTTCGCCAACGCCAGCCAATCGGACGATCTTGTCGATCATCGACGGGTCACAGAGAAAGTTCTGTCCGAGGGCACGGGAGGCGGTGAGACCGTGACGGTCTAAGAGCTCGCGAATACTCGTGCGCGTCAGGTAGTCGGGCTGCGCCGGTTTGGGGTTGTTCACCCGGTTAGCTTATGTACGAGCCGCAATGCGGCCACGGCGAAGCGCCACTTGAGCGCCAGAGCGCGAGCGCCATCGAATCTTGGTCACCCGGCGAAGCGTCGCTTGGCACGACGCCAACCAGGTCGTCTCGGCCAGCAGAGCTGGCGACGTAGTCCCATGTTCCGATGCTGAACTGATACGCACCGAAGTAGAGGCCGTTGGAAGAGGCGATCTGGTAATTGCCGCCCGACTCGCACTGGCGCAGATTCGCCCACTGGTCAGCTGTCGGCTCACCGCCGCTTGACGCAGCTGGTTCTTCGGCTTGTGGGGCCTCGGTCACAGGAGCTTCAGTTGCTGGCGGAGCGGTCGTGGTCGGTGCCGCAGTGGTTGGTGCTGCGGTGGTTGGAGCCGCGGTGACGGGAGGCTCAGAGGTAGGCACTTCTGTCGAAGGAGCGGCCGTAGCCTCGGTTTCGTCAGATCCTGACTCTTCGGAGTCCGAGCTGTCAACCGGGCTCGTCGCATCGGTTGTGCTGCCTGATGCTCCTGGCGGTCGTCGCGTGGATGGAAGGTTCGGCGATGCCGTTTCATTTCCAAGCATCTGCTTCGTCAGGTCGTCAGTATTAATTACGACGGCCGAGCCACTCAATGACATCTCGGACGCATCGGCTCCTGCGTCGAAAAGGCGGCTCACATCGACCTCTATCTCGGAGGAGGCCACATCAGTTTGGCTGGTAGTCGGAGCGGCCGCCGTAACAACAACTTCTCCGTCGCCGCTCGCCCTGCTCGCAAGGATTACTGGGAGCGCGACAAGTGTGGCGAGGATACAGACCGCGATACTCGCAGGACTGATTCCATTCGGCGATGGCCGACCTGTGGTCGAGTTCCATGGCGACGGGGGAGAATAACGACTACGCACCGTGCCCAAAAAGCTAAGAGCTTCGTAACGAAACCGCAACATCAGAGGGTGGTCGTGCGGTCACAGACCAAAGAGACGATTCGTGTTATCCCAGGTCAAGGCAGAGAATTCGGCGATTGTGCAGGCCTTTTCAGCAGCCAAGAAATTTCCTACTTCGGCCACAAAAGCGGGCTGATTGGGCTTTCCGCGATACGGAACTGGGGCGAGATACGGCGAGTCAGTTTCAACGACGATGCGGTCGAGCGGGGTGAGTGCAGCGGCCTCTCGGATCTCTCCTGCAGTCTTGAAAGTCACGATTCCACTGAATGAAATATAGCCGCCACGCTCTAGGCACTTCTCTGCCTCACCTGGTCCACCGGTGAAACAATGAAAGACTGTGCGTTCGGGCATGCCCTCGGCGTCGAGCACCTCAAAGGTCTCGTCCCACGCTTCTCGGGTATGGATCACCAACGCCAAATCGTGCTCGTTGGCGAGCGCGATTTGAGCGATGAACGCCTGTCGTTGATCGTGCGGATTGGAATGGTTGTAGTGGTAGTCGAAACCGCATTCGCCAACGGCCACAACCTTCGGGTGCTCAAGAAGCTCAGCCAGACCATCGATGCCGTCCGAGGAGTCGTGTGGATGCACCCCGGCAGTGGCCCAGACGTTGTCGAATTGGCTCGCTATCTCTATCGCTCGACGCGAGTCGTCAACCGAACAGCCGACGGTCAAAAGTCGGCCGACGCCAGCCTCAGCGGCCAAAGCGACGGCCTCAGCCGGGTCAGTCTTCAATGACGTGAGGTGACAGTGGTTGTCGAACCACAAGGGCGCGGCCATTACTCGGCGTCAGCCTTGAGCCGCGGGTAAAGGGGTTCACCCTTCTCCACCGCAAGCCCTCCCGGATACCCACCCCAGGCCGCAGCCTCGGGCAGTCGTTGATCGATCGCCGAACCCGGAAGCCCAATGCGACGCCAAATGGCCTCAGACCCACGAGTCAATGCGGGGCTGGCCAAGATGGCGGCCAGACGGAGCACTTCGAGCGCGTCGCCCATCACGGCGGCAACCTCAGGCGATCCTGCCTCCATCTTCCATGGCTCGTGCTCTTCGAGATACACATTGGTCTCGCGCACCAGGCGCCAAGTGGCCTCAAGCGCGACCGACGGAAGAATCTTGTCCCACGCGGCTGCTGCGTCGATGTACGCGGCCTCGGCGACGGCGGCCAACGGGCTGTCAGCCTGCGGTGCGGGGCCGATTCCGTCACACTTCTTCGCCACAACGGTCGACACGCGCGAGAGCAGATTGCCAAGCGTGTTCGCAAGGTCGGTGTTGTACCGAACGAGCATGCCCTCGTGGCTGAAGTCGCTATCGGGGCCGAAGCTGATGTCGCGAAGCATGTGATATCGAAAACCGTCGACGCCGAACTCTTCGGCAAGGTCATGCGGGGTGATTTGGCTCAATCCGGTCTTCGACATCTTCTTGCCACCAATAAGCAAGAAGCCGGTCACGTGGAGCTGGTGTGGGGGCTCGTAGCCGGCCGCCATCAGCATCGCCGGCCAGTAGATGCAGTGGAACCGGAGGATGTCTTTGCCAAGGATGTGGTGAACATGTGGCCACCAGCTCTCAAATAGCTCAGGATCGGTGCCAAGACCAACCGCCGTTGCGTAGTTGATCAGAGCGTCGTACCAGACGTAGAACACGTGCTCCTTGTCCCATGGAACAGGCACGCCCCAGTCGATGGAGGTGCGCGATATGGACACGTCTTCAAGACCTTGGCGAATAAGTCCAAGCGCTTCGTTTCGTTTGCCGTCGGGAACAACCGCTTCGGGGTTTGACTCGTACCAGGCCAGTAATCGGTCGGAGAGCGCAGAGAGTTTGAAGAAGTAGTTGTCTTCTTCTAGCCATTCGGCCGGCCGTTCGTGGATCTTGCAGTTCTTGTCGTCGGTTAGTTCGTCTTCGTTGTAGTAAGCCTCGCATCCAACGCAGTACCACCCGGCGTAGCTGCCCTTCTCAATGAAGCCATTCTCTCTGGCTTTCGTGAGCAGGTGCTGGGTTGCGGCGTGGTGGCGCGGCTCGGTGGTCCGAATGAACTGATCTGGCTCGACGTCGATCTCGGCCCACGCATCGCGGAAGCGTTGGCTGGTGATGTCGGCTTGCTCAAGCGGTGTGCGATTGTTCTCAGCTGCAGCACGAGCAATCTTCAGACCGTGTTCGTCGGTACCGGTGACGAACATCGTCTCGTCACCAAGCAGGCGATGCCAGCGGGCGACGGCATCAGCCGTAACGGTTGGGTACGCGTGACCGATGTGCGGAGCATCGTTCACGTAGTAGATAGGAGTGGTGACGTAGAAGCGACTCACGGCGCAACCCTATCGCCCCCAAGTCCTCGCAACGGGGCTACGACTCGCTGTCGGCGATGAGTTCGTCTCTTAGCTCTCGCTTGAGGAACTTGCCGTTTGCATTCTGAGGCAACGGCTCTTGGCGAACCCAGATTTTGGACGGGATCTTGAATTTCGCGAGAAGCGGGGCCAAGAATTCGCGCAGCCCGACGGCATCGAGGTCGACGCCAGGGTGCAGCACGATTGCCGCCGCAACTTCTTCACCAAGTCGCTCGTCAGGAATGCCAAACACGGCCGCCTCAGCAATAGCCGGATGCGAATAGATGGCGGCTTCGACTTCAGAGCAGTAGACGTTTTCGCCACCGCGGATCACCATGTCTTTGGCTCTGTCAACGATGAATACGAAACCATCGTCGTCGATCATGGCAATATCGCCGGTGTTGAACCAGCCATCTCTAATCGCTTCGGCCGTCGCCTCTGGTCGATTGATGTAGCCCTTGATAACGATCGGACCGCGAACGCAAAGCTGACCACGGACATCAGGGCCCGGTTCCAACGTCTCGCCAAGGTCGTCGACGAGCTTTGCTTCAAGCGTCGGCACCAGCGGGCCGCAAGAAGCTGGCTTGGAGGTGTAGAAGCTTGCGCCGTTAGCCGTCACGATGCCGCATGTTTCAGTTAGTCCGTAGCCGGTCGAGGGCGCACCAGTCGGCAACGACTCGTCGATTTTGGCTACAAGGTCGGGCTGCAACGGGGCACCGCCGCCTCCCATTCCCACGATTGAGCTTGTATCACGCGTTGCCCAGTCTGGATGGGACAGAAGCTCTCGGCTCATCGTTGGCACACCAGAGAAGTTGGTGACTTTCTCACGCTCAATGAGCTCAAGTGCACGGGCGGGATCCCACTTGTACGTGAGCACGATCTTTGCGCCCGCCATCGTTGCCGGGTGGAGCAAACAGTTACACGCCGTTACGTGGAAGAGCGGTGTCGGTGCCATGAAGACCAGTGGTGCCGGTTCGGTCGGCGCTGGCGCGGGCGCAATGCCCTTCTCGGCTGCGATTGCTGCTTCGGCCATTGCCATCGCCATCGGTAGGAAACCGATATGCATCAGGTTGTGCACTGAACCGCGGTGGGTCAGCTGCGCTCCCTTCGGAAACCCTGTTGTTCCCGAGGTGTAGAAGATTGTTGCATCGTCATCAGGATCGATGTCGGCCTCCGGCAATGAGGCCGGGGCAGAGTTGCCATCGACAACAACGTCCCAGCGGACGTCCCCTTCGCCAATTTCGCCTTCGTAACGAACCGTGATGACCGCCAGCGGCGAGTCTTTGCGTAGACCAGCAAGTTCGTCTTTGATCCGTTCGTATCGCTCTTGATCGGCGATCAGCACCTTCGGCTTCGAATCGGACAAACCGAACAGCATCTCGGGTCCGGTCCACCAGGCGTTCATCCCAACGACGGCGGCACCCAATGACACCACGGCCCAGTACGAGATGACCCACTCGGGATAGTTACGCATTGCGACTGCAACCCGGTCACCGGAGCCAACGCCATGTTCCTCGCGGAGGTGATGGGCCAACGATCGAACGAGCGCGGCAATCTCGGCATAGGTGTAAGTCTCATCTTCGTACACGATGTAAGGCTTGTCGCCGTGAAGAGTGCTCAGCTCCCAGATCATCCGCATCGAGGGCGGCGCCTGTGCGAATACCTTCATTGGAATGCCGCGGACCACCGTCTCGGTGATGGCAAATCCTGCGTCGGGGGCGGTCAGTTGGGCAACTGCGTTCTGGAACTGGTCGATCACCTGGCAAATGGTGGCCTGACTCGCCTCTGAATTCAAACCGGAGGGACAAAAGCTCGCAAACCGGGCTGCTCGACCTAGGTCGTCCAAATCAACGCCCATACATCGACTCATGCCCGGCAGCCACTCTCATGCAAGACTGCACAGGTGTCCGCACCCTCCTCATCAGCTTCTTCTGGCTCGACACGCCACCATCGAGTCGAAGACGGCGTGAAGAAGATTGAGTCATCTATCGACTCGCTGACTGAGCCGCGCCGGCACGCGCAAGAACAGCTCGAGGCCGCGTTGCGCGAATGGCGATTGTTAACCCCGCATCATCACCTCTTCACCTATTCTGACGAGGTCGAGTACCTCAACACCGAATGGAAGCAATACCGCCAGGCCTGCGAAGCAATGGAGACACGGCTCGCGCCTCGTTCGAAGCGGCGAAAGGGCCGCTCACGAGCCGCTAGCAGAAGCGACGTCACCCAGCTCGAGCGGCTCAGGGCCCAGCTCGCTGCGGTCGAAGTTCGCTTAAAAGTTCTCGAATCGCAGCGCAAGGCGTCTGGCGTCGTTGATGTGTTGCCAACCGATGTTGAGTACGCAGGCAAGAATCTGCAAGCCGCTCAAGAGTGGCTCTCGACTCTCGACAATGAGCTAAAAGAGCTCCTCGATATCCGAGCGCAACTCACTCCCGACAAAGCCGCCTAGCGGATTCGTTGCACCACCACGCTGCCAACCGAGTAACCGGCACCGAACGAGCAGATCACGCCGATGTCGCCGACCGCGAGGTCTTCGCGTCGCTTGTGGAAGGCGATGACTGAGCCGGCTGAGCTCGTGTTGGCGTATTCGTCAAGAATCACTGGCGCCTCGTTCTCGTCAGGCACCTTGCCGAGCACGCCCTTCGCTATGAGCTGATTCATCTTTAGATTTGCTTGGTGTAGCCAGAAACGCCGAACAGAATCTGGAGCAACATCGACCGCAGCAAGATGCTCGTTGATGTGAGTCACCACAAGCGGGCACACCTCTTTGAATACGCGATGCCCATGCTGGCGGAAAACGAGCTCGGACGGGTCTCGCTCACCATCCTCAGCACAGTTCAGGAATCCGGCATCGTTTCGGATGTTGTTACTGAACGAGGTGGCCAGCTTCGTACCAAGAACTTGCCAGCGTTCGGGGCTGATCGCGTCGTCTTCGCGCTCGAGCACGGTGACTGTGCAGGCATCGCCAAAAATGAAGTGAAAGTCTCGAAGTTCAAAATTGTTGTGACCCGACGTGATCTCGGGGTTTACGACGAGAGCACAATTTGCGGTTCCATTGCGTAGAGCATCGGCGGCTGCCTGCATAGAGAAGGTGGCCGATGAGCACGCGACATTCATGTCGTATCCCCATCCCTTCGCCCCGATCGCGTTCTGGATCTCAATTGCGACGGCGGGGTAGGCCCGTTGCAGGTTCGAGCAGCCGACGATGATGCAATCAACATCGGCGCCGGTTCTTCCAGCCGCGGCGAGAGCCTCCTCTATTGCGGGCAACGCCATCTCGGCTTGGAGGCCAAGCTCGTCCTCGCTTCTCAGATCTAAACGTGGGCGCAGTCGATCGGGATCGAGAATCCCTGACTTCTCCATGACATAACGCGACCTGATTCCAGACGCTTTGAAGATGAAGTTCTCATCCGGCTCGGCGCGGGCCCCCAGGGTTCCGTCGGCGATCGCATCAGCGTGTGCTGCGTTCCATCGCTCAGTGGCAATAGTCAGCGATGCCACCAGCTCAGCATTGGAAATTGACTCAGCAGGCGTGAATAGCCCTGTTCCGGTAATGACGATGTCTGACACGAGCGATCCCCTGCATTGGCAACTTGGGCCGAGGATAGCCCGGTCAGCCGCAACCCTCCTAAGCTGCGACGATGCTCCTAAGCTGGTCGCCATGTTCGAAGAATCGCTCGTCGCCGGAGATGCCGCATTCCAAGAGCTCTTTCGCTCGATAGAACTTCAGGCCGCCGACGCTCTCGCGACATCTCTGGCCGAGCATCAGGGCGAAGATGCGCCAGTGGAGCTCGAGACAACGCGAGTCCGGTTTGAAAAGCAGCTTCGGCTCTCGTTACTGGGCCCAGAACTCCTCCGCCGTATGGATGCCAGCGATCTTGACCTTTCAGTTCTCGATGACGAAGATGTGCTTCTCGCGGCGACAGCAGCCTGGTCATACCCGGAAGGCGGCAGCACCGACGACAACCCAGCCACTCTTGAATGCGTCGACTGGCTACCCGTCGTGGCATTTCTCGCTACCGAAGGCGTTGGTGCCGACGCCGCTCCGGATCGCCTTGCCGCGATGGCGCTCACGAAGCACCAACCGGCCAAGCGCCCCTCGATTGGGTCCGAAGAATTCAACGCGCTCGAAGCCGCATTCGCCGCCGTGCTGCCGATCTGGGAACTCGTCGGGATCACCGAAGATCACCACCTCACCGAGTCGGGGCGCTGGCTCCTACCCCGTGGATTCTCACTCGCCTGGGGCGTCGACTTCGATGAGGCCTAGACCGACTAGTTCCGATACCCATGGCCCCTGAGTTTTGGTTCGTGATACAACGTCGTTAGCGGAAGCGGCGGCTTTGGCGTTTTCTAGACGAGGGACTTATGCAGAACTTCATACGATCTATTGCGGCGACCGCGTTGTTTGCCGCCATGTTAGTGGCGTTTTCGACACCAGCTTCGGCCGAGCTGGCGAGCGAGAACACCATCTCGTGGGGCGTCCAGGGTCTCGCCACCGGCACCCAAACCGACACGATCAAATCGCACATTTTTGCGATTGAGCAAATCGGGAACCGCATTTATGTCGGGGGTCGATTCCTTCAAGCCACCGACGGAGCCACGGCTGTAGACCAGCCGTTCCTTGCCGCGTTTGATGCAACAACCGGCGCCTTCGATGCCGGATTCCGCCCTGTTCTTGACAAGCCGGTCTACGCGCTTGATCGCTCCGAAGACGGCGCCACTTTGTTCGTCGGCGGTGAATTCAACTCGATAAACGGCGTCAATCGACGAGCGATCGCAGCCGTCGACCCATCCACTGGCCAGGTGCAGACCGATTGGTCTGGACGAGTTGCCGGTGCCGCGATGGTCCGTGGTCTTGACGTGCGCGACGGAAAACTTTATGTCGGCGGCCGTTTCTCCACCGTCAGCTCGAGTGCTGGGACATCAGCCGCCAGTCAGGCGGCCCGCTTCGATGTGGCCACCGGTGTGCACGACGTCTCATGGCTTCCCGCAGTTTCAGGCGGCACGGTGTGGGGAATTACCGCGAGCCCGTCAGCTGACCGCGTGTACATCGTTGGCTACTTCGACCAGGTCAACGGGGCCAATCGCCCTGGCGGATTCGCTGCACTCAACGCGAGCTCAAGCCAAAACGCAGCCGGTGTCCTCCCATTCAAATACAACACACCGCTCCCGACCCGCCAATACGCGTATGACGTCGAAGTAGCGGGCGGCAACGTGTTCGTCGCGGGAAGCGAACACTACGTACAGGTCCTTCGGGAATCCGACCTACTCCTCACCCAATTTCACTACACCGATCCCACTGGCGACTTCCAAGATCTGGAGGTCGTAGGCGATCGTGTCTATGCCGGCTGTCATTGCCGCAAAGACTCAAACTACTGGATGTCGAACGATCGAATCTGGTTCCGGTTCAATGCGCCTGCCGGCGAGACTAATGGCCCCATTCTTGATCAGGGCCTCGCTACATGGGTTCTGGCATTCGACGCCGCAACAGGTGATCGTGTCGATTCGTTCTACCCGCAGCTGACCAGCGCCGGGGCCGGAATCTGGGGCATTCACGGCTCACCAGACGGGTGCCTATGGCTTGGCGGTCGGATCACTGGCGATGGTTCCCGATCGGCTGACAATCTCATTCGACTGTGCGAGAACGCTCCTCCCGGTGACACCGAACGGCCGTCGTCACCTCGCGGCCTGACGATTGCATCTGTGGCTGGTGACGACGTCACGCTCACGTGGCTCGCCTCGACCGACAACGTAGGTGTGGCCGGCTACAACGTCTACGACAATGCTGACCGTTCCATCGTCGCCACCACGACGAGTACGACAGCCAATTTAAACGACCTCCCTGGTGGAGACCACACCTATTTCGTGAAAGCTTTTGACGCCGCACTCAACGAGAGCTGGCGAAGCAATCTCGTCACTGTCAGCATCGTCGTCGGGCCCGACAACCCGCGAGGATGCACGATCTTTGGCACGAGTGGCAACGACGTGATCGAAGGAACGAGCGGACCCGATGTGATCTGCGGCCTTGAGGGCGACGACACGATCAATGGGCGGGGCGGTGCCGACGTAATCTACGGCGACGACGGCAACGACGACATTGATGGCGCTAGCGGCGACGACCAGATCTTTGGTGGGCTCGGCGACGACGTGCTGCGTGGCAGCGGCGACAACGACTACATCGAAGGCAACGATGGCAACGATGTACTCGGCGGCTGGCGAGGTAGTGACCACCTCGTTGGAGGCGAAGGTGCGGACATCATGCGCGGTGGCGACGACGACGACATCCTCGACGGCGGTCCTGGAGCCAACACAATCGACGGCGGTGCTGGTACCGATGTCTGCACCGGCGAAGGAACTTTCAAAGCCTGCGAGTAACACTGAGTTGTAGGTATCGGATACATACAACAATTGGAAAAGTCTGTGATTTCTTTTCTGACCTGGTAAAACGCACCCTCGACTGTCAGACCCCCTGAGTAGTGTTTACTCATGAACTACTCCCCGGTGCAGCTCGCTGCACACAAAGAGAACAGCGAACCGTGTGCCGCTGACGCGCTGGAAAACCTTGCTTCCGCACTTGAACGTGTTGCCGATCTGCCCGTCACCACGAACGGTGCGAAACAAGCTCAACGCGAACTCTTCGAACTCTGGGCCGCTGCCGTTCGTCGGCCTTGAGGGCCTCCTCTCTAAGCAAGTTTCTCGCTGCGCTCCAAACTTGGCCAACCTGTGGCTCCGAATGCCTCCGACACGCGGTATGTCGCTCATCAACAACACATCACCAACAAAGAGGCAAGTAAACAACTTCGCTTAGCGTCATTCCTTTCCTCCAACACAGCATCCGCCAAAGCGGTGATGAATGGCGAGATCAGCCTCGGCCACGCCGACGCCCTCGCCTCAGCATGGCGCTCACACCGGGAAGAGTTCGCCGACATTGAACAACAGTTTTTGGATGCGATCCCCGGTCGCGATGTTGATTCGTTCAACCGACTGGTGAAGCAATGGGAATGGCGGATCACGAAAAACGGAACTGGCGATGTCGAGAAGGAATTCGACAACCGGTCGATCGCAGCCCAATCGACTCTCAATGGTTCCGTGACCGGGTCGTTCTCCCTTCCTGGTGACATGGGCGAAGTATTCCTCAACGGTATTTTCTCCATTCCTGACTCCACCAGCGGAGTCGTCGAACCCCGCACGCTGCGACAACGCCAGGCCGACACACTGATCGCGAACCTCACCGGCGAGATTGCCGGCGACGCAGATGGCGACGGTTCGCCGTCTGCCGGTACGTCCGGGAGCGATCGCAGAACCAAAATTGATGCGATAATCGATATCGCGACCCTGGGTGGGATCATTGACGGTGTCGGCAAGCAATGGTCGCTCGAAGCTCTGCGAAGTGAGCTGCACCGCTCCGGTGATCTACCCCCAGCTGTGATCGCACAACTCATGTGCGACGCGTCTTTTCGCCGCATCATCTTCGACGGTCCAGATGTGGTGCTCTCTTATAACCGGGCGACGCCGTTGATTCCGCCAGCTTTACGCAGAGCAATCCAGATCCGTGACCGAGGATGTGTGGTCGATGGATGTGACCGATCACATCAGTGGTGCGACGTGCACCATCTGGTCGAAAGATCTCGAGGCGGGACGACTACCGAAACAAATCTTGGTCTTGTATGTCGAAGACATCACACGATGCTTCACCTCGGCCAGATCGTGTTGAGTCGGAATCAACAAACCAGGTCGTTCTCGACCAGCCTCCCCTAACCGGGTAGAGGCAAGGCCGTGCCAATTGTGCTGCTGAGTATCCGCACCACCAGGTGCGGGTAAAAGCGCGCCGTCGTGTAGTTGTGCCAAACCGACGTGAGCGCTAGGAGCGGGGGCGTACTTGCACCCGATTGTCGTGGAACACAGCGCCGCGTCCCATGTCAGAGTCGCGGTCTTCGACGGTTCGATTTAATCCCTGGGTCCACCAGCCCTTTGTAGTGGTAACCACGCCTCGTCGCGTTGTGTCGGAGACGTCGACGATCATCGCCACCTCACCTCTGGCGTTGGAGACGACGACCTCATCTCCAGACGAAACTCCCTCTGCTTCGGCGTCGACGGGATGCATCGTAAGGTGTGGCGCTTCGGTTCGGCTGCGTGTTTTCTCAGTCCCCGCGAACACGCTATTGATATGCCAGTCGCTCGCAATCGCGAGCAGGACGTAGCCAGTCTCGCCAGCTTCAGCCATCGGACGGTAGTTCGGTAGCCGACCGTGCCCATCAACCTCGGCTCGGCCAGACGCAAACTCGAAGTAACCAGAAGAGGTCGGAAACCGCACTGCGAACGGCGACACATCGGTAACCGGCATCTGCGCAAAGCCCTTCGCCCGAAGCACCTCCCTCGTGATCCCAGCTTCCCGGAGAGGCGGGGTGTCGAGCAGGCGATCAATGATCTCTTCGTCGCTGGCGTACGCAGCAGGATCTTCGATTCCCATGATGGTCGCCAGGCGACGGAACATCTCTGTATGGCTCAGACAATCGCCTGCCGGCGCAACCGCCGGTTCGTTCCAGTTGAGAATGCTGTGAGCGAACGAGTCATTGAGTTCGAATTGCTCGTGCTGCATCGTCGATGGCAACACGATGTCGGCGTACGCCGCGGTTTCGGTCATGAAGATGTCGACGACCACCGTGAAGAGATCGTTGCGAGCGAGGCCGCGCTCGACCCCGTTGATGTCCGGATTCGACACCATTGGATTGGCACAAAGCACCATCAACGCATGCACAGGAGGGCCGGTCAGTTCATTGAGGTTTGATGCCAGGTTGGTCATCGCTAGTGACCTCGTGGGGCTAAAGCGTAGCGAGCCGGTGTTGAGGGCATACGAGTCTGAAGTGGAATAGACGAGGCCACCGCCTGACTTGCCGTAGCTTCCAAGAAGTGCCGGAAGGCACGACACAACTCGCGCTGCTTGCCCTCCGTTGGCCTGACGCTGCATGCCTTGGCCGAGCTTGATGGCAACGGCACCATCGACGCTCAATAGCTTCCCGACCGCTTCGATAGCTGCTTCTTCGATGCCGCACTCTGCCGCCGTTGTGGCACGATCCCAGGGGCCGAGCGACTCTCTAAACTCATCAAAACCGGTGGTGCGGTCAGCAAGAAACCCACGATCAATCAGGTCGTTGTCGACGAGGTAGCGGCACAGACCAAGCGCAAGAGCGCCATCGGTGCCGGGCTTCAGCGCGATATGCAGGTCTGCTCGCTCGGCTGTTCTCGTGCGCAGCGGATCGATAACTACGACGGCGGCGCCGTTGGCCCTCGCTTCTTCGACGAACGGCCACCAGTGTTGGTTGGCGGTCAACGTGTTAGATCCCCAAATGAGAATCGTCTTGGCGTTGACAACTGTGTGCGGCTCTAGGCCAAACGCCGAACCCGCGGTGTAGCCGATGCCGACGTGGCCACTGACCGAACAGATCGTGGCCGCATGTCGAGAGGCGCCAAGAGCGTCAAAGAGCCGATGCCCTGGTTGACCGCCGACGCCTTGAACAAAGCCGACGTTGCCAGTGCCGTAGTACGGCCAGATTGCCTCTCCCCCGTGTGCGTCTCGGGTTGCTTCGAAACGAGCCGCGATCTCGCCAAGTGCGTCGTCCCAGCTGATCGCCTCAAACGCACCGCTGCCCTTAGGGCCGACCCGGCGGAGTGGGGTGGTGAGCCGGCCCGGGTCGTCTGCGAACGTCAACCACGGGTTGACTTTCTTACAGAGCCCACCCTGGGTAAACGGGTGCGCAGGATTGCCCCGGATTTTCATTGCCTTTCCCGACTCCGGGTCGACAGAAACAACCCATGAGCAGCCATCGGGACAGTCGAGAGGGCACGCCCCAATGGTCTCGATAAGACGTTTACTCACGCTCTCGACCTCGAAACTGATCAATGATTCGTCGGTCTCGTTTCGTAGGGCGACCGGCGCCCCGTTCGCGAGTGCCGCCAGGAACAACGAATACCGGGTCAGGCGTTTCTTCGACCGGTGACATATCGATGTAGCACTCGGCCGCAGCAGCAGCAGAGACACGTTTCTCGATGATCGCTGTGACCTCGTAGACAAGCTGGCGAGACCCTCGTCTGGCTTCGACGAGGTCGCCGACGCTGACCTTGGTTGCTGGCTTCGCTGGTTCACCGTTGACCCGAACCTTGCCGGTCGAGCAGGCATCACCGGCCGAGGTCCTGGTCTTGAAAGCTCGAATGCTCCAGAGCCACTTGTCGACTCTCGTCGAGGATGCTTTCGCAGTCATTGTGACCTCAGATCGGTCGCGATTGCGTAGACCCGGCGTTTCGCAACGCCGAGTTGGCCTACAACTTCGGCGGTGGCATCGCGGACGCTAAGGCCGTCGTCGAGGTGGATGCGGAGCTGAGCCGAGATGTCGTCATCGGTTACCTCGGCGGTATCAGTGGAAATGGCCTCGACGACAACGACGAACTCACCCTTTGCCGCTGCATCGGCAAAGTAGGCGCTCCCTGCCGCGAGCGATCCTCGCCAGACCTCTTGATGCAACTTCGTGAGCTCACGAGCTACTGCGACCTGACGATCGCCGCCACAGGCTGCGGCCAGATCGGCCAGCGTCTTCGTGACTCGGCGGGGCGACTCGTAGAGCACAACAGTGCGGGGCGACTGGGCGATGTCGAGCAGGACTGTCGCCCGCTCACTGCCCTTGCGGGGCAAGAAGCCCTCAAAGACGAAGCGGCGGGAGCTCAATCCGCTGAGCACCAGGGCGGCCGAAATCGCAGTGGGGCCCGGCATGACATCGACCACACAGTTTGCTTCAAGGGCGCTGGCGACTAGCCGCTCACCCGGGTCTGAAACGAGCGGCATCCCTGCATCGCTCACCAAGGCAACGGTTTCACCCGCAAGGATCCGATCGACGAGTTTGGTCGATGCGTCAAACTCGGTGTGCTCATTGACCACGACGAATGGGCGCTTCGGTACACCAAGGTGCTTGAGTAGCATCCCGGTTCGTCTGGTGTCTTCACAGGCGATGACGTCGGCCCTTGTTAGTGCCTCAACGCCGCGCGATGAAATGTCACTCAGGTTGCCAATAGGCGTCCCAACAATCAGCAGCGCTCCCCCACTGCTCACTCCTCAACCTCAAGCTCCCGAATCTCAAGTTGGTCACCAATCTTGAGCTCCCAAGAGCCAAATGCTCCAGCCTCGGCCTCAACAATCGAGTGGGCATGAATCATTGGCGCAGTGAGTCGATGAGGTCGCAATCGTAGGGTCTTGATGACCACACCATCGGAATCGAGTACTGCGATGTCAAGGTCGAAGCGCATGCCGACCGAATGCACTGACCGAGTGCGCTGAATTAGCATCGCTCCGGAAAAGTGGTCTCGGCCGAGCAGGCCACGACCGCGTGCTTTCCGTCCCTGTGGCACCTCAAGCGATGCCAGGACCACTCCGTCTCTTACGAGCCAGCCGTGGTGAGAGTCGGTCATACGTTAAATCTAATCTCCATCACATCGCCATCTTGCACGATGTAGTCCTTGCCCTCTGAGCGAACCTTACCTAGTTCCTTAGCCTTCGTCAGCGAACCGCACTCAAGCAGTTCGTCCCAGGCGATTGTCTCGGCTCGGATGAAGCCCCGCTGCAGATCGGTATGGATCTTGCCAGCACACTCTGGAGCCGTTGAACCAACGCGGTAGGTCCAGGCCCTTGTCTCTTCCGGGCCGGTGGTGATGAAGGTCCGCAGTCCGAGCACGTGATATGCCTTCTGGAGGAAGACAGGTAGCGCACCTTCGCCGAGTCCGAGCGCATCAAGCATTTCGGCCCGATCCTCTTTGTCGAGCTGCGCCGCTTCGGCCTCGAGCTGAATACACGCACCGAAAACTGGCGCTACCTCGCCAAGCTCGGCTTGG
Organism: Acidimicrobiales bacterium; assembly: GCA_037968895.1. Classification (GTDB taxonomy): domain Bacteria; phylum Actinomycetota; class Acidimicrobiia; order Acidimicrobiales; family SZUA-35; genus JBBKWJ01. The sequence continues at coordinate 28,711 of JBBKWJ010000114.1, forward strand.
ACAGGAGCAATCACCGCGTCGACATCCTCTAGCTGACCTTCGTCGAGATTGACAATGGCAAGCACGGGCTTGTTGGTCAGAAGGAACCACGGCTTGAGTAACTCTCGATGGTCATCGCTCAACGCCGATCGGTAGAGCGGCGTCCCTTCTTCGAGAAACTTCAGGGCCGCATCAGCAGCGTCGACCTCAGGCTGCAGCGACTTGTCGGTCTTTGCCGCCTTCCGCCGCTTGTCGAGTTGACGCTCGACGGTGTCAAGGTCTGCGAGGGTGAGCTCGGTCTCGACCACACCCAAGTGTTCGAGAGGATCTTGAGGGCCAGGAACGTCGGTATCGCGGAACGCCCGCAGTACGAAAACGATGGCATCTACCTCGCGAATTCCAGACAAGAACTTGTTGCCGAGGCCCTCGCCTTGGCTTGCACCTGCTACTAGACCGCCGATGTCGTTGAATTGGACCGTGGCGGTGACAATCTTTTTCGAGTTCGAAAGCTCGGCCATCGCTTCGATCCTGGTGTCAAACACCTTGGCGATCCCGATGTTTGGGTCGGTCGTCGCAAACGCGTATGGCGCAGCTAGTGCGCTGCCGCCAGTGAGAGCGTTGTAGAGCGAGGACTTGCCTGCGTTTGGGAGACCAACGAAGCCGAACTTTTCCATCCGGCCAGGCTATCGCCGGAGGTAGAAGAGCCGGGCACTTGACCCTATTGTAGTCGAGCGACTACAGTCGCCCCGATGGGCGAGGGGATCGCCACGCACAAAAAGGGGAACGCACATGACATATGACGTTGCGGCAGGAGAACCATTGCCACCAGTCAC
>JBBKWJ010000115.1:0-12758 GCA_037968895.1 Acidimicrobiales bacterium
GGTTCGCCAAAAAAGATCGCAGCTAGAGCGCTCGCGACATCGCTATCCAGCTCGATTTCAGCGCTTTCGCTCTTTTTGGTCATTGCTACATGATCTCTCAAACTGCGGGCCGGCGGACGTCGCGTCTGTCGATGGTAGTCCGTAGGCTCTTGAACGTGTCTAGAGCCGAACGACTATTGGGTGCAGTCACCCATACGCTGCCCGGCGGTGAAGTCCGTCAGGGCCAACTCCAGATGGCTCGTGGAGTTGAGGCTGCGGTCGCCGAAAAGCGGCCATATCTCGTGGAAGCAGGCACCGGCACCGGCAAGTCTCTGGCCTACCTCGTGCCCGCAATTGCCGCCAACCGAACGGTCGTCGTGGCGACCGCAACAATCGCGTTACAAAGTCAGCTCGTCAACAAAGACGTGCCTCTTATCGCCGCCGCGCTCGAGCGGGATGTGAGCGCCGCAGTTCTGAAAGGTCGCGGCAACTACCTGTGCCTGCAGCGGCTCGAGGAGCTCGGCAAGGCGAAGCATGACGAACAACTCCAACTTCTGCGGGGCCGATCTCCCGATGAGCACCTGAAGGACCTCAGAACGTGGGCAGAGTCGACGCTCTACGGTGACCGCGAAGAGCTCGATCCGGCTCCCCCGTCCGAATTGTGGCAGGCGGTCTCCGTCGGACCAGACGAGTGTCCCGGAGCGGCTCGCTGCCCGTCCGGTAACAAATGCTTCTCTGAACTGGCGCGAAACGCGGCACGAGAGGCCGACGTCATCGTCACAAACCACCATTACTACGGCCTTAGCCTTGCCTCTGGGGCCGATCTACTTCCTGAACACGACGTCGTCATCTTCGATGAAGCGCACCACCTTCCTGAGGTTCTCAGCGCAACGTGCGGGAGCGAACTTGGCGGTGGTCGCTTGAGAAGCGCGGCCCGCCGAATCAGGGGCACATTCACCGACGAGGTGATACCGGCTCAACTCGACCGAGTCGCAGCCGATTTCGACAATCTCCTTCGCAACCAAGTCGGTAAACTCGCTGAAGTTACACCCGAGCTCGTCTCGGCCATGAGCACGGCTCGCAATAGGACTGACAAGGCTCTCGCGGCGGCCAGAAAGCTCAAGACATCGGCGAACACAGATGTCGCGGCGAAGCTTGAACGGGTGATGATCACTCTCACGTCCCTCATCGACGACATCGACGCCACGATGGCGTCAAACGACTCCGATGTGCTGTGGGTTGATGGCAACGAGAACAACCCATATCTTCGCCGCACACCGCTCGACACTGCCGACATCCTTGAAGCGAGGCTTTGGCCCGGCCGGTGCGTGGTGATGACCAGCGCGACGCTTCCAGACGCACTAGTCGGTGAGCTCGGCCTCGACCCATCGATAGCGATCGAGCGTGTCGGGTCACCATTCGACTATGCGACCCAAGGCATGTTGTATTGCGCCACTCACCTGCCGAAGCCAAGCAGCGACTCATACCGCCAGGCAGTCCGAGACGAGATGGCCACGCTCATCAACGCCGCAGGGGGCCGAACGCTCGGGCTCTTTACCAGCGCGTCAGCCATGCGTGAAGCCGCCGATCAGCTCGTCGATGAGCTTGACTTCCCTGTCTTGACACAAGGTGATGCTGCGAAGGGGATCCTGATCGAGCGGTTCATGGAAGACCCTCGAACCGTGCTTCTTGCGACGATGTCCTTTTGGCAAGGTGTTGATCTTCCGGGAGACACACTCACGCTCGTCACCATCGACCGAATCCCGTTTCCTCGTCCTGACGAGCCAGTGACTCAGGCCAAACGAGACAAGGCCGGCCGCTATGCGTTCAGAGACGTCGATCTTCCCCGGGCGCAGATACTCCTAGCCCAGGCCGCCGGTCGGCTTATCCGCCGCTCAGATGACCGAGGCGTCGTCGCCGTCTTCGATCCGCGCCTGGCAACGACGAAGTCGTATCGATGGGACCTCATCAATTCCATGCCGCCAATGCGTCGCACGGCGAAGCAAGAAGAGGTGCTCGCGTTCCTACGGGAGCTCGACGAGGCCAGCCTGACCGACGCGTGAGCTAGTAGCCGAGCCGTTCGACCGCGAGCGGATCTTGCTGCCAGTCAGGGTCGACGGTGACGGCAAGCTCGAGATAGGTGCCCTTCGGCAGCTGGGAGCGAGCCTTCACTCCGACCTCTTTGAGGACTGCCCCCTTCTTGCCGATCACGATCCCCTTCTGGGAATCGCGCTCGACCAAGATCTCGACCCGGATATGGGGCCAGTCGTAGTCGGTCACCCTGGTTGCTACTGAGTGAGGGACTTCGTCACGGGTGACCCGCAGGAGTTGCTCTCGCACTAGCTCAGCCACCCATTGAGGATCGGGAGTGTCGCTGATCTGCTCTTCGGGATACCACATCGGGCCCTCTGGCATGCGCGACGCAAGATGCTCGAGCAGTTCGGGTACGCCTTTGCCGGTAAACGCTGAGATCGGGAAATAGGCCGATGCGTCGAGCGATCCGAGCCGGCTTAGCTGGGACCCAATGCGAACCGGGTCGAGGTTGTCGCACTTGTTCAGCACAACAACGGTGTTCTCAGGATTAAGGCTCTTCGCCAGGAACTCGTCGCCGGTGCCGAATCCAGTGCGGCCGTCGATCACGAAACACACAACGTCGACGCCTTTGCTGGCGTCTTCGGCCGTGGCATTGAGCTTCTTTCCCAACGCGCTACGAGGCTTGCCGATGCCAGGCGTATCGACGAAGACAATTTGGCAGCCGGGCTTGTTGTACAGACCACGAATTTGGTGGCGCGTCGTCTGTGGCTTGTCTGATGTGATGGTGACCTTCGTGCCGATCAGTTGATTCAGCAGTGTCGACTTGCCGACATTCGGGCGGCCAAGCAATGTCACAAACCCAGATCGGAATCCGGCTTCTGGTTGGATGATGGTCATTGCTCTACCTCAACTGCTGGCTCGGCAACACGAGCAATATGCACGCGTGTAATCCGTCGGCCATGTACGCGATCGACGCGCAGCCGATAACCCTCGACCTCGGCTGTCTCGCCAATCACGGGCACCCGGCCGAATAGATCGAACACAAGGCCGCCAACGGTGTCGAAATCGCCCTCGGGAAGAGTGATGGTGCCGAGATCGTTCAATTCGTCGATCAACATGCGACCATCGACCCTGAGAGAGCCATCGGTTTGCCTCACCATGAGGGGTTCTTCTTTGTCGTATTCGTCGACGATCTCGCCAACCAATTCTTCAATGAGGTCTTCGAGGGTGACGAGCCCTGCGATTCCACCGTATTCGTCGACCGCCATCGCCAAGTGAAAGCTCTCCTGCTGCATTTCTTTCAGGAGGGTTGAGACAGACTTGGTCTCGGGTACGAATCGTGCCACACGAAGGTGCTCGTCGGAGCGGTCACGGCCCCGATCGTCGAGTTCGGCCCTGATGAGATCTTTCATGTAAATCAACCCGACGATGTCATCGGTGCTTTCGCCGACAACGGGCAGGCGGGAGAAGCCAGCGGCCGAGCAGATCTCAAGCGCTTCATCAACCGCCACCTCGCGCTGCACGGTGGTCATATCGGTCCGGGGAACCATGACTTCTCTGACGATCGTGTCGCCGAACTCTATGACTGACTCAATTAGGTCTCGTTCTTCTTTTTCGATGACCGCGTCTTCGAGGGCGGCGTCGGCCAGCGCGATGAACTCTTCCGGCGTTGCGAACGGCCCCTTTCGCAAACCCTTGCCAGGCACGAGCCAGTTCGTGAACCCAATCAGGGCCCTCGAGACCAAACGAATTGGATAACTACCAACGAGTCCCGAGATCGGCCCCGCGAGCGCCACGGCAAGACGATCGGCGTGCAAGATGCCGAGCGTTCGGGGGCCTACCTCGGTGACAACAAAGAGCAACATGGCGTTGAGGAGCGCAGGACCGACGAGCCCAGGCCAGCCAAGCCAGTCGAACGCCAGAACAGTAACAATGGTGACCTCAGTGACCTGGAGCATCACCACCACGAGGCGGAGCGGGTTGAGCAACGCCTCCGGATCGTTGAGCAGTCGTAGCACTCGTTCGCGCTTCTTCAGCGCGACACCTTCAAGCGACACGATTCGACTTGGGCTCGTTTGGGCCAACGCAGTCTCGGCGCCGACTAAGAACGCTGTCGCGATAAGGCAAAGGCCGCTGAGGAGGAGAAGGACTGTATTCATGGTGTCGCGTTCATGGTGTCGGGTGAGCGATGCCGTATCGCTCTAGGTGGACCGCTTCACGGGCCCGCATGCGGATGGTCTCGTCTGTCTCGGCGTGGTCGTGGCCGAGTAGGTGCAGAACTCCGTGCACGAGTAACAAGGTCAACTCGGACTCGTAGTCGCCCGCATGGTCAGCCGCTTGGCTGTGAGCAACTGATGGGCACAACACGATGTCGCCAAGATGGTGGGGCAGGCCAGGCAAGTCGAGTCCGAGGGCATCGCTGTCATCGAGTGGGAAACTCAAGACGTCGGTTGGGCCATCGGCACCCATGTGGGTGCGGTTGAGGTCGGCCATCATGTCTTCGTCGACGAAGAACACGTCGACGTTGCCCGAGATGACATCCTCGCCCAACACTGTCTGGAGCACGACTTCACCCCATCGTTCGGTATCGACGAGTGGCTCGAGCGCAGTTCGTTCGTCACTGGCCGAGACGGTGACGTCGCCCGCCTTGTGCAATGAGCCATCGTGTTCGTTGATCTCGAGTTCTTCCGCTACGACAGCGTCTTCCTCGACGGCTGCGTCTTCGGCGACTGGTCGAGTCCGTTTGATCACTGGCTATGCCGATCGTAGGCGTCGACGATGTCTTGCACGATGCGATGGCGCACGACGTCTTTCGAACCGAGGTGGACGAAGCCAACTCCCTCGATGCCAGTGAGGATCGACTCGATCTCGTTCAGCCCGCTTCGCGCTCCACCAAGGTCGACCTGAGTGACGTCGCCCGTGATTACACAATGGGAGCCGAATCCGATGCGAGTCAGAAACATCTTCATCTGTTCTGGCGTGGTGTTTTGCGCTTCGTCAAGAATGATGAAGCTGTCATTGAGGGTTCGACCTCGCATAAAGGCCAACGGCGCAACTTCGATTGACCCCTTCGCCAGAAGGCTGGCCATTCCTTCTGCTCCGACCATGTCTTGCAGGGCGTCGTAGAGCGGCCGAAGGTATGGGTCGACCTTCGACAAAAGATCGCCGGGCAGGAAACCGAGCCGCTCGCCGGCTTCTACGGCAGGGCGGGTGAGAAGAATGCGTTCAACCTGCTTCTCTTGCAACGCCTTGACCGCACATGCAACTGCGAGCCAGCTTTTACCGGTTCCCGCTGGCCCAATGCCGAAGGTGATCATGTGCTCACGAATGGCGTCGATGTAGCGCTTCTGGCCGGCCGTCTTTGGCCGTACCACTTTGCCTCGCGAGGTCGTGACTACTCGGTCGGTCAGAACCTCTGAGGGTCGTTCGTCTTCGGCGACCATCTCGATGGCGCGCCCGATCAGGGTCGTGTCGAGGCTTTGGCCCCGTTCGAGAACTAGGACGAGCTCTTCCAGAGCCTTTGCCGCCTTCTCCGCTTCGGGACCCTCGACGGTGATCTCGTTGCCTCGCACAAGGATTGACGCGTCAAACGCGTCCTCCACCAACCGCAGCTGTTCATCGCGCGATCCGAGCAGGGCTGTCATCAGATGATTTCCGGGGACGTGTATCTTCACTGGTGCAGTCATGGATTCGCCTCATCGTACAGCCGTCACCGGTTTCTGGTTTGGAATTCACTCTTGGCACGCCGGGTCGGCTGAGCTACATTGAGCCGCTCGGGTAGGTCACACCCTCGATCGCCGCCGACCCTTGTGGTGGCATCCAACACAGCACAACTCCTCAAAGGAGACTGTTTTGGCTACCCGGGTCACCCTGTCCAGCAACGATGGACAGCTTTTTGTACACAAGGTTGCGCTCAGCGGCGACCAGCACGATCGAACGGCTGAGGCCAAGTGGCTGGCCAAGGCCCACCACCACGGTGTGGTCCGCCTGCACCGATTCGATCCTGATCCACTCACGATCATCACCGAGCACGCAGGCACCGAAACACTCCGTACCAAGGTTGCCGCTCCCCCAGAAGCAGCCGCTGTGCTTGCCCAAGTGTGCGCGACCCTCGCCGCCCTGCACTCACGCTCGCTGGTCCACGGCAAACTCACCCTTGACCACATCGTGCTCGCTGGTAGCAAGGCGCTGATCTGCAGCCCCGATGGAGTAAGCGACGACCCACTCGTCGACCTCGCCAGTCTCGCCCAAATCGTCGACACCCTCATTGAGCGGTGGGATGCCGCTGAGACAACGGTGGCCAATCGAGTCGTCTGGTACCAGCTCGCGAGCAGGCTTCGCCAAGAGTCGGGCCCATACGGCGCAAAACGCGCCATAGGCACACTGGCAAAGCTGAGTGAACGACAGCCCGCTCCCGTCGACTCGCAAGCGCCTCGAACCGAGGCACAACGGCGCCTGCTTGGCCTCGGGGTTGCCGCCACGTTTGCCTGCTTGTGTCTCGCTGGCCTGCTCGCCCTCGCTCCAGACGATTCCCCGACCGAGACGACGACCGAAGTCGTTGTTGGCAATGAACGTTTTGGCGTCGGGACAGGCGATGCCGTCGCCGTCGATATCACCGAAGCCTGCGGCGATGGTCCTGTCGCCGCACTTCTCAACAAGGAGACCGACACAGTCTGGGGGTTCTACGCGGCACGTGACGGTGAGAATGGAGTCGCACTCGCAACAGTTGCCGGTGCAACCGGTATCGAAACTCGCGATTCGGATGCAGAAGGTGCCGCTCACGACGGCTCGTGTTCCGAGCTCTGGGTTGTTGGCCCAGCCGGAGCGATCAGAATTGTGCCGGCCGAGGCCTAAACGAAAGGGTCCTAGGAGGCAGGAGCTTGGGCGAGGCCGAGATCAGAGAGTCGATCTACTGCGTGATCGATATCGACGCCAAGAATACACGCCACGGCTCGGAGGTCGTCTTGACGAACCGTCAGGACTCGACCGTTAAAGTCTTGGCGTTGTACCTGGATCATGCCGAGGTAACGGGCGAGCATTTCGCCCTCCGGGCCGGCGACCGCGTCGAGCTGCGTCAGATTAAGCGTGACTCCCGAACGACCGGAGCGTTCGGTGAGATCGATAGCGCTCGGGGTCATTCCAAGTGCAGACACTCGTGGGAGCAGCTGATCGACGGGGACGTTGTAGAACTGTGCGAGCCGTTCGAGGCGTGGCACCGAGATCGCTCGTTCGCCACGCTCATACGCGCCAAGGACCGACGCCTTGAACTCCTGATCGGAGGTTGCCTCTACCTCTTGCAGCGAGAGTCGCTTCTGACGGCGGATGGCCCGAAGACGTTCACCAACCCGGCGGCCGTATACCGACCCCGCTTCATTGTGCTCGTCGTGCTCAGCGCTCATACGTCTCCCAGCGATCAGAACTTAGACCGGAACACCCGTGCGGTGCTGCTCGACCACGCGACACCCTTAGGCCCGTCGCTTCGTGCAACACGTTAGGCGGCGCAGAGCGCAGGTTCAACCACTGTTGGTGAACTCTTTCTTTTCCTCTAATAAATTGACCGCTGCGAGGCCAACAAAACCCCCGCCGCAATCGCAGCAGTTTCGGCCCGCAGAATCGTTCCTGGCAACCCAACACGGTCTTTTCCGGCGAGCTCTTCCTCGCTCCAACCGCCTTCGGGACCGACGCAGATGAGTGAACCGTCCGGCGATAGTCCTTGTAAACCGAGCGGCGGCCCTCCTGGTTCGGCGAGTGCTATCTGGTAGCCGTCAGAGTGAAGCGAGGTCAGCGACACCGGTCCCTCGATCAGGGGACGAAACAGCCGCTTGCTTTGCATGCACGCTTCGGCTGCAACCCTATTCATGCGATCAAGCTGCTTTGCCCCTCTCGTCCCGTCCCATCGGACGACCGAACGTCGCGTCTCGAGCACGACAATTCGATCGATGCCAAGCTCGACGAGTTTCTGCACGACGAAGTCAGGGCGCTCCGCTTTCACTGGCGCGAATCCGACCCCGATCAGCGGTGCTGGCGCAGTGACGATTTGAATCTCGCCAGTTAACTCGGCGACCTCGCCGAGCACGGCAGGGGCCCACTTTCCGGCGCCATCACCGACAGCAATCGGCGCTCCAATCGGAAGTCGGAGCGACTTTGTCAGATGTCGAAGGTCGTGCTCAGAGAGTGTGGGGTGAGCCAGATCATCGACAAAGACGAGCGGCGATTTCCGCAAGAACTCAGCAACCGCCATTGACTGGTGAACCTACGAGAACTTTGACTTGAGACGGGATAGGAATCCGTCGCTATGTTCGTCGATTGACTCGCCTCTGAGCTCGGCGAAGCGACGCAAAAGTTCGGCCTGTTCGGCGTCGAGTTCAGTTGGAGTGTCGACAATGAGCGTCAGCAGCATTCGACCACGGCCGCGGCCTCGGAGACGAGGTACGCCGTGCTCGCGGAGCGTAAAGACCTTGCCGGTCTGGGAGCCGGACGGGACCTCGACGTCGACGGCATCGTCAAGGGTGTGGAACGAGATAGTCGCGCCGAGCGCAGCCTGGGCGACTGCGACATGCAACTCAGCGAGCAGATCGTCGCCGTCACGCGCGAATACCGGGTGCTGCTTGACCCTGACCTCGACATAGAGGTCGCCTGCGCCCCCGCCTCGGGGGCCGACCGCACCGCGACCAGAGAGCCGCAAGGTCGACCCGTGGCCAACGCCAGCCGGAATATCAACGGTGTACGTTCGGTCTTCGACGTTTCGGCCCTCGCCATTACAGCGAGTGCAAGGATGCGAGATGGTGCTTCCCTGCCCGGCGCATCGAGGGCAGGTCGTGGTGGTCATCATCTGACCAAGGAACGACTGGCGAACTTGCTGCACCTGGCCAGCGCCGTTGCACTGACCGCAGGTTTCGGCCGAGGCGCCTTCGGCTGCACCTGTTGCCTCGCAAGTGTCGCATGACACCGCGGTTCGAACGGTGACCTCTTTGGCCACGCCGTGCACCGTGTCTTCAAGATCGAGTTCGGCGACAACCTCAAGGTCGACACCGCGTTGGGGCCCCGCCGAGCGGCCGCCACCACCGCCACCTGCGGTGTTGAAAAACGCTTCGAAAATGTCGCCGAGTCCGCCACCGCCGCTGAAGGGGTCGCCGCCAAAGCCAGCGCCTTGACCGCCCGACTGACCGAACCGGTCGTAGTGGGATCTCTTCTGGGGATCGCTCAGGGTCTCGTATGCCTCAGCCACCTGTTTGAACTCGGCTTCGGCCGCCTCGTTTCCGGGGTTGGCGTCGGGATGGAGTTCACGAGCCCGCTTTCGATATGCCTTCTTGATTTCATCTTGGCTAGCGCCACGCGAGACACCCACCAGATCATAGAAATCGCTCATACAGTTCTCTTCAACCTTCGCTAAGCCGGCGGCCCAGTTGGCGACCAACGACCGCTACCGCGGCCATCGCTTGCGGATAATTCATTCGGGTCGGGCCGAGAACAGCAATTGAACCTGCATGCTCGCCATCGACCTGAAACGGGGAGACGACTACGCTACAGCCTGCGAGTGGCTCGACCCCGGTTTCTGCGCCAATCGCCACAGTCATCCCGCGGTTCACGACGTCGCCAAGCATGCTCACCACAATTAGTTGCTGTTCGAGAATGCTGAGCACTTGTCTGACGGAGTCGAGCGCCTCAAACGATGCCGCGACCCTCGATCGCCCGTCGACATAGACCCGCTCGAGGTGGGGACTGTCGTGCTTGATCTGTACGACAATTTCGTCAATTGCCCGATCGAGCCTGGCATCGCCAACTTGGTCAAGCGGACCAGGGTTGTCGATCGTGTTGCCAATAAGAGAGACCGACAGAACTGGTTTGATGCGATCGAGGTCGGACTCGTCGAGCTCATCGGTGAGCGAGACCGTGTGCTTGTCGATCACGCCAGTCGCCATCACCACAACGACAAGCAAGACCTTCGGCCCAAGTGAGACGAGGGTGACCGAGCGGACATTGGCGGCTTCAACCGAGCGGTCGACCACGACCGATGCGTAGTCAGTGAGGTTGGAGAGCAGGCCAGCGGTCTGGCCCATCATCAACTCGATCTCGCCCTTCATGCCAAGGAAAAACTCAGACACTTGACGAGTCTCAGGTGAAGGCAATTTGGCCTCACCGACGTGATCGACGAAGTAACGGTAGCCCTTATCGGTCGGCACTCGTCCCGCACTTGTATGCGGCTGATCGAGGTAGCCCTCGGCTTCGAGTGCAGCCATATCGTTTCGAACCGTCGCCGAAGATGCGCGAATCTCGGCCGAGCGCGCGATCGCGCCCGAACCAACGGGCAATGCCGTCTCGATGTATTCCTGCACCACAGCGGTCAGGATGCTGGCTTTTCGTTCGTCGAGCATGTTGGGGCCTGATCCCTAGCGAATGCGCCGAGTCTACCTACTCGACGAGGCCACCTGCGTCACGGACTAGTCGTCGAGGCGGAGCGCACGGATGAACGTATCGGGCGGGATGTCGACCCGGCCGATTGATTTCATGCGCTTCTTGCCTTCCTTCTGCTTCTTGAGCAGCTTGTTTTTCCGGGTCACATCGCCGCCGTAGAGCTTCGCAGTGACGTCTTTTCTGAACGCCCTCACCGTCTCACGAGCGATAAACCGGCCGCCGATAGCGGCCTGGATCGGCACCTCAAACTGCTGACGGGGAATGATCTCTTTCAGCTTTTCGGTCATCCGACGCCCATATTCGTAGGCATTGTCGCGATGAACCACGGTCGAGAAGGCGTCGACCTGTTCGCTGTTGAAAAGAATGTCGACCCTCACCAGGTCGCCTGGCTCGTAGCCAGTTGGTTCAAAACCGAGCGAGGCGTAACCCTGGGTGCGGCTTTTCAATTGATCGAAGAAATCGATCACAACTTCGGCCAACGGCAGCTTGTAGACCATCTCGATCCGGTCAGGAGAGAGGTATTCCATCTTCTCCATGGTGCCCCTGCGGTTCTGACAGAGTTCCATCAATGTGCCGGTGTAGTCGGACGGCGTAATCATCGACGCCCGCAAGTATGGCTCTTCGATCATGGACCAGTCGCCTGATGGTGGCAGATCGGATGGGTTGTCGATTTCTCGAACCTCGCCGTCGTTCATCGTGATTCGGTATTGCACCGACGGCGAGGTTGCGATCAGGTTGAGATCGAATTCTCGTTCAAGTCGCTCCCTCACAATCTCCATATGGAGCAAGCCGAGGAATCCACAGCGAAAACCAAAACCGAGAGCGGTCGACGACTCGGGTTCGAAGGTAAAAGAGCCATCATCAAGTTGGAGCTTGTCGAGGGCGTCTCGGAATGTTTCATAGTCGTCGCCATCGACCGGGTACAGGCCGCAGAACACCATTGCCTGGGGATCGAGGTAGCCCGGGAGGACCTCGGTGGCCGAACCGATCGCAGTTGTGATGGTTTCGCCTGAGCGTGCTTGGCGAACGTCTTTGATTCCGGAAATCAGATAACCGACTTCACCCGCAACCAGGCTTTTCACCGGGCTGTTGTTTGGAGTACGGACACCAACTTCTTCGGCCGGGTGCACACCGCCTGATTGCATGAAGAGAAGGCGCTCGCCTTGCGTCAGCTCGCCATGGACGACCCTGACGCTCGATACGACACCGCGGTAGTTATCAAAATGGCTATCGAAGATCAGCGCCTGCAACGGCCCGTCAGGATTGCCCTTCGGAGCCGGGATTCGCTCGATGATTGCTTCGAGAAGCTCCTCAACTCCGTCGCCAGTCTTGGCCGAGATCCGAAGGACGTCCTCGGCAGGAATACCGAGCACAGTTTCGATCTCGCCTGCGTACTTGTCGGGATCGGCGGCCGGAAGGTCAAGCTTGTTGAGGACCGCGACGACCTCTAGATTCGCTTCGAGTGCGAGGTACATGTTGGCCAAGGTCTGCGCCTCGATGCCTTGAGCGGCGTCGACGACAAGGACAACGCCCTCACATGCGGCCAACGAGCGGCTGACTTCGTAGCCGAAGTCGACGTGGCCGGGTGTGTCAATCAGATTGATGACGTGTCCCCTCCACTCCAGACGAACGCTCTGCAGCTTGATGGTGATGCCCCGCTCACGCTCGATATCCATCGAATCGAGATATTGCGCACGCATCTCGCGCTGTTGAACCGCGCCACAGATTTCGAGGAGACGGTCAGCCAGCGTGGACTTTCCGTGGTCGATGTGGGCGATAATGGCGATATTGCGGAGTTTTGTGCGATCAACAGCCATGACGACTGGGAACGTTACCGCCATCGACGGCACTTGAGAGTGGTGTTCGCATCATGGGTCGCTATCATCCAGCAGTCGATAGTTCGTCTCAGAGGATTTTTACGTGGCCAACATTAAGAGCCAGATCAAGCGCAACAAGCAGACCGAGAAGCGCAACCTGCGCAATCGCAAGATCCGCGCCGAAATGGGCACCCGGGTCAAGTCTGCTGAAGCCGCAGCTGGAACCGAAACCGAAGACGAGGCCCTGCGTCTCGCCATCAAGCGCATCGATAAGGCAGCCCAGAAGGGCGTGTTGCACAAGAACACTGCGGCTCGCCGCAAGAGCCGTCTCGTCGCTCGCGTCAAGAACGCAGTTAAATAGCTCGCTGCATTCCAGCTCTATAGCTCTGACTAGCCTGGCCCTTCGGCCGGGTTTTTCGGTTTTAGCAGTGAACCTGCAGCCGGCTAGCGGCTCAGCCGAGCCAGGCGAGCCACCAGAATCTCGGTGACGACGTCGGAAGGGATCGCGCTTCG
>JBBKWJ010000116.1:0-4181 GCA_037968895.1 Acidimicrobiales bacterium
CTTGAAGCCGCCGGCGTCCTGATCCCGCTCTCGGCCTCGAGACGTAACCGTGCTTGGGAAGCAAGCGGACTGCTCGACTTGCTGGCCGACATCGACGCCTAACACCATCCTCTCTACCAAAACGCACGTTGGATAGACAAGGACGTGGCTTACATCGTCCTCGTCTGCGCGTGGGAATAGTAAAGCGAGCTACTCGATTCGCAGGCCTGAGATCGCCCTGGAGATCACGAGCTATTGAATTTGCTCGTTCCTTCGAAGATGTCGAAGGTCTGAATTGGACGTATCCGCTGTTAGCCGATGCCGCCTTTTGTGGCCTCTGAACAGGGCATACATCAGATTCAGTTGACCGTGGCAAACCGCTGAGAACCCCTACACCAGAGAAAAGTAGGGATAAAAGTAGGGATGGAATAGGGTCGACGACTCGCATCAGTCCCACTCCTTGGCCAGGGTCGGGTAGCCGCGCTCCCGAGACACGCGCCGCATAGATGCCGCGTCGCCAAACAAGGTTCCGTGGGGGTTCACCTCGGTGGGGGGACTTGAACAAACCTCCCCCAACCCGCATCCAGCGTCGTCCTGCGGCAACCAGCGTCCCTGGGCGGCAACTGGCGACTACCGAATCCGTTCCCTACCTCTCGTTACCGCTCCAGGGTGCTGGATGCCATTAGCAAAGCATTAGCAGCGCGACACCCCTGGCGCGCCGAGGTGATCTACTCGGTCGCCTTCGGATGGCCAACGTGAGCACCAGTCAGCCACACCGTTTTCGCCTTGTCATCGATGCAATACCAAAGTCGCCCTCCGGCGGTGACCTCGTACTGCCACTGCTCCATCTCCACACCGTTGACGCTTCGCTGGCCCAACGATCCCTTCAACGGATGCTGTCGAGTGGTGCGCTCACGCGGATCAGCTGTGATCTTCTCCCAGGCCGTCCGAGCGTTCGACCCAGCTGCCGCGCAGACCTGCTCCCAACCCTTTACGGACTCGCTGTTCGCGTAGCGAAGATCCCAACCAGCGGCCGCGGGAGGTGGCGCAACACGTTCCTTGCGTTTCGGCATCCCGTGCTCAACCGACCGGTGCCGCGACCTGCTCGCCAGTAGCCTCTAGCGGCTCTCGAAGCCGACGGGCAAGCGCCGGATCGGCGTGAACTTCAGCGGTGGCCGACCATTCCCGAAGCAACGCAGCGACCGGCGAGTAGTTCTCGACCGCTGCAGCACCAACGAGTGTTCGTGTGAGTTCCTCGACGAACAACTTGCGATCAGCCTTGGGCAGGAACGTCACCCACGCGAAGACATCGTCGACAGCTCCATCGAGCGCGGACGGGCTGTGTACGGCAAGGTTGCGCAACAGCCGAGACAGTGCGTCGAACGCTTCGGAGCGATCGTCGTCTCGATCAGCCTGACTGAGTCGCAAAGCAGGTGCGTTCCGACGCCGAAGCAAGACATCGTGGTCGACCAACTCGGCAACCACGCTCTTGGGTTGGCGCAGGAACTCTGAGAACGGTCGCTCGACAACAGACATACTCTGATGATATCTGAACTACTTCAGAAGTCAATGGTAATTCGCGACTCACTGCCTGTGGTGTGGGGGCCTGGTGGGTGCCCGAAACTCGGGCGTGGGCGTTGACCAGGGCAGATACCCACCGATCCTGAGATGTGTGTATCGCATCTTGTACCGCTTCCTCACGTCGCTGACCCGCCTCTCGGGGCACCGTTGCGTTGACGGATCAGGTGCCCAGCGGCGAGCGTGTCCTGGTGAATCGTCCCAGCATTGCTGAGTCCACCTGCTTCACCGGATACCGGTTTCCTCCCGAGGTGATCTTGCTGGCCGTGCGCCGGTACCTCCGCTATGGGCTGTCCTACCGCGACGTCGAGGAACTCCTCGCAGAACGCGGCCGACTCAAGGCCAGGCTCAGACCAATGAGCGGTCTACGAACTGATCGGACTGAGTCGGTCGTGATCCTCGGTCACGCGTTCATGCAGAACCTTCGACGCGGCCACTACCAACTCGGCATCGAAGCCGACACCGAACATCTACGCGTCGCGGCAGCTTTCGATGAACTCGCCGAGGCGATCTGACCGAACAAGCGCACCAGACCCGCTGAACCGCGCCAGCCCATCGATCAACGCAACGGTGCCATCCTGGGTACCGTCAGTGTATGGACCATATGTCGACGCAATCAGAAGTAGTTGAGGCCCTCATCGCCGAGGGTTTCACCGAGAACCTCAGCATTGACGACGCCGGGCGAATCGTTTCGTCCAACGTGCAGTGGGACGCGGCAGATATCGTCGTTGAACGCGTTTTCCGTTTCGAGGGTATGAGCGATCCAGGCGACGAGGCCATCCTTGTCGCCGTCACGTGCCCCGACGGCATCCAGGGCAGCCTGACGATGCCCTACGGTCGTGAAGCATCAGGCGGGCAGGCCAATGCAATGCGAGCGTTGCTCATCAATGCACACGACGACGTGGCGGACCCGTCGAAGACCAACCTCTGAGCGAAGATCAATCTCTGAGCATCGGGCTTTGGGCTGCCGCCACCCGTCGGGCGAAAGATTCTCCCGGTAGATGCTGTGCAGGACGCGTGGCCGGAGACGTTGAAGGCGAGCTCATGCTCGTTGGCAGCGATCGCATCCCACACCCACCGATCGGACCATCCTAGCGATGCTCTCGGGGGCCTTCGACCGGACGCGTCTCGACCGCGTCATGCTGATCGTCAAACCCGCAACCGTGATCGGCTGGCAACGAGGCCTCGTCGCCCGCCATTGGACCCAACCCTATAACCCAGAACCGGACGGCCGCCCACCCCGACTGAGCTACGCCGTCTGATCGTACGCCTCGACAGCGAGGACCCGAACTGGGGCTACCGGCGTATCCACGGCGAGCTACGCCGCGTCGGACATCGCATAGCTGCCTCCACTGCGTGGAAGATCCTCCGCGACGCCGGACGACAGCCCACAACGAACCGCACCGGACCATCGTGGAGCGAGTTCATCGCCAGCCAAGACGATGGGTGAGATCGCCAGGATGTTGAAACGCTACATCGCCCAAAGATCGCCGCCGCGTCTACGAAGCGGCCATGCTAGAAATCCTCTACGACCACGAAAACAACTGTGCTCAACTCTCGGTTGCCCCGAGGGCACTGGTGGTGTCGGAGGGGGATTACAACCCTTAACTCACAGCGCACCCGATCCAGTTGGTTGGAGCTCACAGCAGCCTGATCTCACGCGTTTCACCTGTTCAGCGTCTCACGACCGGAGTTTCCGGCACCCACCGGTACGAGAGCACGTCGCTGAGTTGAAGGGACATGAGGCCGATGGCCCCCGGGATGAGCGGCCGAGTTTGTGTCGACACCGCATCCGGGGTTTCCCTCACTGTCATCGAAGATCCTCAGACCGCTCGACGAGCCCAGACACTACCCGTCAGCAGGCCTCGCGAAATAGAGCGGAATCCAGTCCGGCACGACGCGAGAATCGTGTCCCGTTACCGCTAGACCTCGCCGCCCTGGTCTTCGTCGCCGGGATTGCTCGGGGCGACGGGTTGCCAGTCGTATGCCGCGTTCTGGATTACTGAGGTCGCGATGATCTCGATGCCCGCGCTGTCTAGACTCGAATGGATTCGGCGCGTCACATCGTCCTTCACCGACCGGGCACTACGAATCGGAACGACGAACCGCACCGCAAGACGCATGTAGTCCGTATCGGCGGTCGCGAAGACCCTCGGCTCGACCTCGGCCGCCGGCACCGGAAAGCGTCGTCGCACGTCGTTCATCGCCTGAAGAGCGCCCTCAGAAGCCGACTGGCGGCGGGCTTCCCGCTCGAGAATCGACGATGCGGCTTGCCAGTCTCCGTGGTGCGGTATGGCGACTTCCAGTTCCTCCCAGATGTATTCGAAGTAGCTGCTGTAGTTGTAGACCGGCTCGGTGAACGACGCCTTGTTCGATACCGTCACCACCCGGCCGGTGTACTGCCCGCCCTGCACCCAGGTCGTCCCGCCGGCTGATCCGACCTCCATCAACCTCGTTTTCAACAACGAGATGTCGATGACGTCACCGTGCACACCTGCCATCTGGACACGGTCGCCGACCCGGAAGATCGAACCGAAGGTGATGTTGAACCAGCCGGCGATCGCGCCGATCACCTCTTGCATGGCGAATGCGAGGCCGGCGGTTGCCAGGCCGAGGGCCGGCGC
>JBBKWJ010000117.1:0-82409 GCA_037968895.1 Acidimicrobiales bacterium
CCCGAGAACAAGATCAAACGAGACACCGACCCAACCGAAGGCGTCTAAGCCGCCTTGCTCATTCCTGATCTCGTCCCGCGCACACCCTGACGATCCGGTCAAGCATGTCGTCCAGAATCTCTCGCGACGTTGCCAGATTGATCCGGGCCCAACCGTTGCCGAGTTCGCCGAAGGTCGGGCCGGGTGATACCGCGAGCTTCTCTTGCTCGAGGAAGATCTCGCTTGGGTCGTCACCAAGGTTGTACGCCTCGAACCCTAGCCAGGCGAGGTATGTCGCTTCTGGCAGACGAAAATCAACAAGCGGCAACTCGTCGCTGAGCCGGTCGGCGACGTGATCGCGTTGCGAGGTGAGGTGCTCCCTGATCTCGTCAAGCCAGGCCTCGCCGTCGGTCCAACATCGTGCGGCCACTTTTGCTCCGATGGTGTTGACGCCGCCAAGTAAGTGGGCGGGCAAGCTGTCGAGTTTGGCCCTGAGCTCAGGCGGACCGACATGAGCTACCGAGTAGCGGAACCCGGCGAGGCTGAACGATTTGCTCGCCGCTGACAGGGTCACCGTTCGTCTCGCTGCTCGCTCTCCCAACGACAGGAACGGCACGTGCGATGCTCCTGGATGAATCAGATCGGCCCAAATCTCATCGCTAAGAATCAAGAGGTCGTACTGCTCGGCTACGTCAAGGATGATGGCGAGTTCCGCTGCGTCGAACACTCGTCCCGTCGGGTTGTGCGGGTTGCACAGAAGGATCGCCTTGGTAGTTGGGTCGATGACCGATTCAAGGGTCGCTCGATCGATTCGCCACTCCTCACCGACGAGCGGGCAACTCACCATTCGCCGATTGAGCCCGGTGGCGGCGGTGATGAATGGCGGGTAGATCGGAGTGAAGAGAACCACACCGTCGCCCTTGTTCAGATGCAGCCACAGCATCACCTCGATGCCCTGGAGTACCTCACAGAACGAGTAGGTCTCGTCGGCGGGGTAGTCAATGCCGTGCTTGGTCTTCATCCATGTTCGCCACGCCTCTAGAGCTTGTTCACCCGCAACTCGTGTGTAGCCGAAGTCGCCTTTGTCAGCGACAGAGGCGATGGCGTCGAGCACCGGAGGCGCAGGGGCGAAATCCATGTCGGCCACCCAAGCCGGCAACACGTCATCTCCATCGCGACTCCACTTGATGCCTTCGAGGGTTCGCAGTCGATCAAGATCGGCTCCGTAGGTATTCATGGCCTCACCTCGAAATAGCGGTTGGAAACGTCGTGGTCGAATTCACGAATCTCGACCGACCGGAACCCGGCCGCTTCGGCCCACCCGATAAGTCTCTGGGGATGGAGGCCCATGGTGCCGAGGCCAGCACCGCCAGGAGCGGAAAGGGCAGAGTTCATGCAGTACGCGACCGACATCGAATAGAAGAGCGGCAGCATCGGATTGTGCAGATTGTCTTCGAACCGTTCCCCCGCCTTGATGTCGGCGATGAGCCACACACCATCGGGTCGCAGTGCAGACTTCACTCGCTCAATGGCTTTCACGGGGTACGGGAGGTCGTGAACAACATCGAGTGTCAGCACGAACTCGGCCTCGCCTTCTGGGATGTCGTCAAAGGTACCTTCGACGAATTCGACGTTGTCGAGACCAGCCTCCTCTGCCCGCTTTCGAGCTGCGCCGATCGCATGACCTGAGGGATCAATACCGATGACCTTGCTCTTCGGAAAGGCCTCGCCGATCGTGCACGCCGCTATCCCCGAACCGCACCCTACGTCGTACATCGTGATGCCTTCGACGAGACGCTCCGTCAGACCTTCAACCGACTTCAGCACGACGGGCACAAGGAAATGCTGCTGGCTTCCAGAGCTCAACTCGGCCTGCATGTGACAAGTCGACTCACCGTGGTCGTCCCAAGAAAACCCGACGCCCGTCTTAAAGGCCTCGGCTAGTCGATCGACGGTTGCAGGCGTGAGGGGGGCACCGAAGATGCTGCCGACAAAACCAGGTTGGCCAGCGCGGGCGAGGACCACCGCCATTTCCGGCGACATACCAAATACACCGTCGCTCAGACTCAAAAGCTTGGCTGCCGTCACTGCGTGGAGCCACTCTTCAACCCAGCGTGGGTGCAGGTCGGTCCGTTCGGCCAACGCCTCGATCGTCGCCGGGTTGTCGTCGAGCGCCGCAAACAGCCCAAGTCGATGTCCGAGATGGATCATCGTGGCCAGCAACTCGCCTTGCTTGATCTGGAATACCGTGAACACTGCGAGCTTCAGCAGGTCGGGATTCGGGACGGACGGTGGAGATGAAGTGGCGGTCGTCATCGTCGAATCTTGGCATGGGGCCGCCGCTGATGCGATCTAGCGCTTCACCTTTTGTGCGACAGCGCTCACGAGAGCAGCAAGCTTCGGCTGTGGTGCCGCCACGCTGAACTTGGGCTCAGCCTCGCCCGTCATCCAGCGCGCAGTCCGAGACCCGAGCCACGCCAACCTCGACGTATCTTGCTCTGATCCGGGAACAATGAAGTAGATTCCGTCGTGTTCGCCAGCCTGCGGGATGCCATCGGCTGTGAACACGAAAGTCGACTGCCACGCAGCAGAGATCCTGACCTCTTCGCCGTCGGCTGAGGCGCTTTGAAGCGCCGGTTGACTACCGATTAAGCGAGCCGCCACCTCATCGCGAGCGTCCACAAGCGGCCCACCAACCTGGGCAGCAGCAAGCACACGACCATCGCCGAGGCGTCGCAGACCAACGTCGGGCAGGAGCTTGACTTTGTCGGCAACCGGTTCGGTGACGACATATGTCCAAGGCTCAGTCTTCGTCCGAGCCGACGACTTCGGCACAAGCCGCTTGAGCAACCCAGCGTCAGTGATAACAACCTGTTTCGCGAACAACCGACCGGCCGAAGTGCGGACGTTGAACCCACCACCAACGGCTGGCTTCACGTCGACAACGCGGGTGTTCTGTCGAATAGCGGCCCCCTGAGCAGCCGCCACCTTGGCCAGACCGATGACATATGCGTACGGATCTACGGACTTCGTCGCCGCGTCGAACCCGCAGCCAATCTTGAACTCGCTGATGACCCGGCTCGTCCAGCGATGTGCTTCGCTTGCGGCCGCGTGTATCCGCGTGGCTCGTTCGCGTTCGTCGGGAATGGTGATGGTCGTAGGCAGAGTGTCGTGCATAACGCCAAGACCGCTAGCGAATGGTCCACAGCCGACCTCGCCCGCCTCGACAACAAACACATCATGTTGTCTGACAGCAAGTTCGGTGGCGGCGCCGAGGCCAGCGAGACCGGCTCCGATAACCAACACCTCGACCTCGCGAGGTAGCGGGGCCGTCACCGACAGGCCAGCCGGAAGTCCAGTGGCGAACACGGATCCCGCAGTAAAGCCGGACGCGAGACGGATGGGTAAATTCGTGGTTGACACACCACGAAGGTAGCCGACCACGCAGCAACTCGAAGCACATCTTCGGATTTCAGATGGCGAGACGCCTCTTACGAGCGAGAGGCCTCTTGTTCCTCCGCAAGCTGGAGCCACGCTTCTTCCTGCTCGGCAAGACTTGACTCGACATCCGCAAGTTCCGAACCGAGTCCGACAAGCTTGGTGTGATCGCTAGCCGCAGCCTCGAGGCTCGCCAATAACGCCACTCGTTTCTTATCGAGCCGAGCGATTTCCTTCTCTGCCGTTCGGAGCAAGTGGCCGATTGTGCTGCTTGATCGGCCGCCCTTGTCTTTCTGGCGGTCGTCCCCAGATTTCTTCGCTTGCTTCTTCTTTGCTTGCTTCTCGGGCTTCTTCTTCGAATTCGCCCCGCGACGCTGTGCATCCCAGGCCGGATAACCGCCCGCGACTCGACCAACGAACCCTTCACCGTCGATCACGAGCGCGTCGGTGACGACGCGCTCGAGAAACGCTCGATCATGGCTCACCACCACGATCGCCCCTGGCCAATCTTCTAAGAAATCTTCAAGCGCCCTAAGACTTTCCAGGTCAAGATCGTTTGTCGGTTCGTCAAGGAACAACACGTTTGGCTTCGCCGCGAGCGTGGTGAGAAGTTGGAGCCGACGACGCTCGCCGCCCGAGAGTGTCCCTACCTGCGCCCACTGCGTGTCTTTGTCGAACCAGAACGACTCAAGCAACCGAGCGTCGGTCCAGTCAGGCTCTCGGTTTGGGCCAGCGACAACCTCGCGTGCTCGCGCCGTTGGGTCAAGGTCTGCTCCGTGCTGATCGTAGTAGCCAAGCTCGACCGTCGACCCCCACTTCACCGTGCCGACCTGCGGCTCAGCGCGCTTGGCCATCAGATTAAGCAGCGTGGTCTTTCCCGCTCCGTTTGGGCCGACAATGCCAAGCCGCTCGCGCGGGTCGAGCATCAGATCGACGTCGTGAAATAGCTCACGACCATCAGGAGCCGTCGCACCTACACCGTGCAGTTCGATAACGACGTCGCCAAGACGAGGCGTCGGGAACTCAAGGTTGAGGTCGGCCGGCCGCGCCGGGCCCTCAGCCTTTGTGTTCACGAGCGCAGTGGCCGACGCAATACGGGCCTTCGGCTTCGCCGTTCGAGCCGGCGCCCCACGTCGGAGCCAGGCCAGCTCAGTCTTCGCAAGGTTCTTGCGGATGGATTCTGCGCTTGCTGCGGCGGTGTCTCGTTCCGACTTCGCTTCGAGGTAGTCGGCATAATTGCCCTCGTGGACAAACCCTGTGCCCCGATCGAGCTCGATCATTCGGGTCGTCGTGCGGTCGAGCAGGTGACGGTCGTGGGTGACAAGAATCAACCCGCCGCGATACGCCGCGAGATAGTCCTCGAGCCACTGGATTCCGTCGAGGTCAAGGTGGTTCGTTGGCTCATCAAGAATCAGTAAGTCGCTCGGGGCTAGTAGGGCCACTGCCAGCGACACTCGCTTGATCTCGCCGCCGGACAGCGTGTCGACGTCACGATCGAAGTGCGCTCCCATGCCGAGTCTCGTCAGCACCGCTTCCGCCTCCCACGCCCGCTCGGGGTCTGCGTCGGCCGAGACGATGCCGAGCACCGTGCCAGGAGGAAGAGGCGCCTCCTGGTCGAGCATCGAGATACGAACGCCCCCACCCAACCGAACTTCGCCTTCCTCGGGCGGGACCTTGCCCGCGATCACTCGAAGCAGCGTCGATTTGCCGGTCCCATTAATGCCAACAAGGCCAAGGCGGTCGCCAGTCGAGATGGTCACCGAGACGTCACGGAACAATGGCCGATCGGGTCGGGTCATGGTGGCGGCTATGACGTCAACAAGGATCACGTTGCGCAGGCTACAGAGCTGGGTGTTTCTTTAGGGTTTCGTAGTCGTCGAAGATTTGCCCAAACGAGCGCGGTATCAAAACACCCCGCAACTCTGGCACACTCACCAGGTGGCCAACGCGGACACCAGCTCCCTTTCGGAGCTCCCAGTAAAAATGCCAGGCATTGGCCTTCGGTCAGCGGCGCGCGTCATTCCGGGGCTGCGAAACGTCTTTGGCCAGATCGAGCCATACACGCAGTGGTGGTGTGAGCAGAACCAAGAAGCGCTCAGTCAGGTCGGCAAACGCTGGATCGTAATTGGCGATTCGATGTCGCTTGGAATCGGAGCGCACGAACCGCAGGGTTCCTACGTTGGTCATCTACTCGGCGAGCTCAACAAGGCGGCCGAGCCACAGAAGCCGTGGCACGTCATCAACCTCGCAATGTCTGGAGCCAAGGTGTCTGACGCTGTTGAGCGTCAGATTCCACAGCTTCATTCGCTGGCCGAGCACGATCACTCGATTGATGTCGTCACAGTGTTCATTGGTTCGAACGATGTGTTGTGGTCGCTCGCAGGCAGCGCATTTCGTGAACAGATTCGGTTACTGATCGCAGGTCTTCCACAGAACTCTGTCGTGTGCGAAGTGTGGGGCACCTCCCGACGAGCGCAGTCGTGTAATCGATTGCTGCGAAGGCTGAGCGAGGAACACGGCATTATCTCGGTAAACCCGTGGAACCAAGAACGCCCGAAGGGTGCGGTCCTTCAAGGATCCGATCGCTTCCATCCGAATGAGCACGGCTACCGACTCATCTCTCGGCCTATTCTCGATGCCATAACCACGGCGTCTGGTCTGGCTGGCTAACCTCGCGACGATGTCGGGAATCCTGAGCGAACCACTTGACGTAAACGGTCCGAAGCGGCGGACACCTGACTGGCCGCCGCTCGAAGCAGTGCTCGGCACTGTCGTACGCCACCGCTCGCACGGCTATGTCGGCCAGATCATCCGGTTCGGCCCTGACTGGCTGACGCTCCGAGAATCCAATGGCCGAGAACACGTGTTGCGCGTCGAAAAAGGCGCTTTTTCACACGACGGCAGCACGGTTTCCCTAATTCCGCCTCGAAAGAAGGCGCCTGCGGGCACAGGGGTTACGGCGTCCGGTTCAGTCGCAATGCCGAACGTCAAGGCCCGAATCGCCTTGCCGAGCCGAATCTTGGTTGAAGGCCGACACGACGCAGAACTCGTCGAGAAGGTTTGGGGCGACGACCTTCGCATCGAGGGAGTTGTCGTCGAGCCCTTGCACGGCGCGGACGACCTCGCCGAAGTAGTCCGCAACTTCGGGCCTCGCCCTGGCCGCCGTCTCGGCATCCTGCTCGACCACCTCGTCGATCACAGCAAAGAGACGCGAATCGCGGCCACCATCGACCACCCCGATGTACTCATCACCGGCCATCCTTACGTCGACATTTGGCAGGCCGTCCGACCATCGGTGCTCGGCATCGAAGCGTGGCCCGTGATCCCGAAAGGCACCGATTGGAAAACCGGTGTGTGCGCGGCGTTCGGTTTCACCGGAGACTCGGGCCAGCTATGGCAGAGGATTCTGGGCCGCGTCAACAGCTTCACCGATCTCGAAGCGCCACTCGTCGGCGCGGTTGAGCAGCTCATCGACTTCGTCGCCCCACCGACCGAACACTAGAAACCTGCAGCTAGGCGCGCCGCTCCGGGCGACCCTGATGCAACGAATGCTCTGGAGACGGCGCAGCCGGACCGATTGGACCAGCCGACGGCCGCACGCCGAACCAACTCACAGGGTCGATCTCAGTGGCTGGAACGGGCTTGCTAAATAGGTATCCCTGCATCACGTCGATGCCGTAGTCAAGCAACTGTCGAACCTGGTCGGTGCTCTCTACACCCTCGGCAATGACCTGAAGTCCGAGCGCCTTGGCCATGGCGGTAATCGCTTCGATGATGGCTCTGCTCGCGCCCCCCATTTCATCAACGAAAGTCTTGTCGATCTTGAGTGACGAGACCATGTCGAACTGCTTGACATAGCTCAGTGACGACTGTCCCGTGCCGAAGTCGTCAATGGCAAGCGAGACGCCGAGCGCCTGAATTTCTCGCAGCACGCTAAGTCCATCGAGGTGGTCGATGACGACATCTTCGATGATCTCAAGTTGAAGCTGTGATGGATCAAGATTCGACCAGGCAAGGATCTCCTGCACCCGCAATGGAAAGTTGCTATCGAGCAGTTGCTGCTCGGCGATGTTCACACTCATCTTCACTTGCTTGGCGTCTGGGTTCAGATGGTTCCAGACTGCGGCTTGAGCGCATGCCTCGCGGAGGACCATCTCGCCGATTCTGGCCATCATGCCAGTTTCTTCTGCGACCGCGAGGAACTCGGCCGGGCCAAGCAGGCCACGAGTGGGGTGCTGCCATCGCACGAGCGCTTCAAACCCGTAGAGGGATCGTGTGCTCACCGAGATGAGGGGCTGGTAGTGCACAACAAACTGAGACGAATCGAGCGCACCCGTGAGATCGCGTTCGGTGTCGAGCCGTGTTGTGACTTCTTGTCGCTGTATCTCGTCAAACACCGCGTAGCCGCTTCGGCTCCGCTTCGCTTTGTACATCGCAGCGTCAGCATCTCGGACGAGCTCCTCACCGGTCCGAACATCATCTGGCCGGGCAATCGCGACGCCAATGCTCGTCGAGACAACGAGATTGCTGCCATAGAGCGAAACCGGCGCGGCGAAGGTTTTGAGAATCTGCTCGGCAACCGCCAAGACCGACTTTTCTGACAGGAGATCACGCGTGATGATGACGAATTCGTCGCCACCGAATCGGGCAACGACATCGCTGCCACGGACGGTGTGTTTCAGCCGCCCAGCAATAATGCGAAGCAGCTCGTCACCCGCCTCATGCCCCATCGAATCGTTGATGACCTTGAAGCGGTCGAGGTCGAGGAACATCACGCCAAGGACGGTTCCCGCGTCGCGAGAACCCTTTACGGATTGCTCAAGCTCCTCGAACAACGCAATACGGTTCACAAGTCCTGTCAGGTTGTCGTGACGGGCCTGGTGGGCAGTTTTCTCATAGCTGACCTGGCTATTGCGGTTTTGCCAGCTGTGCACGCCGACAAACAATGTGCTTCCCGCGATCGCCGCCATCGCACCGATCGCGGCCGCGCCAAGCTCGCGCCAGGAGAGGCCGTAGCCAAGCCAAAGCGCAACCAAGGCACATAGAGAAGCCCCGAGACCGGCAACGCCAACGCCGCCAGGACTTATGCCGAACCGATTACTTTGCACCCCTCTCTCAACGGCAGAAGTCCCGAATAGTTGAGCGCGGGGCCCTGTTCGCCAAACCCTGGGGATATGTCCTCAACACAGGCCCCGAAACGGCCGATAGGAGGTCAGAGAAGGAGGAAACCCATCCATGTCGCTTGAATCTCCCCGGATTCAGAGCTTGAGCAGTCGTCGACACGCCCACGTGGCGGAGGCCTTCGAGATCCTCGCGGACGGTCTTGGACCGTTCGTAGACAGTGGAATGGGCAAGTACTTCTCTCAAGAACTGTCCTGGGAAGAGACCGCAGCAAACCGGATGGGGCGGGCAAACGAGCACGGGGCTTCCGACCCGCTCTTCCAGCTACTCGTGCTTCGCCGGTTTTGGGGGCCTGTATTCGCCGACTTCTTTGGCGAGGACCTTCGACCCCTCATAGGACGGCTCATCGAAGCCCGAAACCTATGGGCTCATCTCAGCCTGCCAGACGACCATGAATACCTCGATCGGATCCTTCTAACGATTGAGCGATTGCTCGCTCCGATCGACCCAGAACATGTCTCTGATCTTCGTCGCCTTCGAAGCTTCGTCAAGGAGCCTGCGACCACTTCGACCAGGTCTGCGTCGCAGTCCGCAAGTGATCGCGCCGCGGCCATGGAACTCGAAGCGCAACTCTCCGAGAGCGAAGCGGCCTTCCAGGAACTCCAAGACAGCTTTGGCAGTCTCACCGAACAACTTGAGTCAGCGAGACGCGCTGCTGCCGGCAAGCAGCTCAGAATCTCGACAATCGAACAACAACTTGACGAACTGAACGGCCGATCGAAGGACCTCGAGGGATCGTTAACGATCGAACGCGACACTCGAGATCGAATCGAATGGCTTTTCGTCTCGTTCATTACGGTCATGCTGATCGTAATGGTCTTGCTAGCTGGGTATCGCTAGCGGTTACGCACGTACCTCGACCCGCAGCAACACCCGTCGAAGTGACGCCACAACGACATCTGCGCCGGCCGGGGTCAGCGTAATTGTGTAGTGATTTAGGGCGGGCACACTTGTCACTCGGACGTTGGCGTTTGCAAGCGCCAGCTCTGCCGCAACATTGGCCGCGATGAGCGGCTCGGGTTGATTGAGTAGGCCACGTTCAACTCGGACTAGCTCAGTCGGACAGTCGAGTAGCGAAGCGGCGCCCGTGACACTCGGATCGAGCAACACCTCGGCGCCATCCACCCTCACGGCAGCTTCGCTGACCCGGCTTGTGAGCGACGGTTCGATGCCACCGAGGTCGTAGTCGAAGTAGTTGGCGATGGCGGCGTTCCACACGCCTTCGTCGCTGAACGCTGGATGGGCCCGCCAGAACGCTTGATAGTCGGCTCGTGAGGCAAACGATTGACGCAGGCGACTCATGGCTGGCCCAATGACCGATTCAATAACATCATCTGGGTCGGTGTGTGCGGGCTGTGCGAGGGCAACGCCGCCGTCGACCAACACCGCTCCCCGCAGACGGTCGGGGTAACGATGGCCAAACGCAGTGGCGACAAATCCCCCCATCGAGTGGCCAATGACAACGCACTCGTCAACGCCGACGTAGTTGAGGACCGACGCTAAATCGTCGGCATGAGCATCCATACCCCAGGGAGCAGGCAGGCCAACGCTGCCACCACGACCTCGGAGGTCGACGGCCAACGCGGCAATCGATGGGGGCAGCCGTTGAGTGATCAGAGACCAAGTCTTGTGATTGGCGGTTATGCCGTGAACGAAAACCACAACGTGCTCGGCCAACGCGGGATCGGGACCAGACGCACCAACAGTAAGCAGCCCACCGCTCACTGGAACCTCGAGAGAACGTTCAATCTCCATGGAACAGAGAATACCCGTTCGAGTAACGTGCACCCATGGAACACCGCCTTGACAACAAGACCGCTCTTATTACTGGTGGATCGCGAGGAATCGGCAAGGCAATAGCCACCATGTTCGCAGAAGCCGGCGCCAACGTATTCATTGTCTCCCGCAAAGCTGACGTGCTTGAGCAGGCAGCAGCCGAGATCGGACACGGTTGCCAGTGGCTGGCCGCCAACACGGGCGATCCAGACGCAGGACCCGCTGCGGTCAAGGCTGCAATCGAAGCCTTTGGCTCATGCGACATCCTGGTCAACAACGCCGCGACGAACCCATACGCCGGCCCAATGATTGATGTCGACCAGCCCCGTTGGGAGAAGACGATCCAAGTCAACCTGACGGCACCTCTCCAGTGGACACAGGCCGCCTGGAATATGTGGATGAAGGAGAATGGCGGCGTCATCATCAACTTGTCATCGGTTGGCGCGTTCGTTACCAACGCTTCGATTGGCGTGTACGACCTGACAAAGAGCGCCTTGATCCACATGACCGAGCAGCTCGGCGCAGAACTGGGCCCTGGCGTCCGGGTAAATGCGCTGTGCCCCGGCCTCATCAAAACCGACTTTGCTCGCATGCTGTGGGAAGGCGAGGCAGGTGCCCGGATCGCCGAGTCATATCCCCTCAAGCGACTCGGCGAGGTCGACGACATCGCGGCCGCTGCACTCTTCCTCGCCTCGGACGCAAGTTCGTGGATAACGGGCCAGCGAATCGTGCTAGACGGCGGCGGTCTCGTGTCGTTCCCTCGATAACCATCCGCCACCGGTACCGCGCCCTATTTGCCGCCAAGACCGAGCACAATACGTCGATGGGTTTTTCTCTTCGCTGCGGAAAGATCGCAGGCGTCCCAATCAAGGTGCATTGGTCGGTGCTCGCTGTTGTCGCGTTCGTCGCCGGGTCGCTTGCGACGATCGGCTTCCCCCGGGTAGACCCAGACGCAGGGCTTACCAGCCGGATCCTCTGGGGACTCGCGGCGGCGGCCGTGTTCCTCTTGTCGATTCTTGGCCATGAGCTTGGTCATGCGCTCGCGGCCCGGCGCCACCAAATTGGAACCGACGAGATCAATCTCTGGCTGCTGGGTGGTATCGCAAGGCTGAGCAAGCAAGCCGAAACCGCCAAGGCCGAGTTTCAGATCGCAATGGCAGGGCCACTTGCCAGTGCGCTCATTGGGGCCGGGCTTATTGGCCTGGCCCGGGTGCTTCGTTCCGACGACGGATATGGGCTGGCTGGCACCGTTTTCCTCCTCGTTGGAGCCATGAACATCGTGCTTGCCATCAGCAACTTGTTGCCAGGCGCGCCGCTCGACGGCGGTCGTGTCCTCACCGCCATCCTTTGGCACCGAACTGGTGAGCCGGAGAAGAGCAGACTCACTAGCGCGCGAGTCGGCATGGTCCTTGGCGCCGTCATCTTCGCTGCCGGAATAGCGGAGGTCGTGATCTGGGATCGTCGCACAGGCTGGGCCACTGCCGCTACGGCCATATTCATTGGGCTCGCGGCCAAAAGCGAAGTAGCCGGTGCCGTTATTCGCCAGCGCTTGCGAGATCGCTCAGTCGATGTCGTCATGGCCCACTATCCCCCGCCGATCTCTGATGCAACGACTGCGCATCAATGGCTTTCAACCATGCCAGACGGGCTGCTTCGCACTGCCGTGCCGGTCGTGCGCTGGTCGCGTGACCCAATCGGTTACTGCTCTCCTGTTGCTGCTATTTCGGTTCCTACCGACGAGCGCTCGTTTGTCTCGGTTCGTGACCTCATGATCCCTGAGTCCAAGGTGGCGCGGGCGTGGTCGGACGAGTCGATCGCAACCGTGCTGCAACGAACCGGCGGCGACTTTGAGCGGTTTGGCGACGATGGGTTCGTTGTTGTGCACGATGTGCGAACAAAGCGTGCAATCGGCACGGCCTCTGATCTCCAGCTTCACCAGCTATTTACTCCACCCGATTTCTGGGGCCGCCCCGACGCGATTCGATGGCGCGCTAGGGTCTCACGGTGGATCCCCGAGCAAACAAGCTAAGCCCCGAGATTCGGCGAGCAATCATCGTCTGGTGGCTTGTCGGTGCGGCGCTCTGGATCACCATGTCGCTCGCCGACCGGTTACAGAGCTTGCTCATCCAAATAACGCTCGCGCTTTTCTTGTCGTTCGCGCTTGAGCCAATGGTCATCAAGCTTGAAAAGCGCGGGGTTCGGCGCAGCATCGGGGCTGCGATAAGCCTGCTCGCAGTGTTGATTGTGTTCCTCGTTTTCGCCGGCCTCATGGGTCAACTGATCGCCACCCAGCTCAACGACCTGATCGACGAGCTCCCCGCCTATCTCGAAAGTGGTCAGAAATGGGCGAAGTCACAGTTCGGCATTGTGGTCGACACCGGCTCGCTCGCCGATGAGATTCAGACCGGCAACGTGTCAGGCTGGGCCTCCGACGTTGCTGGGAACCTGGTCAGCGTGGGCACGAGCATAGCGAGCCTCTTTTTCCAGATACTCACAGTGCTCCTCCTCACCTACTATCTGAGCGCCGACGGACCTCGGATGAGGCGAACCGTCTGCTCCCTCCTGCCACCGGCGCGCCAACACGAAGTGCTGCGGGTTTGGAACCTCGCAATCCAGAAGACGGGGGCCTATATCTCGTCTCGCGTCATCCTGGCGGCAATCTCTGGCATCTTCCACTACATCGTGTTCGCGACCCTTAACCTTCCATCGAGCGTTGCCCTTGCGGTCTGGGTCGGCGTAATCTCGCAGTTCATTCCAGCAATCGGCACCTACTTGGCCGGTATTTTGCCAGCCTTGGTCGCTCTCGGCTCCTCACCGGGCAAGGCCATCTGGGTGATCGCCGCCGTGCTGATCTATCAACAAGTCGAGAACTACATTCTTCAACCAAAGATCACCGCCCAGACCCTCGATCTCCATCCCGGTGTGTCCATCGTCGCCGTGCTTGCGGGAACAGCCTTGCTCGGCGGAGTTGGCGCCGTGTTGGCCCTGCCGTTCGTCGCGACGCTAACCGGCTTCGTGTCGGCCTACGTGCAGCGTCACGAACTGGTAGAAGACGCCGTTGTTCCCGCAAATGAGCCTGCTCCTGACTAGGGTGACCCAAGATTTGCTCGACGCGGAACAGATTGCAGGGCTGGCAGGTTACGTCTCACTATGGATAACGACTCGAACACTATTGACTTCTACTGGCGCCCCGGGTGCCCGTTCTGCAGCATGCTTGAGCGCGGACTGGCGAAGAAAGACATCAGCTACCGCAAACTCAATATCTGGGACAACCCCGACTACGCCGCATACGTTCGGTCCGCCGCCAACGGCAGCGAGACAGTCCCGACCGTCTCGCTTGGCGGAGAATCGCTCGTCAACCCGAGTGTTCGCCAAGTAAAGGCGCTTATTTCTCGCCACGCTGGGGTCTAGTACAGCAGAAGTAGGGACCTTCCAACGTAAGATTTTCGGGGCGAAACTGTTGACCCCCAGGCTTGTCGGTGATTCAATAATCAACTAGCACATGGATCAAGCTTGTTCCGGTGCGTCTACAAGCAGCATAAGGGGCAACAATGTCAGACGATAGTGGCCGTAAGGCTTTGCACGCGTATGTATCCGACGATGCACATGATCTGTGGCACGGATTTGCCGCTGAGCAGGGCGTGAGCGTGAGTGCCATTCTCGAAGCGCTAGCTCCAGAGTTGAACTTCGAAGCTCAGCAGAGTGGTGAACAGTTGAAAGAACGCCTGAACAACGTGGTCAAGAGCGCTCGCCAAATCGACGCTGCCCGCCGCCGCCGCCGCCGCTAAGCGCTCCAAGCGCGAGGCCCTCGCAGCAATCGTCCAAATTACCAAGTAGTTCAGTTACCAAACAGTGTCTTTTGCTTCTGCGAGGGACGCTGTTTCGCGTTCTGGCCTAGTTCTTCGCGTCATCCACCCTTTCGCCGTCGCATCTGGCCAAAATGAGACATCTGTTCGCCGTGGCGGGAAACCTCGATGTCAGACCTCGTCCCTACACTGCGGCTACGCACGCCCCTGCCAGGGTTCACCCTTCACGTGCATCCTCTGAAAGGCCACAATGGCATCCCGTTCGAATGACGCCCAAGGCGAACTCCTCCCGTTCGCACGCGAAGTGGTCGACGTACCTGTGTCCGAGGAGCTCGGCGAGTCATTCTTGGCCTACTCGTTGTCGGTCATTACCTCTCGCGCAATTCCCGACATACGCGATGGCCTGAAGCCAGTCCAGCGTCGCATCTTGTATTCAATGCGTGAGATGCGTCTCTACCCAGATCGCCCTCACCGAAAATGCGCTCACGTAGTTGGCGACGTGATGGCGAAGTTTCACCCACACGGCGACGGCGCCATCTACGACACGCTCGTGCGTCTTGGCCAAGACTTCGCCCGCCCGGTCACGCTGATTGACCCTCAAGGTAACTTCGGCAGTCTCGACGATCCGCCCGCGGCTTACCGCTACACCGAGTGCAAACTGACCGACGCCGCGCTCGACCTCCTCGGCGAAATCGACGAAGAAACCGTTGAGTTCCGACCGACCTACGACGGCGAACTCAACGAGCCCGCCTACCTGGCCGGGCTCCTTCCCAACTTGCTAGTAAACGGCACCTCCGGCATCGCCGTCGGCATGGCCACCAACATGGCGCCTCACAACCTGATCGAGGCGTACGAAGCCATCAAACTCGTGATGACGAAGCGCCGGCCGCGACCAACTATCGACGAACTGCTCGAGGTGCTTCCCGGCCCCGATTTCCCAACCGGCGCAATGGTGGTCGACGAGGGTTTGCGCGACATCTACGAGACCGGTCGCGGCACCTTCCGCATACGAGCGACCGCAGAAGTAGTCAACGTCACCAGACATCGCCAGGGGCTCGTCGTAACCGAACTCCCCTACCTCGTTGGCGTCGAGCGAGTCATGGGAAAGATCAAGGAGCTCATCAACAACGGCAAGATCAACGGCATCGCCGATGTGAAGAACCTGTCTGATCGCAAGTCAGGCATGCGCCTTGTCATCGAGTGCAAGACGGGCGTCAATCCCGATCTACTCCTGCAGCAGCTCTACCGGCTTACCCCCCTCGAGGAGACCTTTGGGGCAAACAACGTCGTGCTTGTCGACGGGGTGCCAACCACAGTCGGCCTCTACGAACTGTGCACTCACTACATCGCTCACCGTCTCGACGTTGTTGTAAAGCGCAGCCAATTCCGATTGAGGAAGGCGCAGGAGCGCTTCCACATCATCGAAGGTCTCCTCATAGCGATCGACAACATCGACCTCGTCGTCTCGATCATTCGCACCTCAAACGACTCAGGCGAAGCCCGGACTCGCCTCATGGATCAGTTGACGCTGTCAGAGACACAGGCCGAGTACGTACTCGAACTCCGCTTACGTCGACTCACCGCTCTGGCCTACGACGAACTCGTCGCCGAGAAGTCCGAGCTGTTGAAGACCATCGAAGACCTTGAGAAGATTCTTGGCTCCGAGCAGCGTCAACGCACCATTGTGCTCCGCGAACTCGCTGAGGTTGCCGAAAAGTACGGCAAGCAACGGCGCACTCGGATCATCTTGCCCGACGAAATCCCTGATGTGGCCGTCTTGGAAGAGATCGCTCAAGCCGACGCGCCAGACGATCCTTGCACTGTGACGCTCGCGGTATCCGGCGTCGTCGGTCGTGATGCCGTCGGAACCAGCCGAAGCTACACGGCCAGCCGTCACGACGTGATCACGTCATCGGTGACCACCACCCTGCAAGGCACCGTAATGGCCTTCACGAGCAGCGGTCGAGTCCTCAAGATCACCGCCGCAGACCTGCCAGAGGTTGGCGGCCGCAGCCGAGGCAAAGACGCAAGCGAGTGCTTCGGGTCGGACAGAGGCGAGTCAATACTTGGGCTCTTCGACAACACCGGAGACCCGTTGCTCCTTGTGACCGCACTCGGCACGGTCAAACGCCTTGATCGAGCAATCGCCGCTGAGCTCAAGAGCGGCCGAACCATCATGAAGCTGGCTGACCGAGACCGGCTCGTCGCAGTTCTGCCAGTGGCAGAAGACGACGATGTCATGATTGTCACCAGCGACGCTCAGGCCCTCCGGACCCCGGCAAATGGCATCAGCATCCAAGGTGCTGGTTCAAAGGGCGTTGCTGGCATCTCGCTAAAGGGCAACGCAAGAGTCGTCGCGGCAGGCACCGCACATGAACGGTCCGTGATCATTACGATCTCCGACATCGGAACCGGCAAGGCCACCTCGGTCGACGAGATCCCGTCGAAGGGCCGCGGCACAAGCGGCGTCAGAATCACGAAATTCAAAGACGAACACCGGCTCGACTACGCATGGGTTGGCATACCCGACCGCATCGTCGCCGTTGTCGGCCAGGCCGATGCGCCGACAAAGCCAGACAATACGCCCGAATCGTTTGCGATGCGGCCGACGCGCCGTGACGGTGGCAGCTCCGTGCTGGCCAACCGCGTTCACATGCTTGGAGACCTCAGGTGGTAGTAAAGAAGCAAACCTACGATGCCTCCCAGATCCAAGTCCTTGAAGGGCTCGACGCGGTCAGGAAACGGCCGGGTATGTACATCGGGGGCACCGGCTCGAGCGGCCTTCACCACCTGGTGTGGGAGATCATCGATAACGGCGTCGACGAGGCCGCGGCAGGGTTCGCCTCACACATCGAGGTCATCCTCCACCGCGACGGCTCGATCGAAGTGTCAGACGACGGTCGTGGGATCCCTATCGACAAAAAGCCAGACGGCCGCACCGCACTCGAAGTCGTGTTCACTGAGCTGCACGCAGGTGGCAAGTTTGGGTCTGGGGCATACGGCGCCTCTGGCGGGCTGCATGGTGTCGGAGCGTCCGTGGTCAACGCGCTCGCCCAGAAGGTTGTGGCCGAAGTCGACCGAGACGGCGCCACGTGGCGACTCGTGTTTAACGAGCGACTCGCTGGCAACTACCTCAAGAGCGGAACCTTCAAGCCAGGCTCGAAGTTGGCGAAGATCAAGTCTGTTCCTGCGAAGCGCACTGGCACCCGGGTCCGGTTCTGGCCAGACGAGCAGATCTTTGACCCGGAGGCTCGCATCGATTATCAGGAAGTTCGCGACCATGTCTCGCGAGTCTGTTTTCTCGTCCCCGGCCTGCATATCAAGCTCCACGATCGTCGCGGGGCCGGCTCCGAGCCTGAAGAGTTTGTCGCTGCCGGTGGACTCGCCGATTACGTCGAGACACTGTCGGTCGGCGAGGCTGTCACCGACATCCTGACCATTCACGACCAAATGACCTTTGAAGAGACCGTCCCCGTCGACGGGAAAATGACCGTTGTCACTCGCCAGTGCACAGTCGATATCGCAGCCCGTTGGGTCAAGGGCTACGACAGCAAGATCGTGAGTTTTGTCAACACCATTCCGACCTCCGAAGGCGGCACGCATATCGCTGGGTTCACCGGGGCGCTCTCGTTCGTTGCAAATGACACCTTGCTCAACGACGCCAAAAAGTTAAAGAAACTGGCCAAGTCAAACCAAGATCGGGCCCAACCGGCCGATGTCCAAGAGGGCCTGGTTGCGGCCGTGAAGGTCACCTTCCCCGAACCCCAGTTCAAAGGTCAAACAAAGCAAGAGCTCGGCACGCCCGCGATTCGAAGCATCGTCTACGAGAGCTTCAAAGCCGGCTTCACCGACTGGTCAAACGGTGGTGGCAAGAAGACCCAAATCAACGCCCTCCGCGAGAAGATGACAAACGCCGTCCTCAACCGAGTCATGTCGAAACAGGCGCTAGAGGCAAGGCGGAAAGCCGCCAACCTTGGTTCAACCGGCCTGCCAGACAAGCTGGCCGACTGTCGCCTGCATGGCCCCGACTCCGAGCTTCTCATCGTGGAAGGAAACTCGGCGGCGGGCCCCGCAAAGGCTGGCCGAGACGCGGAGATCATGGCCGTCTTGCCGCTCCGAGGCAAGGTTGTCAACGCAGGCAAAGCATCGCTCAAGCAGGTCGTCGAGAACACCGAGGCGCAAGCGCTCATCACGGCAATCGGCGGAGGCTCGGGCAAAGACTTCGACATGGATTCGATCCGCTACGGCCGCATCATTATCTTGTGCGACGCCGATGTCGACGGCAGCCACATTCGCTGTCTGCTCCTGACGCTGATCTATCACCACATGCGCCCTCTGCTTGAGGCTGGTCATGTCTACGCCGCACAGCCACCGCTATTCGCGGTCAAATATCGCGGCACCCAGCACTACGCCTATAGCGACGACGAGCGAAACGAAATCTCGACCGAACTCGGTATTGGCATCGAGAAGTGGAAACGCTTCAAGGGGCTCGGCGAGATGAACGTCGAAGAGCTCGCCGAAACAACGCTCAATCCCGCAACCCGAATTCTGAAACGGATGACCATGGCCGAGGGTGAGCAAGCGAGCGACGCGGCAGAGTTGTTCGAGATTCTGATGGGGTCCGATGTCGCCAGTCGCAAGGACTACATCATCGACAACTCAAGTCTCATCAGCCCTGAGCTACTCGACATATAGCCGTACGCAGCCAGGTCTAGCACCAGGGCAAGAGCAGTTTGTGCCAAACTAAGTTGGTGAAATTACTAGACCGACTCTTCTTCTGGCGCAAGAACGACACGCCATCAGACCTAGGCGATGTTGTCGATGGCTGCTTCACTCTTCCGGAGGCTCGTCTCGATCGCCCCTGGGAGGGGTCGACTGCAGACGATGCCCAGGCTCTGGACACTTCGGGTGAGTGACACGTAGAGCCGGCGCAAGCCGTGCTCAAGCTGGGCGATGGCGTCGGGCTCGACCACGATGACAGCGTCAAACTCGAGGCCTTTGACTTGGTCAGGATCGATCAACGTTACGGCGCTGGCCCCGGCCAGCGCCTGATTTCCTACTCGCGTGTTTGAGACGCCAGCCAGGTCGAGCGCAGCTTCGATATCAAGGAGGTGCGCTTCGATGCCGACTACGGCGACACTCGTGCCATGACTCAAGGCTGCGACTTCAGACACCACTGCGGCGGCAATGAGCTCAGGCGTCGTCCGGACAACCAGTGGCGGGTCGCCGCCCGGTCTTACCGAACGAGCGGGGGTCACCCCTGGCGCCGCCTCTGGTAGCAAGGCGTTTGCCACGTCGAGAATCGATGAAGGCACTCGATAACCAACTGTAAGCTCGCACAGCCGAAGCGACGACTCGCCGAGCACAGCGGCGCTCAGCACCTTCTGGGCATCGCCCCACGATCTCGTCGAAGCTGGCGCTGTCGCCTGGGCCAAGTCACCGAGCACCGTCATCGAGCCCTTGCGAGCTCGCCGAGCAAGCATTCGCAGGCCCATTGGCGAAATGTCTTGTGCTTCGTCGACAACAACATGACCGTAGGTGGTCGGCACCCCAGTGGTGAGAAGAGTGGCTTCATCAATCAGGGGCATGTCCGAAGCGGTCCACACCTCGTCAACTAACTTCTTCGAAGCTTTGCGGGCGAGGAGGTCTTGCTCGGCGCGGGTCAAGATTCCATCGGCCGCCCGGCGGCGCTTCGTCGGCGACCCAAGCAACTCGCGAACCAGAACGGGAGCAGACAAGTTTGGCCACATCTTGTCGAACGCCTTTTTGAACGAAGCATCGTTGAGGAGGCCACGGTTGAAGTGAGGTTGCTCGGCCGGGTCAACGCCTGCTCGCGCCGAGTGTCGACGCCAGGCCTCTTGGGCAATCATTGTTCGGAAGGTCTCGCGGCTCTTGTTGGCTGGGAGGTTTCGGCCAAAGGCCTGCTGCTGGATCTCCGCGAGATCGCTGTCGCTCATCCGAACGACAGAAAGCCCAGATCTCAGCTCAAGCCCATCGGCAGGCACCGAGAGCTTGTCTGCGATCAGCCGCTTAATGACACTCGCCATGCGGATATCGCCCTTGACGGCCGCCGCCTCATCAGTGTCTGATGCACGAACTCTGAACCGGGCGCTGAGCAGTCCTGACAACGTGGTCTGCACGACTGACGTCTCGCCAAGCGAAGGAAGCACGTCGGCGATGTAGCGAAGGAACACAGGGTTTGGGCCGACAACGAGGACTCGCTGTTCATGCAGGAGGTCGCGGTGTGAGAACAGCAAATACGCAGCCCGGTGAAGACCGACTGCAGTCTTGCCGGTGCCGGGGCCACCCTGGACAATCAGGAGCTCATCGAGTCCGGATCGGATGATCTCGTCCTGCTCGGCAGCAATGGTTGACACAATGTCACGCATCTGGCCAGTGCGGCTGCGCTCAAGCTCGGCGAGTAATGGGTCGGGCAGACCGCCGTGTGACTCGCCGTCAGGGTCGGTGAGGTCCTCATCGAAGATTGCTACTAACTCGGGACCGTCGCAGCTAAACCGGCGGCGGTGAATCAGTCCGCATGGGTCTACGGCAGTGGCGCGGTAGAACGGCGCAGAAACTGGGGCTCGCCAATCGACGACGACGGCGTTGCTCTGTTCATCTTCGACATGGCGCCGTCCGACATACCATCGGTCGCCTTCTTCGTCGTCGATTCGGCCAAAACAGAGAGGTCCGCTGCCAGCGGCAAGCGCATTCTGGCGTTGCAGCAAATGCCACTGGGCAATGCGAGCATCAACGGTGTTCTCTTCGCGTACCGCTCGGTCACTCGCCGCTTTCACGACTGCGGTGCGCTCCTGCATCTGGGTCAGGAGGCTGCTCGCGTTGTCAAGATAGGACTGCTCAGCTTGTAGCTCAGCGTGAGTATCACTCGAGGGCATCGTCTATCGCGCCCCCGGATTCTTTGTAGAGAAGGCCATAGCCGGTGGCTCGCGTTGCCGCGGCAAAGCCACCGATTATCGCGACCAGCAAACCAGACCCGACGACCAGTGCGAGGTTTGAACCAAGGAAGCTCAAACGCGTCATCTCGATGACGTCGGCCTCGGGATCAAGCCCTTCGCCGTTCGCCCCAGACAAGCTGGAGAAGGAAGTTCCGACAAAGAACTGGAAGCCAAGCGTGATCGCCCAGATGAGGAAACTCCGAACCAGAAAGTCCATCCGTCGGCCCTTCGGGGCCTCCCACGATTGCCGCCAGGCCCCGACCCCTTTGGGCGCCAGAGCGGCGGCAGCGGGAACGAGCCCGACGTGAATCATAAAGAGGCATCCCAACGCAACGACTGCGGGAATGATCGCCAATAGGAGAATCGGAGCGGCAACAGCCACTATCGAGATAACAACGAGAGCGACAATCCCCGCAACGGCCAAGACCAACGCCCATGAAATCCATGTGCCAAGCAGTCTTGGCAAACGTTGAACCGTCGCCCACAGTGATACCGCCCACGAGTCGCTTCGACCTGCATCGGCAGCCACTGTCTGACGCCGTAGCGCAGCACCAAGCACAACCGACACGAGAAACGAGAACAGGACCGCAGCCCCGAGCGGAAGCAGCCTGCCCTGATCGAAGCCGGTTACTTCGATGTCTTCAACCGGCGCTCGGGTGAACGTGAGGACGACTCCTTCGACCGCCCACCAAACCGCCAGAGTCGTCAGGACAGAGGGAACTGCCGCGAGCAACAGCGTAAGCGTGAAAACGTGTCCTGCTCTGCTCGCCACTGCCTTGATGGTTCGACCAAGCCAGTCAGAACGGGAGCCGGTCTGGGGCGATTGTTCGTAGTTGTGGGTGTGTTCGGTCCACAGGTTGCCATCCCACCACCTCAGCTCGAATTGACGGCGAGGGTCGGGATACCAACCAGGAGCTACTTGAGGAGGAGGTACGTCAGATGGCATCAGCAAGGGCAGTCTGGATCGATCGAGCCATCACCCTAACCTCCCGACGAGCGGGAGTCGTGAAATTGCACCCGACGTGGTTGCTGCTAGATTCGGTGGCCCGGTCGCCACGAAACGGAGCAGACGCCATGAAGCTCAAGCGCACTCAGCTATCAACGGAATGGCAAGTTGACGCCCTCTGTCGCGGCGTCACTCATTTGTTCTTCGGACCAAGCTCCGAGCGTCCGGAGCGGCGAGCCGAGCGTGAGGCCGTCGCCCGGTCGTACTGCATGGTCTGCCCGGTCAAACTCGACTGCCGCGAGTCAGCCAGGCTTAATCTTGAACACGGTTTCTGGGGTGGCGAAAACGATGAAGAGCGAGCCGCCGCTGGCTTCGTTCCCCGCTCACCGAGTCGACGGGCCGTTCTCGCCGCCCGCAGCGCCGATCAGTAAGCGTGTCGGCAATAGATAGTTTTCTTCTGCTTTCATTCGGCGGGCCTGAAGAGCCAGCCCACGTCATGCCTTTCCTACGGAAAGTGACGGCTGGTAGAAATGTCCCAGACGAGCGACTCGCAGTTGTGGCTAAACAATACGAATTGTTCGGTGGCTGCTCCCCTATAAACGGCCACAATCGTGACCTGCTGGCTGCGATCACCGACGAGTTTTCGAAGCGCTCGATCGAGTTACCGGTGTACTGGGGCAACCGAAACTGGGACCCTCTTGTCGAGGAAACTGTCGCCCAGATGGCACAAGATGGGGCGCGACACTCGCTTGTATTCGCCACCTCCGCTTTCGGCTCATACTCGGGCTGTCGGCAATACCGCGAAGACCTTGATCGAGCCGCCAGCACCGTTGGCGATACCGCCCCCCGGCTCCAGAAACTACGGCTGTTCTACAACCATCCTGGCTTCATCGGTCCCCTCACTGATCGGGTGCGTGAATCGATTGCGCTTCTCAGAACCAGATCCTCGTCCACCCCGAGGCTGGTGTTTACCGCTCACAGCATCCCCCAATCGATGGCCGCCGGATGCGACTACGAAGACCAACTCGCAGAAGCGGCACGCCTTGTTGTCGAAGGCATAGCTGTTGAAGGCCTCGAGAAGCCGCTCGACTGGGACCTCGTCTACCAGAGCAGAAGCGGGCCGCCACAGGTCCCGTGGTTAGAACCAGACATCGGCGATCACCTCGGCATGCTCGCCCAACGGGGAATCGATGCTGTCGTCGTTTGCCCGCTTGGATTCGTCAGCGACCACATGGAGGTGTTGTACGACCTTGACACCCTCGCCGCGCAGCAAGCCGAAAAACTCGGCATCGAGATGGAGCGGGCACGCACGGTCGGCACCGACCCCGCATTTGTGTCAATGATCGCTGACCTCGTCGAAGAGCAGCTCACAGGAGCCGCTCGCCTCCGCGTTGGCGCTCATCCGGCTTGGCCAGACATGTGCCCCGACGGGCATTGCCCGGCGCCACAACGACCCGCACCGAGCAGTAACTAGCCGAGCGGCGTAAACGAGATCGAGTCGATTCCGAGGGTCGCTTCGGTCCATCCGACGTCAGGGAAACTTTCTGGAACCCGGGCGTCGCCCCACCATTGCGACGAGGGGCCAAGCAGTCGGTCGCCCGAGAAGGACCCACCGACCGCAAGGTTCGCAATCAGATACATCGGCTCAGACCGGTGTGGCCCAACGTCGGCGTTTGCCGGGCCAGCGACTCGAAAGACCTCTTCGTCGTCGATGAGCCAGATGAGAAGCCCTGGCTTTCTGATGAGCGTGTACAAGTGCGGCATGCCATCGCTTACCGTTGGCACATCGGCCGTGGCCGTTTCGGTTCGGACTCGCCCGTCGTACCAATGGACCGAGGTGTGGAGCACGTGCGGCTCGGCGCCATCAGTTTCGACAATGTCGATCTCGTGATAGTCGGTTGACTCGTAGCGGGTGCACCGACCCGGAGCCTCGCACGCAGCCGCGTCCAGTAGCCACAAAGCGGGCCACAATCCGTCACCTTCGGGAAGACGAGCCATGATGTCGATCCGACCAAAGCCAAACTCGGCATGACTCATCACCATTCCGCTGACATAGGGAAGCGAGAGCGTGCTCGGCGACGGGTTTTCGACCGCAATGAGTTCGAGCGACGCGTCTGCAAATCGAGCAAGATCTGGCCGATACGACTGCGCCTCACGATTGTTCCATCCGACGCCGCCCTCTTCACTCGAGGGGAATTGAGGCGCTCCTGGTTGAAGCGGCCCTGTGGTGGCCAGCATCCACTCGGCCTCATTGGCTAGCAAGTTGTTGGCCGGGTCAGCGTCGTCACACGACACGATCCCTCTCAATGCGACATCGGTGCCACAGAGATTCGCCAGCTGAGAGAGCGCGACAAGCGACCCCTTTCCAACGGCCCACAACTCTGGTCCGTCATCACCTGGCCGGACCTCGGTTTCGATTCCGCTGGTCTGAGCGAGCTCGGCGATGAAGCCCGCTTCGTCGGCTGGCCCAATCAACCCCTGACGATTCCCGTAGACATGTGCGACTCCAGCGATCACCGAGGCCGAGTTGACTGCATCCCACGTTGGCACATCGCCGCGGCCTGAGAGAGTGTTTCCGTTGACGCCAGAACGCTCGAACGCGACACGCTGCGAGAGCAGCGCGAGCCCGAGCTGGTCGGCTGCCACGTCGTGGCCGTCAAGATCTATCTCCCAATCCGAACCGCTGACGATGGCCGAACTCAGAAGATAGCCAAGCGCCGCATCGAGCGGATCGACGAAGGGATCCTCGATTGGCACCGGCGCTTCGCTCAGGTCGTCGAGGACACCGTCTGCAATCGAAGGAAGCTCGATGGTTGGCGACGCGGCTGGAAACGTGAGCGACGACGAGAATGGACGCGTCAAGGCCAGAGCGAGCAAGGCGACGACAGCGCCGGAAGCGAGGACACGGGAGCGATAAGGGATCGTCTCCTATCGGCGGGAACCGCGACCTGCTGAGGTTCTACAGTCCCCAGAAGTCGTCGCCAGCATCGCGACGGAATGCTGCGATCACTTCGCCCATTGGGGTCGAGGGCTGTCCCATCACAAACGGCCACAGTTCCTCCGCTAGCAGACGGAAGTTTGCGGTGGCGTCGAGATCGGCAAATAGGCCCATGAGCCCGAGTGTGATGCGCTGGAGCAGCACGAACGAAGGCGGAACGTTCAGTTCCTTCTTCAGTTCGGCGAACGGTCCCTTTTGTTCGAAGATTTGCTTGACGCCGCCCGCTGCGTATTCGTCGTCGATGGTGATGACCTCGTCGTCCATTACGTAGTTGTAGAAGAACGAGAAGTAGTCGCGCACGACGTCGTCAGCAACTTGTGAGTCTGGCGCCAGCAGACCAGCATCAATGATGATTCGACGGAACTCGGCGATGTCGCGTTCGATCACCATTGACGTGATGAGCTCTTCAAAGAGGGTGGTCTCGTCATCGGTGAATCGTTTGACCAAGCCGAAGTCGAGGAACGTGATCTTGCCGCCCGGCTCGAACAGATAGTTGCCGGGGTGAGGGTCGCCGTTGAACACGCCAAGGCGGTAGATCGACCCGAAACTGAATCGGAAGAGCGTCTCGGCCGTGAGGTTCTTCTCATCCTGGGACCACGACTTGACCTCGTCGAACCGCACTCCCGAGGCGAGTTGGGTGGTGAGCACCGTCGGACCGCTCAGCTCAGGCAGCACGTGCGGCACCGTGATAAACGGGTGGCCATCGAAGAAATCGGCGTAGTACTGCTGACTCTTCGCTTCAAGGCAGTAGTCGAGCTCTTCGACCAACCGCTCCTTGAGCTCGGCGACCACGGGCTCAGGGTCGAGGCCAGGAAACATCGAGGACATTGCGGAGAAGAGCCACCCTGCGTTGTTGAGGTCGGACGCAACAGCATCGGCAACGCCGGGATACTGCAGCTTGACGGCGACCGCCTGGCCGTCGTGGGTGATCGCACGGTGCACTTGACCAATCGACGCCGCGGCGATTGGCACTGCGTCCCATTCGGCGAAGACCTCCGAAGGCGGTCGGCCCAATGCTTCAGTCAACGTGGCAGCCGAGAGTTCTGGCGTCATCGGCGGCGCATCGTGTTGGAGCGAGGCGAGCGTGGTGCGAACGTGCTCAGGTAGGCCAGTGTCGAGATAGCTCGCCATCTGCCCGATCTTCATCAGAGCGCCCTTCATGTTGCCGAGCTCGAGCGTGACGTCTTCCGCCGTTTTCATCTGAAAGTCGAGGTTGAGCTCAGCCTTACGCTCGGCTGACGCGAATGTTTGGCGCGCTTTTGACACTGCAAGGCGGCCGCCACTTTTTGCGCCGAGTCGTGCAAGCCGCAGATTTCGGGCAAGCTGACGTGACGTAGATACAGGTCGATTTGATGAACGAGAGCTCACAGATGAGTAAGGCTACGGCCGATCTGCCAAAAGACGAAGAGTGGACCGTGCCAACGCTGGCGACGCCGCGACTCATCCTGCGGTCCTGGACAGCCGACGACACGGCGCCATACACCGCACTCTGCCAAGACCCCCGGGTCATGCGTTACGTCAGCTCGGGTCGGGCACTCACCGATGAGGAAGTC
Source organism: Acidimicrobiales bacterium (assembly GCA_037968895.1). Classification (GTDB taxonomy): domain Bacteria; phylum Actinomycetota; class Acidimicrobiia; order Acidimicrobiales; family SZUA-35; genus JBBKWJ01. Next base: position 26,634 of record JBBKWJ010000117.1, read on the forward strand.
GCTGACCGACTGAACCGCTATCAGCGCTTCTGGAGAAGGCACGGCTTCGGGCCATTTGCCGTTGTAGATCAAGTTACGAACGAGCTCGTTGGTTCCTGCGGCCTCAGCCTTCCGACGTATGCACCGCAGCTCATGCCTGCAATCGAAATTGGGTGGCGGCTCGCCACAACCCACTGGGGCAAGGGTTTCGGCACCGAGGCCGCAACTGCAGTTCTCGACTGGGGGTTCGCCACTCACGACTTCGACGCCGTCGTCGCCATCGTGCATCCTGGAAACACCAGCGGGGCCGCAGTCGCAGTTCGGATGTCAATGACACGAGAGCAACAAACGACGATTGGGACAGACTTGAACGCCGATGTGTTTCGAATCACCAAGGCCCAGTGGGATATGACGGACCGCACGTGAGCCGCTGGGATCGCAATAGACCAAACCGATCCGTTGGCGGACTCGCCAAACTCCGTCCAACCTCAAGGCGGCTCTCAGCATTCGAACTTGATCTGTATGACCACATCTCTGCCGATCTGCGGGCGAAAACCCGGGTGGTTTCCGTCCCCTTTATTCTCGGTGGCTACGACGGAATGACGCTTGGGCCTTTTGTGCTTCTCAAGCAGTCGCTCAGTCCAGACGGCCACAGCCTGCTACTCGCGCACGAACTGGTACATGTGCGGCAGTGGAAGGAGCTTGGAACCCGTCGCTTCCTCCGCTCATATCTCTCGGATTTCGTAAAGGGGCTCAAAACTCACCGTTCGTGGCGAGTCGCCTACCGGGCGATTGGGCTCGAGGTAGAGGCTCGCGATCTCGCTAACGAGTGGCAAAAACGCCACTCTTCCACCGAATAGGTCCGAGGCCTGTCTTCACTTGCGCATCGATGATGTGACACCAGTGTGACGAACGATTGAAGTCGGTGCGCAGTTCCGATAACGTGCTAACGCTTATGTAGTTGTAAGCGCTTACATCTTTCAACTGAAGATGTAGGGAGAGGGTCCGAATTCCGGGCCGCACGAGACATGAAAGGGTTCATACGTATGCGCCTTTCGCACTGGAAGAGCCTGTTAGCTCTGTTGTTTGCCTTCTCTTTGGTAGCAGCAGCCTGCAGCGGTGACGACACCGAGACGTCGTCCACCGACAACACCAATGCCACGGACGAGTCAACTGACTCAACCGAAGCAATGGACGACACAGCAACCACTGAGGCCGCGGGCGATTCGTCCGGTGGCAACTCAGTAACAATCACCGGCACCGAGCGTTCCGATGAGGAAGCCGGATCACTCCAGGCTGTCCTCGGCGCATTCGGCGAAGCCAACGGCTTTACAGTCAACTACGTGCCTTCGGCCGACTGGGAAGCTGAAATCAACGTTGCAATCGAGGGTGGCACCGAGCCAGACATCTCGATCTTCCCGCAGCCAGGCAAGCTTGCTGACTTCGCTCGTGACGGTCACCTCCTCGCCCTGCCTGACGATGTCAACTCCTCTGTATCCGCAAACTGGGACGAGTCGTGGATGAGCTTCGGCAACGTCGACGGCACCCAGTTCGGAGTTCCAAACAAGTCCGACCTCAAGTCCCTCGTTTGGTATCAGCCAGGTCGTTTTGAAGAACTCGGCTACACCGTCCCGACCACATGGGACGAACTCGTCACCCTCACCGAAACCGCTGCCGCTGACGGCAACACCCCATGGTGTGTCGGTCTTGAGTCAGGCCAGGCAACTGGCTGGCCATTCACCGACTGGACCGAAGACTTGATGCTCCGTACCGCTGGTCCAGAGGCGTACGACCAATGGGTTGCTGGCGAACTCAAGTTCAGCGATCCAGCAGTCATCGACGTGTTCAACATGATCAAGGGTCTCTGGGACATCGAAGACGCTGTCTTCTCTGCCGGTGGCTCAATTGTCGCAACAGCGTTCCAGGACAACGGTCAGCCACTGGTTGACGGCGACTGCCTCATGCACCGTCAGGCTTCGTTCTTCTCTGCGTTCATCCCCGAGGGCACCGCCTTCGCTGATGGATCAGACGGCGCAGTCGACACGTTCTACTTCCCAACCGTTGACGGCACCAAGCCAGTCCTCGTTGCCGGCACCGTCGCCGCTGCGTTCCATGACACCCCAGAAGTTTGGATGGTCATGGAATACCTGGGCTCAGCCGAGTACGCCAACGCCCGTCAGGCAGCTCAGAAGGAACTAAAGGGTGGCGCTGGCGTCTTCTCCGGCTTCCTCTCCGCTGTTAAGGGCCAGGACCTCAGTGGCTACGAGCCACTTGAGCAAGGCTTCATCGAGATCATTGAGACCGCTGAAGTTGCTCGCTTCGACGGTTCAGACCTCATGCCTGCCGATGTCGGCGCCGGCACCTTCTGGACCGAAGGCACCAACTTCGTCAACGGTGACGCCACTGCTGAAGAAGCAGCCGCCAAAATTGACGCTTCATGGCCAGCCGGCTGATATAGCACGGCGTAAGTAGTACTTGGGAAGGCGCCGGATTCGTTCCGGCGCCTTCCTGCATTTCGGACAGAAACCACACATCATCTAAGCTCTGGCGGCTTGCGAATTCGACACCAAGGGGAAACCGTATGAGGCACACATGGACAAAGTGATCAGCACACTCATCAGTGTTGGGATCGCTGTCGGCGGTTTCCTCGCTTTGTGGATTGGGGCGAACCTGATCTTCAATCAAGTGCGCAAAGACTTCTCCCGATTTAGCGTCATTGTCGGGTCCATCCTCGGCGCCGCGTTCATGGCCATAATCGACGGCAACTCGCTGGTCACTCGGGCGACGGCAACGAAAGGCGAATGGCCCCTCAAGGCTGATTACTTGGTTTGGCCAGTTGTCGGTGCGCTGATAGTTGGCGGCGGCATGTTTGCGCTGTCCAAGGTGCACGACCGTCCAAAAAGATTTCTCATCTCAATTGCAACCTTTGTCGGCCTGTCTCTTCTCATCGCTTTCACGCTCAAGACAGGCTGGCGACTTCGTCTGAAGACCGTCCCGCTATTTATCTGGCCTATCGCCTTGGCCGCCGTTGGCGCAGCTACGAACGCCTTACGAGCGAGGAACCCTCTCCACGGAGCGCTCACCGGCGGATTCATCGGCTGGCTTCTCGGCACTTTTGGCGGCGGGATCAACGCCCAAAACGCGAGTTCGTCGACCGCAATCACCGAGACGTTAATTGCCTGCGTTGTCGCCGGAATTCTGCTTGGCGCTCGAGTTGGCATGACCCATGTTCCTAACCTCGTCACGAAGGCGAAGATCGATGACCGCAGCCGGGCCTGGATCTTCATTGGTCCTGCGGTCGCGTTTATCTCGGTCATGCTGATCCTGCCAACGATTTTGACCATCATCCTTTCCGTCAAGGACAACAAAGGCGATCAGTACGTCGGCCTCGACAACTACCGCTCTGTGTTCAGGGACGACGACAACTGGGATCTAAGCAGCCTTTCCGGCCTGTTTACTTCAAGCATCCTGCCTTGGGTCGGCTTTTTTCTTCTCGCCGCAATCGGCCTCGCCGTCCTTCTCGGCCGGGAGACTAAGCAGGGAATCAACTTTGGCGGAGCGCCAATCTTCCCGCTCATCATGGCTGGCGGGCTTTTCAGCTTTGCGTTCTTCACCCATGCTCGGGGCACGATCTTCAACAACCTGTGGTGGGTCGTCGGCGTCACGCTCCTCGCCACTTCCCTTGGGCTAGCCGTAGCTAAGTTTGCAGACGGCGCGAAATTTGAATCGGTGGCCAAATCGTTCGTGTTCATGCCCATGGCTATCTCAATGGTTGGCGCCTCTATTGTGTGGCGGCTCATCATGTACCAGGCCCGCAACGAGGCGAAACCACAGACTGGTGTGCTCAACGCCATCTGGGTCTGGCTCGGCGACATCACTACAACCTGGGGCCTCGGGCGAGTGGTCGTGCTCGCAATCTTCCTCGGAGCTGCGGCCGCGTTGATTTACGCTTTCATTCGGGCGCTACCCAACTCAACCAGCACCGCGTTCTTGTACCTAGTGCTCACCGCACCACCCCTCTGGATTGCCCTACGCACAGCCACAGACGGCATCGGGGGCTACGTGATCAAGAACAACGGCAGCATCGCTCCCGGTCCGATCAACTTCGTACAGGGTCCGCCCTTCAACAACTTCTGGCTCATGCTGATTCTCATCTGGATTCAGACAGGGTTTGCGATGGTGATCCTGTCGGCCTCGATCAAGTCGGTGCCGGACGATTATCTCGAAGCGGCGAGCATGGATGGAGCAACCGACAGTCAGAAGTTCTGGCGCATCACGCTGCCACAGATTCTGCCAACTATCGGGGTCGTCGCAACAACCATCATGGTCAACGTGATGAAAGTGTTCGACATCGTCAAGGTCACAACTAATGGTCAGTTCGGCAGCCAGGTGCTCGCCAACGCCATGTTCCAGCAAGCGTTCCAGTTCGGCAACTCCGGCACCGGCGCCGCTCTCGCGGTCATGCTCTTCGCCTTCATCTTGCCGATCATGGTGCTCAACATCAGCAGACTGACGAAGGAGGCCTGAGATGACAATCGCATCCAGCAAAAAGGGCAGGGCGATCGACCGCTTTTACGGCGCCCTCAGCTCGGTCCCAATGTGGATCTTTGCGCTCGTCTGGCTGGTGCCGACGTTTGGTCTGATGATCAACTCGTTCCGGCCGAAAGATTCACAGCGCAACAGTGGCTGGTGGACGCTTGAGGCGGACGGGCTTGGCGAACGTCTCAGCATCCAGGGTTACCGAGATGTCTTTGAAGCAGGAACAACCAACACGCTTGGTCAGTCCCTTCTCAACTCCGCAGCAATCGCCTTACCGGCAACGATCATCCCAATTGCCGTGGCCGCATTCGCGGCCTACGGGTTTGCCTGGATCGACTTCAAGGGCAGGAAACTCCTGTTCATCAGCGTCGTCGCCATCATGGCAATTCCACTTCAGGTCGCGTTGATTCCGCTTTTGAAGATGTACGTCGGCGGAGCCCACTTGACCCTGCCTTTCCTTGAGAAGACCGTCACACTCGTACCTGGTTGGGGCGTCCAAGGGCAGCCGATTTCGGTGTGGCTCACTCACACTGGGTTTGCGATGCCGTTCGCCATCTTCTTGTTACACAACTACATCGTCTCGTTGCCGAAAGACATTTTCGAGTCAGCGCGGATTGATGGTGCCGACCATTTCACCATCTTCTGGCGACTGGTGCTGCCGCTCTCGATTCCGGTGCTGGCTGCGTTCGCCATCTTCCAGTTCCTGTGGACCTGGAACGACTACCTCATCGCAAACACGATGCTGGGTGCCAACGGGTTCGAGCATCACCCGACCACCATCTTCATCGCCAACTTGGCCGGCGACTTCGGCAAAAACGAACACCTGCTTCCGGCAGCCGCCTTCGTGCAAGCGTTTGTGCCGCTCTGCGTGTTCTTCGGCCTCCAGCGATTCTTCGTCCGAGGCCTCCTGGCAGGTTCTGTAAAAGGCTGAGCTTCGCTCAGCACGCCTTTTCGCTAGCGCGAAAACGCTCAGGTTAGAAGCGGCTGCTTTTCTGCCCGGAAACGGTGCCGAAAAGCGGCCGCTTTTGGCGTTGAGGCATCGTCGGTGCTGCCCAACAAGCCTGGCACCCTCGGGATCTGGTGAGGCGGCTAGACTCTCCCCCGTGCGACGTCTGTCTGTCATCTTGTCCGGACTCCTGCTTCTGCTTGCCAGCTTGGCGCAGCCAGCAGGGGCGCAAACAATGGAGTCTTTTGCCGAGGCAATCGATAGCGACGGCTACTACGTCGACCCTGGCGTCGAGGCCAATCTCACCGACGCCGATTGGGAAGGCATCCAGAGCGCCATCGCCAACGGCATTGCCTTTGTGTCGTTTGACCAAGAGGCCGAGGGCGACGCGAACGGCCAAGCCATTGCCACCAACCTCGTTTCGCTCAGCCAGAACTACGACTCAATTGTCGTCCTCTTCAGCGACGGCGTGTACTCCCAGGGTCCAGGAGACCTCAACCAGGCCACCAGTCGGCAAGCGACCATTGATGCCTTTCGAGCCGGCAATGTCGGCGCCGGGCTTATGTCCATCGTCGACTTTGTCGGTGGCGATATTCCAGCCGGCGACACGACAGCTCAAACTACTGCGCCTGCAGACGCAAGCGCTCCCGTAAGTAGCAGCGAAACAGCCCAAGCCACAGACTCTGGTTCATCAGGTGGCGGCATCCCTTGGCTCTGGATCATTCTGGCCGCGGTCGCCACGTTCTTCTTTGTCCGTTGGCGTTCAGCGAAAGCCAAAGCGAAGAAGCTTCTCATCGCCGACATGGAAGTAGACCGGGCCGAAATCAAGGAGCAACTCAAAGACAACGCCGACAAGGTGATCACCCTCGGCGACAGCGTAATCGCCAGTCAAGATCAAGAACTCATCGATCTCTACGACAAAGCAAGCCGAACGTATCAAGAAGTGAGCCAGTCGGTTGACGAGGCAACGACGCCAGAGGCTGTCGATGCACTCGATGATCGAATCGACGAAGCCGAATGGGAGTTCGACGTCATTCAGGCTCGTCTCAACGGAACTCCGATCCCTATCTCGCCGGCCGAACTCGAGGCTACGGAAGCAGCCAAGAACGCTCCTCCGCCTCCCTCCGCCGGTCCCGCCCTCGGTCCGAACGAATCAGTGCTCGGCGGAGGAGGCCCAACGCGGCAGCCTCGTCGCGAACGCTCGTACCAACCGAAACGCCAACGGGGTCGAGGTGGCGGCATGGGCACGTCCATTCTCATGATGCTGGCCACGTTCCTTTTCAACTCATACGGTCAGAGCTCACGTCGCACAGAACGGCGGGGCTCAAGCTCAACGTCGTCTCAGCCAAGGGGCGGACCACTCGGCGGCTCGGTGCTTGGCGGCGCCCCACGTCGCGGCGGCCGTCGCTAATGTCCCAAGATCTTCCGCCTTACCTCTCCCCCTCGTCGGCTGCGTCGTACGACGACTGTCCCAAGCGCTGGCGCTTCAAGTACATCGACAAGCTCCCGGAGCCACCAAGTGAGCCTGCGCTGGTCGGAAACTTCGCCCACGAGGTCTTAGAGCATCTCTGCGAGCTGCCCGAAATCGACCGCACCGTCGACCAGGCAAAGACGCTCGCCGCAAAGCTTTGGCCCGAGTTCGAAACGACTCGAAACTTCGGCGAGCTTGAGCTGTCACCAGACGAGAAGCGGGCCTTTCGATGGAAGTCGTGGCTCGCGATTACCGGTCTTTGGGACCTCGAAGACCCGGCAACGATCGACGTTGTCGCGACTGAGCAGAAGGTTTCCGTCGACCTTGGCAATGTCCCGTTCCTCGGCATCGTTGACCGGGTTGAACGCGATGGCACAAAGCTCGTCATCAGCGATTACAAGTCTGGCGCGGTACCGAAACCGCGTTACCGAGACGACAAGATCAAACAGGTCATGCTCTACGCCGCCGCCCTCGAGGCGATGGAAGGCGAGCAGCCTGAGCGGGTGCAATTGCTGTATCTCGGCCAGCAAACGGTGGCGACTACCGTGACCGATCGCAAGATCGAGGCTGCAGTCGGCGAACTCAACAGCACCTGGGCCGATCTGTCCGCGTCGTGCGAAACCGACACATTTGCCGCGAAGACCGCTGTTCTGTGCGGCTGGTGCCCATACGCAGCAATCTGCGAAGAAGGCATGGCCTACCTGCAGAGTCGCTATGACAAGGGCAACCTGCCAGCCCACGCCCCCGCTATCGAGCACCTCACCACTACCTAGCCTGCACCACGAACACTAGCTTGACGAACGGTTTGGGGTCAGACCCCAAACCGTTCGCGCCGGTTCGCTCAAGTTCTTCGGTGGGAGTCCGAAAACATGGGAGAAGCTACGGCGGAGTGTGTAGGCCAATGACAGCGATTGAATTGCCAAAACCCGTTACCTCACTAGCGCTTGACGCTGGTTGGCATCGTGACCCAATGGGCGAGCATCGGCTGCGGTACTTTGACGGCGCCGAGTGGACAGATCACGTAACCCACTTCGGGCCTTGGCCTTGTGAAGGCTGCGATTCTGTCGACACGACGAACGACTAGCCGCAAAGAGGGCGAAACGGTCGGCTCGAGGCCTCAACCGCTCGCCACTTCATCTCAGCCTGTTATTGCTGCCTGATAGACGGCAGAAAACTCGGCGTCTTCCTCGTCGCTGAGGACCCGCCAATCGGTAGATGCGTCGAGCCACGACTGTGGCGGGTTTATGAGGGGGTTGCTGGCTACCTCAGGATCGAGCTTCTCGAGCTCGGACCCGACTCCGCTTACTGGCGAGATGTACTGCACCTGATTCGTAAGCTTGGCGCTCACCACGGGGTCGTAGTAGTAGTCGATCAACTGGTTGACCGCAGCGTGAGCCTCGGCACTAACGGTGATCGGCACTACCCAGTTGTCGGCGAAGCTCAGCATCCCCTCGTCTGGAACGACGAACGCAATGTCGGGGTTCACGCGCTGAATCTGAGCGATATCGCCCGAGTAACACATTGCGATCGCAGTGTTTCCCGCAGCGAGATCGGCGAGATAGTCGTTTCCGGTAAAGGCGCGGAATTGGCCCGCATCCCTCGCAACTTTGACCTTGTCAGCGGCCGCCTGCACGACAGCCAGATCGACATTCGTGAGGCTGCTTCCCATGCCTCGAATGACCAATCCGAGTCCATCTCGAAAATCGCTGAACATAGTCACGTTGCCCGCAAATTGAGGGTCGAAGAGATCATTGATACTCGTGATCTCGCGACCAGTAAGAGCAGAGTTGTATGCGATCGAAATGAAGCCGCCAAAGTACGGCAGGCTAAAGGCCCGATCGGGGTCGATCGGCGACTGACCGAACGCGAGATTGGCCCTTGCATTCGGAATAAAATTCATGTCGAGCGGGGCCAGATAACCAAGCGAGATAAGCCGTCCCACCATGTGGTTTGAGACGATGAAGGTGTCGGCGCCAATGTCGAGACCGTCTCGTAGCTGCTCGCTGATACTGGCAAAGTACTGCTCGTTGTCGGTTATGGCCTCGCTGTATACGACTGTGATCCCAGTGGCCTCGGTGAAATCATCGAGGGTCGAAGTGTCATCTACGCTTTGCTCGGCCAGGTCGATATATGCGGGCCAATTTGACCATCGAACCGAACTGGTAGCGACGACATCCTTCAGCGACCCAACCGTCGTCTCCGTCACAACAAGCTCGTCGCCACTGGCACACGCCCCAAGGAGCGCAGGCGACAATGCAAAACCACCAAGCGCCATGGCTCCGCGACCAAGAAACCCTCGGCGGTTGAGATTTTCGGGGCCTTCTGCGACCGAGCCGTCTAACGAACTAGTCATACTCTCTTTCAGCTGAGACCGAGGCAACATAGCTCATAGAAGCAGCGGGTCAGCAGGTGTGCAATAGGGGCCGACTCTAGCAATTATCCTCACGCGCAACGAACGATTGTGCGTCATCGAACGTCCGAGCGCTAAAGTCAGTTGAATCGCCAAGAGTGAGAGGCCCGATGTCTGTTCCCAAATTCGCAAAGGCCCCATCACTTATCACTATCGACCTTGGCCGCAACAGAGCAACTGGCAGCGTCGTTGCTTCCGATGGCTCAACGGAGCCATTGCGTGTCGAAGGTCGCGACGGTCTGACAGTTCGCTGTCTCGGCGACAGCGGACGGCGCACTGAGCGTTTCACCGATCGCCTCATTGAGTTGGTCGACCGCGACGAATTCGCAGCGGCCAGCGACCTCGTCGCTGGCATCGCACGCGACCTGCTCGCTGGCTTCCCGGCTACAACCCCTGTTGTGATCGCAATCCCGGCGGCATTCGGGCCGGTCTGCGAGTCTGCAGTCACCGCTGGGTTCTCACGGGTGGCGATTGTCGAGACGGTCGTTCGCCGCCCCGTCACGTCGCTGTCTTCGTGCCACGATCGTGGTCCCTCGCCCATCTTGGTCGTCCACAACGATGGCGGAGAAATCTCAGCGGTTGCGTTCGATAGCGCGAGCCACCGAGTCTTTCCTCCCGCGCCGCTAAGCACTGGGCCAGACGACTCACACGGTGCGGTCGCCAAGCGGCTCCACACCTACGTCCGTGACGTCGCCGCCCATCTGCCAACCAGCGAGACCGTGATCGACGATGCGTGGATCGCAGTGGCGTCTAACTTCACGACCATCATGCTTTCGGGACCGGGCGCCTCGCACCCTTCATTTCAGTCCTTCATCGACGATCAGTTTGGTCCGCTCGCAACCATCGTTACCGACCAACTACGCCCATCGGATGCCATTGTCCAGCTCGGGCCGCTGCATTCTCGGTGGGCTGCAGGATGGCCTACAGCACAGCCTCATGTAGAGGACGACCGGCTACGGCTCCTCACGGAGTCAGGCGAGCCGTATCGGCTACGAATCGGCTCGCAACTTGCCACCGGAATCAAGGTTCCCGCCGACCTACGCTCGGGCACGCGACTCCGCACTCTGCCTGACGGTCGGCTTCTGCTGCTCGGCGCTGCCGGTCAACGGCCCTTGACGATGAGGGTTCGATGGTCCCTCACGAGCGGAGCGCCAACCGACCTTGATATTGAGGCAATCGGGCGACGACCACTCGAGCTCGTTACAGCCACAAACGATCAACAACATCTAGCCACAGTTTCGTCGTAAGACGAAGCGATTCGATATCGATTCGTTCGTTGTGACCATGAAAGCGACGCATGAACTCGCCGATGTCGATTTTGTTGCTCAGCAGCCCCGCCCCGAATGCGACGGTCCCCTTCTCTCGGAAGAATCGTGAGTCGGTTCCTCCGGTAACGATGCTCGGGATAATCGCGGCATCGGGATAGGCGACGTGCATCGAGTCGTTCAGTGCAGTCCACAAGCTGTTGTCAATTGGCGACGAGGTCGCGGGACCATCTGAGATCGACTCGATATCAACCCAGTCAATAGCGTCGCCGAGCGCCGTCCGCAGGTGCTCAAGAACGTCGTCGTAGGTTTCACCAGGCAGCGTGCGGATGTCGATCTCAACGACGACCTTGTCAGGAATCACGTTTGTCTTCACGCCGCCATGTACGACGTTAGGGCTGAAGGTGGTGTGAGCGCAGGCGTGGCTAACACTGGCGAACGCAGGCGGCAAGTCCGCTAGCGCATCGTTGAGCGCAGCCGGATCGAGCAGCTTCTTCGTGAGGTCATCGGGGAAACCCATGGCCAAGATACGGGCCGCCCACAGCTCATCCAGCTGAGGCTTCGGTGTGTACGCCGCGATGCGGCGAACCACTTCAGCCGCCTTAACGAGCGCGTTGTCGGTCCCGTATGGCATCGAGCCATGGCCCGGGGTGCCCTTTACGGTGATCTTGGTCCACGCCACACCCTTCTCGGCCGTTGTCACCATCAAGGTGGTGCCATTCGGCGAATGAAGAGGAATGCCACCAAACTCAGTGAGCACGTAGTCGCAGCGCAGCGCGTCCCACTCGGTATCGATCAGCACCTTCGCCCCGTGTACGCCGCCGGCTTCTTCGTCGGCAACCCCGAAGTAGATGATGTCGCCGGGGTAGCGCTGGCCTGAGGTCACGATGTGGCGAAAGGCGACGGCCATCGATGACGTGAGGTTAAGCATGTCGACCGCGCCGCGCCCCCAAATCTCGTCGCCGACAAGCTCGCCGCCGAACGGATCTCGGTCCCAGCCCTCAGGTGACACGGGCACCACGTCGGTGTGGCCCATCAGGCACAGCGATGGCGCCGTCTTGTCGGTGCCCTCGTAGCGGGCGATGAGGCTCGTCCGATTGGGGGTTGGCTCGAAGGTTTGGATGTCGACGCCCGTCCCCTCAAGCTCGTGCAGGAGGAGCTTGGCACTGACCTCCTCATTGCCAGACTCAGGGCGACCGTCGTTTACACACTGGTTGCGGATGAGCTGCTGGAGAAGGTCGACGGTTTCGTTTGTAAGGCGGTCAAGAGTCGAGGCGTCGGTCATGACGCGACCTTACACGCGCGAACGGTTCGGGGAAATCCCCGAACCGTTCGCAACACGAGTAGTCAGTTGTGGCTGCAGCTATCGGGCTTTCAGAGCCTCGATGAGTGCAGGCATGACCTTGTGGACGTCGCCAATGATGCCGAGATCGGCGATACCGAAGATCGGTGCCTCGGCATCCTTGTTGATGGCGATGATGTTCTTTGAACCCTTCATGCCAACAAGGTGCTGAGTGGCGCCCGAGATACCAGCGGCGATGTAGATGTCTGGCTTCACGACCTTGCCGGTCTGGCCAACCTGCTGGGAGTATGGAACCCAGCCGGCGTCGACGATGGCACGAGATGCGCCAGCCGCTCCGCCAAGGAGCTTGGCCAGATCGTCGATCATTGCGAACTTCTCGGCCTCGCCGAGTCCACGGCCACCGGAAACGACAATTCTTGCTTCGTCGAGCTTTGGTCCGTCAGACTCTTCGATGTGTCGGTTGGTCACGATTGCGCCGCCGGCGCCATCGAGATCGGGCACGTCGAGGTCTTCAACAGCGGCCTCGCCGCCATCGACCGACTCAGGCTGGAACGACTTAGGCCGCGCAACCATGATGAATGGGCCTTCGCCGACAAACTTGGTCTTGATGTCGGTTGCGCCACCGAAGATTGGCTCAGTGCCAACGAGTGCGTCGCCATCGAGTTCGATGTCGACCACATTGGTGATGACCGTGCGGTCGAGCCGCACCGACAGGTGAGCGGCAACGTCGCGGCCGTCGTACGAGCTCGCACAGAACACGGCGTCTGGCCCGTCACCGGCATCGACTGCAGCCGCAATAGCGGCGGCGACAGGGACGCCAACAAGGGCGCCGTCTAGATCGCCAGTGGCGAAGACCGTTTCGGCGCCATACGCACCGGCGGCTTCGGCGATGTCGTCGCCATCGCCGGCGTAGACGCAGGCAACGGTGTCGGCGAGGTTACGAGCCTTGGTGATGAGTTCGAGTGTGGCAGAGGTGAGTTCGCCAGCTTCAGCTTCGGCGTAAACCCAGATGGTATCGAGTGTCATAATAATCGTCCCTTCGCTCAGATGGCCTTGAGGGCTTCGAGCATCGCAACGATCTTGAGGTACCCCTCGCCGTCGTCTTCGATGATGTCGCCGGCTTCGCGGACAGGCGCAACGGCCACGTCGACGATTTCCTGATTTGATCCTGCCCAGCCAACCGAGTCGGCAGCAAAGCCGAGATCGGCGGTGGTCTTCTCGTCGACGGGCTTTGACTTCGCAGCCATGATGCCTTTGAACGAGGGGTAGCGAGGCTCAACCACGCCAGCGGTCACCGAGATGACGGCAGGCATTGGGCATTCGACCTCGTCGTAGCCACCATCGGTCTGACGCTGCACCTTGAGCGTGCTGCCATCAACCTCGACGGCCTTGGCTGCGGTGACAGAGGGGATTCCGAGAACGGCTGCGAGCTGTGCTGGCACCGTGCCCGTGTAGCCGTCGGAGCTTTCCGAACCAGCAATGATGAGGTCGGCGCCCTGGTCTTTAATGGCAGCACCAAGAATCTTGGCGGTGGTGAGTGCATCGGATCCGATGAGTTCGGGATCGCTCACGAGCACCGCGGATGCCGCACCCATCGCAAGCGCAGTTGCCAATCCGGAACGTTCTCCGTTTGGCGCCATTGAGACGAGCGTGACCTCACCTCCTCCCGCCGTATCAACGAGCTGGAGAGCCATTTCGACACCATAGCTGTCAGATTCATCCAGAATCAGCTTGACGTCCCTCTTCAGGGTTCGTGTTTCGGGGTCCAAGACGCCAGGATCAGCTGGGTCCGGGATCTGTTTTACGCAGACGACGACCTTCATAGGGGCACATCGTAGATGGTTTCTTGACCGTCCGGTCAAATGGTTCGGCTGTGAAATTTGTCCCTTGGCCAATTCAGGCCTCTGCATAGGCCACACTGGGGTCGTGAAGCTGGCCCTCCTTGTTAATCCTGTGGCGTCTTCGGTCTCTGGCCGAGACCTTGTCCTATTGAAGAAGGTGCTCGGCAAAGACCACGAACTTGTCGTGCACGAGACCAGCCGGCAGGGTCATGCGACGCGATTGGCCCATCGCTCGTATCGCGAGGGCGCCGACGCAGTGTTCACCCTGGGTGGTGATGGCACTATCAACGAAGCCGCAAACGGCCTGCTCGACACCCCATGCCCGGTCGCACCGCTGCCAGGCGGCTCGACCAACGTCTTCGCACGCGCCATCGGCTACCCAAACAACGCCGTCGCCGCAGCCAGTCTGGCCCTGGCCGCGCTAGAGACCGGTTCGATCATCAGGGCCGGCGTCGGCATGGCCGACGACCGTGCCTTCCTCTTTCATGTGGGCGCTGGCTTCGACGCCGCCGTCGTCAACCAGGTCGAGTCGCGCGGCACGATGAAACGGATTGCGGGACATCCATGGTTCCTGGCCTGTGCGGTGTCGACGTGGCTGAAGCAATCACGGTTAAAGGACGGCTTTGCCGCCGACTTTTCTGACGGCACCCACCTCGACGGCTTACGCCTCGCCGTGACGCTAAATACGAATCCATACACGTTCCTCGGCGATCGCCCTCTCGATCTCGCTCCCGAAGCCACTCTCACCTCAGAACTGAGCGTGGTAGCACTTTCATCCCTCTCGCTAAATCGTTTGCTTCCTGCGGCGAAGCTCGCATTGTTCCCCGACGACGAGGGGCTCCCAAACCGCGGCGCGCTCCACCACCTCCGCGATATCACCTCGGTCACCTACAGCGGCACGACGCCATTCCGCTACCAGCTCGATGGCGAGCCACACTCGCCAGTCAATTCGCTCACGGTCAGCTATCGGCCTGACGCGCTCTCGGTTGTCGTCCCCGCGAAACCCGCAGAAGTCCGGCCGTCCTAATTCTCGGCCAAAATCCTGACGCCAAGAGCCGGATCGTTTGTGACGATGCCGTCAACCCCGAGGGCGATGAGCTCGGCCATTCGCTTCGGATCATCGACGGTCCACACATTGACAGCCAGGCCCGCCTCATGGGCCATCCGAACAAACGAAGCGTCAACCATGGCGTCGTGGGGATTGATCGCATTGAATTCGTGCGACTTCGCTCGATCGATAAGCATGGCCGGGTTGGCTTGGCCCCAGACCAGCCAGCCAAGAGGAATTGACGGATCGACGTCTCGAATACTGAGCAGGCTCTGGAAATCAAACGACGAGACCAACACTCGGTCAGCCGCATCGAACGCAGCCACCAGAGCAGCAACCCCGACCGAGATACCCATCTCGGCGTCATAGTCTGGGTCGGTGGGATGGTTCTTGACCTCGATATTGACCCAGGCGTCGCCGATGGCCTCTAACGCGTCGGCGAGCGTCGGCACGAACGAAGGAAGCTGGTCGGCGTTGAGACTGAATACCAAACGCCCATCGGCCAGTTGTGCGTCGTGGTGGATCACGAGCACGTTGTCGGCGCTCCGCCGCACATCGAGCTCTATGCCTCCCGCACCAACAGCAACCGCTTCTCGGAAGGCCTCGACCGTGTTCTCTTGGTGAGTAGAGGAAGCGCCGCGATGAGCGACGATGCGCGGTCGCGCCGGACTATTCAGTGGGTTCTCGGCAGCTGACATCGCATCATTCTGCCCCACATTTGCCTTTGGCATTGGATTTTCAGATTCGGGCCATCGGTCGGAAACCGAATCTTCATAAAAATTTCTGTTGAACTTCAAAGTAACTCTTTACGGGCTTCAAAGTAGTTGATACTGTCACTGCGTCCCGCTGATTGCCTCTTGAACTCCTGGTTCCCCTTGATTTCATGTGCAAGACGCGGCACAACGGACCGCTGGGTGCGAGCACCAAGATCTTCACAAGGGAGTGTTGAGAGCAGATGACAATGGCTGAATCGTGGGAAACCAGACCGGCGGAACCGAAACTCTTTGAACGGATTGCCCGTCGTGTGGCCGAACGCCCAGACATGCCGATCGATACATCGTGGCGCGTTGTCGCCTCCTGCAGCGATACCGATCCAGACCTCTTCTTCCCAATCGGGACAACTGGCTCGGCGCTGGTTCAGATCGACGAGGCGAAGGCCGTTTGTATGGGATGCGCAGCTCAGACTCCGTGTCTCGAGTTCGCTCTCCTGACCAACCAAGACTCCGGTATCTGGGGCGGCACGTCAGAAGAAGACCGTCGCCACCTGCGCCGAACCTTCATTGGGCGTCGACGTAGCCGACTCGTATAGCTCTCGTTCTGTCTCGCGAGCGCAGCTAGTCTGCGTCGAGTGGCACGAGCAACTCAGCAACGGTGCCAGAGGTGCCGCTTGCTGATGGCCGCATTGAAAGCGTTGCTCTCAGTTCACCGGAGGCAAGCGTTCGCACAATCGTGAGGCCAAGGCCGTCAGATGTTGCGAGGTCGAAGTCGGGCGCGAGCCCGACGCCATCATCGTGCACCCTAATGGCCAATTCGTCTGGCGAATTGAGCAGCTCAACCACGATCTGACCGCCAGCCGAGCCTGGTGGGAATCCGTGCTCGACCGCATTCTGAAGTAGCTCGGTGGTGATCACGGCGAGCGATGACGCCTTCGCCGCCGAGATAGTCGGCCCATTACCAACCAGCCGAACGCGCACGGGGCGCTCCGGCGAGGTGAGCGTTTGCTCGACCATCTCGACAATTGGCTGCACGACATCGCTGAAGATGACCTGGTCGCCTCCCTCGCGCGACAAGATTTCGTGCACGAGAGCGATCGAGCGGATTCGGCGCACCGACTCGTCGATTGCGGCCTTTGCTTCGGCCGACGCCAGGCGACGTCCTTGTAGCCGCAACAACGACGAAACGGTTTGGAGATTATTTTTAACTCGATGATGAATCTCTCGTATCGAGGCGTCCATCGAAACAATCAGGCGATCAGCAACCCGTATTTCTGACACATCACGGAGCAGCACGAGCGCTCCGTCGACTCCGTCGTTCTTTATCAGTGGAAGTACCCGGGCCGAAATCGTGACTGCGGTGCCCCGTTCGACCTCTTCGGTGACGGGCACTCGGAGCCGAAAGGCCGTCCGAACAACGTCGCCGCCGAAGCCGAGATCGGTGATGCTGCGCCCGTTGGCATTGGCTTGATAGCCGACCCTATGCAACGCAGACACCGCGTTTGGTGAGGCGTAGACGACTCGGCCATCACGATCGAGCACCATGGTGCCGTCGCCTACTCGCGGCCAGTCTTCGCCTCGGCCGCCCTCATCTGGATACGGAAACTTGCCATCAACGATCATCGTCGCGAACCGTTGAAACACACCAAGATAGGTCCGCTCCAAGTCACCGTTTGGTCGTGAACCAAGCCGAGGGCTTTCCGTCGTAAGAACGCCGATGATGCCACCAGGCTGTTCGGACCCGTCACGACGAATTGGGATCGCGGTCACATTGGCGACCTGACCAGGCACGAGAAGCTCGACCTCTCGCTCGACCACCCGGCCCGTACGAAATGCTTCGCCGACCAGAGCCCGCTCGTCTTGATCGACAAAGCGGCCCACCTGATCGTGTTGATAGAGGGTCTGAGCCGTTGTGGGCCTGATCTGGTCAACAATGACGAAGCGATCGCGACCCTCAAACGGCCGCGTAGGCACAAAGAGCAAGAGGTCGGCGAAGCACAAGTCGGCCAAGACTCCCCAGGCTCGAGCGAGGCGTCGAAGGTGCGCCCGATCGAGGCTGTCGAGGTCGGTGTGTTGGGCGACGAGTTCGCTCAGGCCCGCCATCGGCTACTGCCTCCTCATGGGGCGCCGATTGGCCCGAACAACTCGGCCAGGCCAACTGTTGAAGTGACTGCGTCTGGCCGCCACTCGACTACCGCCGACTGGTCGCTATGAGACTCATCGGCTGCCTGAGCGACGAGAGCCTCAAGCTCACTCCGTAACGACGGCTCCTTGGTCCCCTTGACGAGATCTTCGGGGCTCAGGTTGAGCAGTGAGGGAGGGAGCGCTCGGTTGGTGATCACGATCGGCGCATCGTTGCCACGGGCCGCGAGCTCGACAATTAGCTCGTCGGCCCTGGCTCGCTGGCTTGGGTCGGATGTGCGGATGACCACATACTCCGTCGACTCGTCTGTGAGTATCTCTTGGACTCCCTCAACCCGTTTGACGAAGCCCCGACGCAGCTTTGAGAACATCCAGAAAAACTCGGCCATCTCGCGAACAAACCTGGCCCCGAGCAGCCGATCAGCGACTAGTAGGAACGGTTTCGCTGCGATCTGGCCCATCCGCGACCGGTATGGGGCGATTAGCCACTTAAGCAGCCACGAGTCGAAGAATTGGATCATACGGCCGGGAGCATCGAGAATATCGAGCACATGTACCGATGGCGGAGTGTCAACAACGACCAGGTCAATCGGTCGGCTTGGGTCGTTTGCGATGCTGACAAGGTGATCGAGCGCGATGTAGTCGTGACTCTGGGCGAAACGGGTGGTAAGCGTGCGATACAACGGGTTGGCCAGGAGCTCATGAGCAAGTTTCGGATCGGGCGCAGTGTCGCGAACTAGGTCATCCCATGAGCGAGACATGTCGACGAGGTAGGCCCAGAGTCGGCCATCCCCCTGCTCGAGCGGCACTTCGGTCGGCTCGGTGTGCGTGGCAGAGTCGATTCCGAACATTTCAGCGAGACGCTTCGATGGGTCGACGGTGACGACAAGCACTTGTCTCCCATCGACCATGGCCGCCCTTGCGGCTAACGCCGCACTCATGGTGGTCTTGCCGACGCCGCCGGGGCCGACAACAATCAGCACTTTCGCAGTAGAGAGTGCATCGTCAATCGACGACTCGGTCACAGAAGCTCCTCAAGCAGTGGCGCAATCGAGGTCAACACATCGTCGGAGTCGACATGCTCGGGAAGTGTCACGATGGGGACGTCAATCGCTGCGGCCAGTGGCTCAAGTGCTTCTGTCGCCCGGCGCCGTGAGTCGAGCAACATTTTGGCGCCGATGCCGAGTGCATTGGACTTTTTCTTGGCGAGGCGGATCGCTTCGCGCTTGGCCTTGTCCGACAGTGGCCGTGGCACGCGGTTCGCAACAACGGCTCGAACCGCAACCGACGTCTCTGCTGTGATTCGCTTGTAGAGGTCAAGCGCCTCGGACACCGGCAACTCCTCAGCCAAGGTCACCACCACGGCTGCTGTGGTCTCGTCAGCGAGCATCGTTCGCATCCACGCGGTCTGTTTCGTGAGCGGTCCGAGCGGCACCATCTCGGCCAGCGTGTCCGGCGAAGCGAGAAGTTCAACCACGTGACCGGTGGCAGGCGCATCAAGAATCACAAGGTCGTGCGAATCATACAGTGCCACGTTGCACACCTTGCCCATCGCCAGAATTTCGCGCACCCCGGGTGCCGCCACTGCGAGAAAATCGAAGGCTTTCGCGATCGGCCCAAGCCGTAGCCCCGGAATTGGGATGTGAAGGTAGAGATCGAGGTATTCGCGAAGCGCAACTTCAGTATTCAGATCAATGACGTCAATACCGGGTCGGGGCTTGTGGCCAAGTGCCCTTCGAAGTCCGCCATCGCTGAGGCCGTCGATCGCGAGCACCTTCGCCCCGCGTTCAGCCGCAGCAACCGCAAGTCCGGCGCTAACCGTCGAGCGTCCAACCCCGCCCTTGCCCGCGACAACGAGAAGCCGCCGACGCATCGGCGGCTTCTTCGTTGACATCACGTCGTCGTTACGCTCCGAAGCCAATCCGGCGATCGGCGGTGTCGGTGCCGAGCTCGACAAATGAGACTCGTGCACTAGGTATGACTGTTTCTTTGCCCCGTGCATCGGCGAACCAGAGTGCCTCGCCCTCTGACGAAAGCGCAGCAGTAATCGATGCCTTCAGGGCTTCACGATCGGTGTCGTTAGCCATCTCAATTTCGATGACTTGGCCAGACTGCGCAATTCCAATACGGACGTCCATCCGTGCCTCCGGGGTTGTGCGGGCCATACGACCCGCGACGATGTGTACAGCTGAAACCTACCCGGCGATCGGGTGGGTCCGAACCAACTAGATGATCTTGAGTTCGGACCTGAAACGCTTGCGCGGCGCGAGCTCGACATCGACTCGTTCTGCCATTGCGGCAAACGCAGCGCCAGACTCTGTTGAGGTATCGACGGCGATGGGGTGTCCGGTGTCGCCGCCCTCGCGGAGCGCAGGAACCAGCGGCAGCTTGCCGAGGAGGGGAACCTCGAGTTGATCGGCGAGTTCTTGGCCGCCGCCACTTCCGAAGATCTCGTACTTCTTGCCGTCGTCGCCGGTGAACCAGCTCATGTTTTCGATGACGCCGCTCACTGTGATGTTGACCTTGTGCGCCATGTAAGCGGCGCGCTGAGCGACCTTCTGTGCTGCTGGCTGTGGCGTGGTGACAACAAACAGTTCACCGCGGGGCAGGAACTGGCTGATCGACAACGAGATATCGCCGGTGCCGGGTGGCAAGTCAACGAGAAGGTAGTCGGGCTCATCCCAGTACACGTCGGTGAGGAACTGCTCGAGTGCCTTGTGCAGCATCGGGCCTCGCCAGATCACTGGCTGGTCTTCTTCGACGAAGAAGCCCATCGAGATACAACGAACGCCGTATCTTTCCGGCGGAACGATCATTTCGTCGATGATGGTTGGGTCTTGGCTTACACCGAGCATGCGAGGAATTGAGAAACCCCAAACATCGGCATCGACGATTGCGACTTTCTTGCCCCGGTTGGCGAGGGCGACGGCGAGGTTTGTCGTAACCGAACTCTTGCCAACGCCTCCTTTGCCAGACGCAATCAGGAGAACCCTGGTGTTGTTGCCGGGATCGGCGAAGGGAATTGCCCGGCCTTCGGCGTGGCCGTGTGCAGGCTGGGATCCGGCGGTTGCACCGGGGTCGCCGTTGAGCTGGACCCGCACGGCCGCACGCTGCTCGTCGGTCATGACGCCAAACTCGACAACGACGTCAGAGATGTCGTCGAGAGCCAGAACAGCGTTCTTGACTCTCCCGTCGATCTCAGCCCGGAGCGGGCAGCCAGCAATAGTGAGGTCGATGCCGATGACGGCTCGGGGCGGGGTGAGCTCGATATTGCGCACCATGCCGAGGTCGACGATGCTTCGATGCAACTCGGGGTCTTGTACTGGCCGTAGCGCTTCGATTACGGCTTCTTTAGTGGTGGTCACAGGATCTCCATCCAACGGGGTGTTGGGTATGTGTGAGTGGATCTGGGCCGCCGAACACGATTTCTACTACGGCGGTAGGGGAATTGTGTTTAGACTATCGAAGTGGCTGAGCGATCCCTGAATCCAACCGAGTTTGCGAACCTCGTCAACGCAATAACCTCAGCATTCGGCGATCCGACACGACGAGACATTTATCTGCTTGCTCACGAAAAGACCGACGGTCTAACCGTGAGCGAGGTCGCTGAAGCACGCGGTTTACACACCAACGTCGCTCGTCACCACCTCGACAAACTCGCAGGTGGAGGGTATCTCGAAGTCACTCAGCGCTCGTCGTCGGGAGCAGGGCGGCCAGCCAAGGTATATCGGGCCGTCGACCCTGACCTCCACCTCGACTTCGAAGTCCGTCACAACGACATTCTTGTGACGCTGCTCGGCAAGGCGCTCAGCCGTCTGCCCGCATCTGAAGCAGCAGAACTGGCTGAAGAGGTTGGACTCGAATTTGGGCGTCAAATGGCTGCATCGAATCCGAATACTGAGCAGTCGTTTCGCTCGGCGCTTCATGTCGTCGCTGACGCGCTGTCAGCTCACGGTTTTGCAGCTCACGCCGAACAACACGGCGATGAGCTCCGGATTGTTTCCAACCATTGCCCGTTTGGCGACGTAGCGATCGAGCATCCTGTCATCTGCGCCGTCGATCGGGGCATGGTCAAGGGTCTCCTAGGATCGATCTACGGCGAAACAACCGTCGCTATTGGTTCGTCCATCGCCCGAGGCGACCTCAACTGCACGGCGGACGTGCTTTCAGTGAAGGCCTAACGTTCGTTAGCGGCGGGGGTCGCTCTCGCGGATCGAACGGCGCAACATCGTGAACGGCTTGACCGGCGTCTTTGCCGCGCTGGCAAGACCCCGCAGGACGGTGCTTTCACCAAACTCTGGCGCATGAATAAAGCCGGCCTTCACAAAGGCCGCGAACGACACCACACTGATTAGCGCCATAGCGCCAAGCACGAATTCCCAGCTCCACTGTTGGGTTGACCCTGGCAACCGGTCGATATTCATGCCGTACCAACCAGTAATCAACGTGAGCGGCAACAAGATGGCCGAGTACACGGCAAGAATCGTGGTGGCTGCGGCCTGCCGGTCGGCGGCCGCGCCACGGTACGTGTCGAGCGCATCGCTGAGTAGGGCCCGCGCTGCAAGCAGCGACTCAACGACCTGATTGTGCACGTCGTATGCGTCGCCGAGCATCGCGATTGAACCAGGGCCGAGTACCGCAACATTGCTCTTCCGCAGATTTGCGATCACCAAACGCTGGGGTCGAAGCACTTTTCGCACGGTGGTCTCTTCACGCCGAAGCACCTGCACATCTCGCAAAACATCAGGATCGGCATCGAGGGCGTCGTCTGCTATATCGTCGATCCTTCTCTCGAACTCAACAAGAACCTCGAGGTAGCGACGTCCGATGACTTCAGCGAGCTGGGCGAAGAGTTCACCAGCGCCGTCCTCGCTCATATGCGAGTGACGCTGCACCGCACGCCACAACCAGTCGATTCCCGGCACCGGACCGGCACTTACGGTGACCAAAAGGTTGTGCCCAACGAAACAGTCGACCTCGAGGGTGTCGACCCGCTCCCCCTCTGACGTGAGCGCATGCAAAACGACAAAGAGGTGGTCGCCGTAGTCGGCAAACTTTGGCAGCTGCTCGATATCGAGGATGTCCTCAATGGCGGCCGGGTCGAAATCAAACTGCGCACCAAGCGCATCGAGCTCATTTGCGTCGGTCGTCACAATATCGAGCCAAAAGAGAGAGCCTTCGGCGCGCAACATCGCACAGCTTTCGACGTCGCTCGGCACGAGGGTCGCATCGCCATCGCGTCTCGCAAGAACGCGAGCGCTCATAGTGCTCGTCTTATTTGGTCACAGATTCGCATGGGTTTCGACTCCTGAAGGCCGCCGCCAACAGTACGCAAAAACGGAGCCATACAACCGGACCCTCGCCCGACTCGGTCGCCGTCTACGAGGCAAGCGTGACCGGGTGCGGCTCAAACTCAAGCCGTCCGTGGTCAATATTGGGCAACACGTAGCGGGCGAAAAGGTCGCACTCTGCGGCGTGCGGGTAGCCAGACAGGATGAAGGCTTCAATACCGGCATCTTTGAGCTCGTTAATTTTGGCCAACACCTGGTCTGGATTGCCAACAATCGCCGCGCCGGCACCGGAACGAGCACGACCGACTCCGGTCCAGAGATGGCGCTCTACGTAGCCGTCATCGCCTGCTGATTCACGAAGTTCGGCCTGCCTGGCAACGCCAGCCGACGCTGAATCAAGCGACTTCTTTCGGATCTCGGCTCCGGCAACATCGTCAAGCTTGCTGAGAAGACGCACGGCGGCGGCCCTTGCTTCATCCTCGGTTTCACGGACAATCACATGCGAGCGCCAGCCATAACGAAGGCTTCGGCCTGCGGCGGCCGCCCTTGCATCCATATCGGCCTTGACCTCTAGCACCTTCTCGGTGGTGTCCGGCCACATCAGAAAGACGTCGGCACCGGCCGCGGCACAGTTGCGGGCCGCAGGCGATAGTCCGCCAAAGTAGAACAGCGGGCTCTTGCCACTCACGGTACGAATTCGAGGCGGCTCGACGTCAAGCTGCAAGAACTCGCCGTCCATCTTGACCGCATTGCCGTTTAGCAGCTCTCGAAGGGCAAACATGATCTCGATTGACCGCCGGTAGCGAGGCTCACTCTCGAGCACCTCGCCAGGCACGTCAGACGAAATGATATTGATGGTGAGGCGCCCTTCCAGAATCTGGTCGAGCGATGCGATCTGGCGGGCCAATTGAGGAACTACCAACTCACCGCATCGGATCGCGAGAAGCATGCGGATATGGGGCGCGAGCGACGCCATTCCGGCAGCGAAGGTTGTGTTGTCGATGCCAAGTGCGTAGCCGGACGGCAGCAGTACATTGTCGAAACGATATCTGTCAGCCGTAGTGACAATATTTCGACAGTGTTCAAACGTACTAACCAACTCTGGATCGGGCTGACCGAGAAACTCGTAGTCGTCATCGCACAACGCGCTAAACCAAGACATCTCAACTGGGCTACTTGTCATTTCAGAACCTCCGCTAGATCTACTACTCGTCCTTCATCAATACTCATGTGCGCTGCCGCTCCGACGGCGACAGACCAAAGTCCGTCGTCGAGGGTCGAATCGACTTCGCGTTCGCCACGAATCGCTTCACAGAAGCGTACGTGTTCGAGATAGCTGGCCCCGTGGTGGAGTCCTTCGTGCTGAATCGAATTATCGCTCACAATATGTTTCTCGACCTCGCCAAACCCGTGTGTGCCACGAAGGCCGATGCGAAGCTCGTTGTCAGGAATAAACGCCTCGACCTTGCCCCGCTCACCGATGACCGAGATCTCTTCCTGGTTCTGGGTTGCCTCCGCAAACATGCACAGGTCGAGCATCGCTCGACCGCCGGAGGGGTACTCGACAACAACAAAGGCGTTGTCGAGGATGTCGGGAACACGGCCGTCGTACATCTCGTCGAGATGGTTGACATCTTGCGCTCCTGAGGCCATAACCCTGACCGGTCGCTCGCCCATCAAGATGTCCATAAGATTGAAAAAGTGGCAACACTTCTCAACAAGCGTTCCACCGGTGTTCTCGCTGAAACGGTTCCAGTCATCGACCTTCGCTAGGAAGGGGAATCGGTGTTCGGTGATCGACACCATGCGAGGTGTGCCGACGGCGCCGCTGGCTATGGCCTCGATCAGCTTCGCCACTGGCGGCATATAGCGATACTCAAGGCCAACCCAGATAATCCGATCATGGGTCGACGCATTGGCGAGCTCAATGACTTGTTGGCAGTCGCCGACCGTGGTGCACAGCGGCTTCTCGATGAGCACATGGACGTCAGTGGCGAGGACGTCGGCCATGATGCCGGCGTGCGTGAAGTTTGGAGTCGCCACAACAACCGCGTCTACTAGCCCGCTTGCGAGAAGATCGCGGTGATCAACGAACACCTCCGCTCCGGGCGCAGCGGCGAGGCCTGCATCACGCTGCGAAGCATTGGTGTCGCTGATGGCGGTCACCTTTGCGCCCTCAAGCGCATTGATGTTCTCGATGTGTTCGATGCCCATCATTCCGGTGCCAATCACCCCGTATCGAATGAGTTCTGTAGTCATCTCCACAGTCGACCAGAAAACACTCCATTTAGGAAGGACCTTCCCGCTGTAGGGATATCGGATATTCCTATAGGTATAGAATAGTTTTACGATGACAGATCTTGACCTCCACGCCTTGCGCCTATTTCTCGCAGTCAGCGAACTCGGCAGCTTGTCGAAGGCGGCAGTCCGACACGACCTCGCTCAACCATCGGTGACATCACGGCTGCAAAAACTTGAGCGGCAGCTCGGCGTTGAGCTTCTCGAACGCAACGCCACAGGCTCAACCCCATCAGCCATTGGTGCTCAGCTTGCCGCTCACGCAGCCGAAGTCCTTGCGGTGGCTGACGGGTTCGTCGCGGCGGCCGCCATGCTCGGCGCGCCGGAACGTAAGAACCTCGCAATAGCGGCGACAAGCGGCGTAGTCCGCCACTACCTTCCGGTTTGGCTTTCAACCAACGCACTCGAAGGGGTCCAGCTTGAAGTGAGCGAAGCCTCGACAGCCCGGGTCGCGGCTCTGGTGCGCAGTGGATCGGTTGCGCTCGGATTCCTCGACGGACCGACCGCACCGCTCGGCCTTCGATCAGTCGTTGTGGCAACAAACGAACTCTTTGCGGTCGGCTCGCCCTCGCATCCAACTCTGCGGCAACGGCGGGTTCACACTCCCAACAGCTTCCTCAAGGCTCCCCTCATCGGGCAATCTCCAAGATCAGGTACTCGAGACTGTGTCGAAGCGGCGCTGAGTCCGCATGGCTTCACTGGGTTCTTTCGAGAGGTCGCAACGGCCGATGAAGCCAAGCTCGCCGCGATAGCGGGGGCGGGCATCGCCATCCTTCCTCACGCGGCCGTCAGCGACGACCTCGATGCGGGACGCCTTGCTCGAGTTTCGCTGCGCGGGGTCGTTCTGCAACAGCCGGTTCGCGCAACCTGGCGGGGCAGCCGCCCCGCTGAGAGTTCGGCCCGGGCGCTGCTCGACATCAGTCTCGAACGTGAGTAGCGCCCAGCTTGCTAGCCGACGTCAAGCCCGCAGACGAGCCAATCGCCACCATCTTTGACCATGGAGAAGACGATTGGGAACACGTCGCCTGAGGTGATGGTTCCGGATACCTCGCCTGTCGTGCGGCCGTTGACGCTGGAGACGTTCGACGAATTGAGATTGTAGTCCTCAATGTCGTTTCCAGAGAAGAAGTCAACAAGGTCGGCTTTCGCCGTTGAACCGAAACACTCAGACGAATCAGACGTCAACGACGCCGCAGCGTCAAAGTCGCCGTTGTCGACCGCCGCAAGGAACTCATTGGCTGCGTCGACCTGGCCAGACACGGCACGGAAGAGCGCATACGAACAGCCTCCGATGCCGAGAATCATGACCATGAAGATGCCGAGGATCCAGGGCCAAATCTTTCGCTTCTTCTTCGGCTCGTCGCCGTATACAGGGCCGCCAGCGGCGACGTCGTATGCCGGTTGATACGCCTGGTTTGGTGGCTGATAGCCACCTACTGGTTGACCAGGAGCGGCGTACCCCGGCTGAGCCGGCGGTGCGAACCCAGGTTGGCCTGGAGGTGGTCCGTAACCCGGCTGCGCCGGTGGCGGGTTGTAGGTTGGTTGAGCAGGTGCGGGCCCGTAGCCGGGCTGTCCTGTGCCCGGCACTGGTGGCGGCGAAAAGCCCGGGTCGAATGGCGAATCGGGGCCGGATGGCGGCTGCCCTGGTTCGCCCGGCGCTGGCCAGTTCTGATCGGTCATGTGTGGGTTTCCCTCCCTTTGTCGCCCGGAGCGACGTCTCTTGTCGACAAGTCACACTCAGACGCCATGATCTTAGTCTGTTCGCGATAGTGACACAGGATGACAACGCGTTGATAAACGCAAACTTCCTTCATCGCATGTGGCGAGCCATTCGGTTTGGTTCTCCGGCACACTCAACAAGATGATCACGATTACGGGCAGCAAGCTTCAGGCGCTGATCTACGGATGGGCCGCAATCGTCGGCCTCGTTGTGCTGCGCGACACACATCTTGTTCTTGCCATCGCTATTGGCGTCGTTGGTGGAGTACTCAGCCTTGCCGTTGCCCGTCGCCGCGTCGAACTCGGCGATGACACTGTTACCGCCCGCTCGCTACTCCGTTCGAGCGAGGGCAGCCGACAATCGGTCGCCAAAGAGTTTGGCCATCGTTATCTCAAACTCACTTTCGAAGGCGGCCAAACGCACCGCATCGAAGTCCCCGTCGAAGTTCGACCGAACGTCCGCGACTGGGTAAACGACGTCTAGGTTCGCAAGCCGTCCGACAGCTCGATGATCTGATCGGCCCTCTCGAACGCAACCTGCCGGTGCGACACCGCAAGCACCGTTGCACCAGCGGCAGCCAAATTGGTCCACAGCTCCACTTCGGTCTCAATGTCGAGTGCACTTGAAAGGTCGTCGAGGACGATCAACTCCGGACGGTGCACGAAGGCGCGAGCGGCCGCAAGACGCTGACGCTGGCCGCCAGATAGCCGCAACCCCCTCGGTCCGACCATCGTCTGCGTGCCTGCTGGCATCTGCTCGAGATCGTCACTAAGCGCGGCGAGCACGAGGGCGTGTTCGATCTCTGCCATCGACCCAGCGCCGAGGCCGATATTTGCGTGAAACGTGTCGGAGATCAGATTTGGAACCTGAGGGAGATACGCGGCCTGGGGCGGAATGAAGAAGGCCGCACGATCGAGGATCACCTCGTCGTTCCAGAACACGGCGCCACTCGTCTCTGCATTTGATTCGAGTCCGAGCAGCGTGCGCAACAATGTTGATTTGCCCGCCCCAACCACGCCGGTGACAACAGTCAGCGTGCCCGGCCGTAGCTCAAAGCTGACGTTTTCGACTCCACCGC
This sequence comes from Acidimicrobiales bacterium, assembly GCA_037968895.1. GTDB lineage: Bacteria > Actinomycetota > Acidimicrobiia > Acidimicrobiales > SZUA-35 > JBBKWJ01. Next base: position 54,678 of record JBBKWJ010000117.1, read on the forward strand.
CGCCATCGAACCTGGCCGCAAGCGACTCGACTCGCAGCGAGCGAAGTGGAGTGCGGACTGGCAACACCCGTGAAGGCAACAATGACGGGTCTTCAAACGGCAGAAATCGGTGAACGACGAGCTTCTCGCGATCGCCTCCGGCGACCAGTTCGGACATTCCGTCGAAGGCGACGCGGGCCTGTTCTCGACGGGCCATCATTCGGCCGACCATTCGCGGTAGAAACCCGAGATACGTAAGGAAAACGGCGAAGATGGCGAAGTCACCGGTGTCGAATCGACCAGACGCAATCGCTCCGGCCGCGACGATGATTGTGATCGCGAAGCTGTATTCGCTTGAACCTCGAGCGAAAGCGAGTAAGCCGTCCTCGAGGACCCGATCTCGAACTGCGGTACCTCGTCTGATGTCGAAAAGCCCACTGAGGTGTCGGAGGGTTGGCTTGGTGGCACCGTTTACCTTGATGCTCGTGGCCGAGGCGAACACATCGCCAAGGGCCCCGGTGACCGCAACTGTTGCCTTCCGGTCTGCGGCTCTGAACTGCTGGATCCGCGTGTCGAGCAACCACGTCACAATGAACACCGCCGCCATTGGGATGACCAAAGCGACCGTGGCTCCCGCGTTGACGCCGCCGAGGATTGTCACCGCGACGATCGCGAAAACTGTCCCTGCTGATACGTCGATCCACGAATCGAGAAAGTGTGTCACGTCTTCGGGGTCGTCACGGAAATGGGTGATCGCTTCACCGGACGACGCAACAGATTCAGCTGCGTCGTCACCACCACTCGCGATCTGAGCCGCAAGCATGTTGGCCCGAAGCATGCTGTCGATAAGCCAGAACGCCTTGACGAAGTAGCGGACCGCAAAATAGATCGAGATCATATGGATTGTCTCGGTGACCAGAAGAACGCCGGCGATGGTATAGACCCGTTCCGGCTCGCCATTGGTCAACGAATCGAAGGCGCGCCCAATGAGGACACCATCGAGAGCCGGCACCATAAAGAAAATGAGAAAGTAGAAGAAGGCGAGGAAGTAATCCTTGCTTCGGAACGTGGCCGCATTCCACGACAGACGCCATACGTTCATCATGCGCTCTCGGCCAATGCGAGTGCGAGCAGCCTGGCGTACCGACCGGTTGGATCGGCCTCTAGCTCAACCCGCTTGCCAAACTCGACGACTCGGCCGTGATCGAGGACAAGGACGTTGTCGACGTGACGTAGGGTCGAGAGCCGGTGCGCTATCACGAGCGATGTCCGACCTTCGAGAAGGTGCCCGATCGCCTCCTGGAGCACACGCTCAGTGCCGGGATCGACCCGTGCTGTTGCTTCGTCGAGCACGACGACGTCAGGTTTACGCAACCAGACACGGGCAAGCGCCAGCAGCTGGGCCTCCCCTGCCGACAGGCCAACACCTGCACTGCCAACCGGTGTGTCGACCCCTGACTCAACCAAGCGATCAAGGCCAACCTCGGTGAGTGCAGCGACAATGTCGGCGTCAGCAATTGAGCGATCGAAGAGCGCGACATTATCTCTGACCGTTCCCGCGAGCAGCTGCACCTCCTGCGGCACGAGGGCGATGCGGTGTCTCAACTCGGACTCAGCGATGTCGGCGATTGAAGTCCCACCGATCGACACGGTTCCCTCGGTTGCCTCGACAAGCCGAAGCACGAGCCGTGACAGCGTTGTCTTTCCGCTCCCGGTTCTGCCGACAATGCCGGTTGACTCACCAGCCGGAAGTACAAGGTTGATGTCGTCGAGCACGAGCTCTTCGCCATAGTCGAATGAGACGCCTTCGAATTGAACTGCGAGCGGCCCTGGGGAAGGCGACGCCGAGCCGTCGAAGACAATGCTGGCCTTCATGTCGAGTAGCTCCCCCACTCTGACCGCGGCTCCCGAAGCTTTGTGCACCATGGGAAGCTCGTCGATTGCGAGCTCAAGAGGCCGTCGCAACAACATCGTGAATTGGAACAGAAGGAAGGCAGTGCCAACGGTGAGAACATCGCGGCCAGTTAACAGAGCGCCAGACACCAATACGGCAACCATCCCGCTCGCGACCACGACCATGGTGCGGGCATACGCTCGGACGTAGTTCACCTCGCGCCCGACCACGATGGGCAACGCGTCTGAACTCACCTCAATGAGCCGGCGCAAGCCGTACGCGCCCGCTCCGTTCGAACGAATATCGAGGGAGGCGGTGAGCTGCTCTTCGATCTCACCGTAAAGTCTTGCCTTGACCGCCGACTCATCAGTCGCTTCGTCGAGCGCCCTGTCTCGTTGTCCGGCGAGCACGTATAGGCCCAACCCGGCGTAGATCACCATCGCGATTCCGAGCCGCCAATCGATCACGGTTACCGCCACAACCATCCCCGCCACGAGCAGCACGGCGCCGCCGATCGTGACCGAGACTCGGCCGAGAAGGTCTGATACCGATGTGACGTCGCCATCGACCCGGTGAATCAGCTCACCGGGCGGGTGCGAACGATGGAACTCTTGATCGAGACCAAGGACATGCTCGGTGAGTTGCAGACGAAGGCCGTTTGCCGTTCGCCACGCCAGAACCGTCGAAAGAAAAGCAACAAGGACGGTGGCTGCTTGCGACGCGATCGCAACGATCAGGTAGATCGTCCCCCACCGCACGACTGCGCCAGTGGTCGTTCCGTCGATGGCCGAGTCAATGATGTGACGAACAACAATCGGCCCGGCCAGTGGAAGTGCAGACGCGGCCGCGAGCACGATGGCGAGGCCTACGTACCGCCACGCATCGGGACGGATCAGCCGCCATATCGTCTTCCAGTGATTCCCCTTTTGCACCGAGACAGTCTGCCTGTTTCGGCGAAGGCGTGCTGTTCATTTAGTCGGCTGTTCCTCGTCCCGGCCCAAACGGCTACGGTTTGGGCGTGTCACTCATCAGCGGACTTGACCACATGTTGCTTCTCATCCCGGCAGGAACCGACGACGAAGCGCGAGCGTATTTCACCGGGATCCTCGGCATGCCCGAGATCCCCAAGCCACCGTCGCTCGCCGTTCGCGGTGGCTGTTGGTTTCAAGCCGGCAACCAACAACTCCACGTTGGGTCCGAGCCAACATTCGCTCCGGCGACGCGAGCTCATCCCGCGCTTACGACGACACAGTTCGACGAGCTCAGACACCGTCTTGAGGCGGCGGGCTACGAGCTGACGGCTGGCTCAGTCGTTGACGGTCGACAGCAGTGGTTCACGACCGACCCATTCGGCAACCGCATCGAAATCGTTGCTCAATAACAACTGACGAATTAGGAGGTCGCAACTATCGCGATTTCCATCTTCCACTGGGGTTGTGCCAACCGCGGGACGACGACAAGCGTCGACGCTGCTCGATGACCACCAAGCGCTGCATCGCGTGCCCCCATCACTTCGTCGAGCGGTTCGCCATCGACCACATACGTCGTCACCGAAACGACGTCGGATGGAGCCATGTCGGCCTCGCTCAAGAGGACGAGCAGTATCTCCCAGACTCGCTCAGCTTGATCACCAATCGTGGTGGGCACTGTTCCGTCGGCCAACATCGGCACTACACCCGATGTGTGCAGCATCCGCGTGGCCGAAGTCGACAGAACCGCATGGGCATAGTTCGCTGCTGGTGGAGCAAGTTCGTCTGGCTGTAACTCGGTATGCATCTCCGAATGATGACACGATGATCGCTATGGCAGACCAATCCGTCCCGAGTCCTAACGTTTCCGATCTCTTTAGCATGGCGGGCAAGGTGGTGATTCTGACCGGCGCGTCATCGGGCCTCGGCAATCGCTTTGCCAAGGTTTTGAGCCAGGCCGGGGCCGCAGTTGTCGTTGCGGCTCGACGAGCCGACCGGCTTGACGAACTTGTCGACGAGCTTCCAAACGCACTCGCCGTTCCGTGCGACATCGCCGAAGCTGGAGCAGCGGCGGCACTCATCGAAGCGACACTCACCGAATTCGGCCAAATTGACGTCGTCGTGAACAACGCGGGCATTTCGAGAGTGCTGCCGGCGATCGACGACGATATTGACGAGTTTCGGCGCGAACTCGAGATCGACCTCGTTGCGCCATACGAACTGGCCCGCCTCAGCGCAAAGTGGATGATCGGCCACGGCCGGTCCGGCTCAATCATCAACACCGGCTCGGTGCTTGGCATCGGGGGTGGGGGTCGGCTCAAGGCTCCTGGTTATGCGGCGGCCAAGGGTGGACTTCACAACCTCACTCGGGAGCTGGCGTCGCAATGGGCTCGGAAGAACATCAGGGTCAACGCCATCGCCCCCGGCTGGTTCGAGACTGAGATGAACACCGAGATGTTCGCCTCAAGTGGCGGTTTGAGCTACATCACTGACAACACGCCGATGGGTCGTCCTGGCTCACTTGACGAGCTCGACGGTGTCTTGCTATTCCTCGCATCGGGGGCATCGCGTTACGTCACGGGGCAGGTTATTCCCGTCGACGGGGGCTGGACCGCAATCTAGCAACACAATCAAACGAGATTGCCCCTAGATCATGGGTTGACCGACTGCTACTGTTCGCTGACTCATGGACCTCTATTTCATTCGCCACGCTCATGCGGGCGATCGGCTGGCCGAACACCACGATCGCTACAGGCACCTGTCCGATCGCGGCCACGCCAGGGCGCAGGAGATCTCGAGCTTTCTCGCCGACGCCAATATCAGTCGAGTGATTTCAAGCCCGGCTACTCGGTGCGTTCAAACCGTTGAGCCGTTGGCGAAGTCGCTCGGTCTCGAGGTTGAAGAGCACGACGGCCTCTGGGAAGATTCGCTCCGTGATGAGGCGCTTGCGGTACTGAACAAAGTTGGGCCCGAAGGTGTCGCGATCTGCACGCACGGCAACATCATTCCCGAGGTCCTTGAGCTGCTGGCCGACACCGGAACCAAGCTAAAGGGGCGAGGCTGCGAGAAGGGCTCGATCTGGGTGCTGACCTGGGAGAAGAAGCGGTTTAAGAAGGCCCGCTACCTTGCTCGCAAAGACTCGGGCGGTCGCTAGAGCGCCTCTTTTACGGCGCCTCGCACCCGAGTTCAGCTCGCACCGACGACGTGAGCCCGGTAATCATGTCTGGGGTGTCGAGATCGTCGAGGACGGAGAAGTCAGCACACGCCAGTTCTTCTTCGCCAAGCCAGCTGTATTGGACCCCTCGCAGCGCCCGAGCATCGGGGTAGTTGGGCTCGATCTCGATTGCAGACGTGAGCGACGCGAGAGCCGAGGCGAAGAGCTCAACGGCGTTGTCTTGTTCGCCAATCGACTCTGCATTGCGGGCGGCCAGTGCCAGGAACCAACCTCGATAGGTTAGCGCCTCAGCATTCTGCGGGTCCTCGTCGAGCACCACGTCAAAGCACTGGAGTGCCTCAAGAGTTTGTTGAGCGAAGCCAAGCTGCTCGCATTCAAGAACCTTGTCTCGCAACGACTCGTCGAGGTTTCCGGTGAGCGCCTCGTCGGCTCCTCGTTCGCCCGACGCTTGAGCCAACAAATAGCCGGCGCCAACAGCAAACAGCACAACGCCTGCGACGATTGCCGCCAGCTTGCCCTTTGAGCGGCCCACAGCTTTCTTGGCGACTGGCTTCTTCGAGTCGAGCGATCGAATGACATCGGCGGCCCGGACGGTGTAGTCGTTCCGAAGCTCGTGATAGTCAACTTCATCAATGTCGCCGGCTGCGAATTCCCTGTCGAGGTCTTTGATTGACCGAAGGAGGAACTCTCGTTCCTCCTCAAGCGGCGAAGGGCCAGGGTTTGGGGTCACTGCTTCCCCTTTAGCGCCTCGGCAACAACTGCCTCGTCGGCTTTCGTCATTTTCCGGTGGGCCCCTGTATCACGAGTGACGATTGCCGCCACCGCCGCCCCGCCAGCGACAACGGCAAGCACCGGCAGAATCCACAACAACGAGGCGAAGCCGCCAGACGGCGGATTGAGAAGCACTCGCTCGCCGTAGCCCTGAAGAAGCTCATCGCGAATCTCTGTGTCGGTCTTGCCATCGGCGACGGAAACGGCAATAAAATCGCGAATTGTTACTGATACTGCGGCGTTCGATTCGGCCACCGACTGCCCTTTGCACTCTGGACACGCATACGAGGACGAGAGCCGCTGCACGCGCTCGGCTTCGGTCTCGACTCCGGTGTCACTCACGCCAGCCACGACGAGAAGGGCGATCACGGCTACCAGAATCGCAGTCCATTGAATCAATCGTTTGCGGCTCATCATTCTCCGATCGCGTTTCGAACGTCGGCTGCCTCAATGCCACCGGGCACGTGAGCGACAACGATTCCGTCGGGATTCACCAGGAAGCTCTCTGGCACCTGAGCCACCTGAAACTTGATGGCCAACGCCGGATCGAACAACACCGGCCAAGTACCACCGTTTTTCTCGAAGAACTCGGCGACGCGGTCTCGCTGGTCGTCGAACACAATCGAAAGAACTTGCAGTTTGCCGTTGTCGGCTCCCCACTGTTCAAGCTCGACGAGATCTGGGTGTTCGGCCACACATGGAGGACACCAGGTCGCAAAGAAATTGACGAGCACCCATTGGCCCCGATGGTTATCGATGTTGAAATTTTCGCCACTGAGGGCAACGCCTTCAACTGCGGGCACCCGTTGGTCAACGAGCCGAGACGGATCATCAGCCGCATCGCCGCCAGCAAAGGCGAGCAGCACGATGAAGGCCACGATGACCAGTCCGGTGATCAGGGCCAACCAGCGAGCCGTCGATCCTGATGGGGCTGTGCTCTCGGGACTATTCGGTTCTTCGGTTTGTCCCGGATCAGCGTCAGACACTGGTGGCCTCCTTCTCACGAGCAGAAGCGGCAATCGAGCGACGAAGTTCGGCTGCATCCTGACGACGCTTTGAGCCAGGCACCAACGCCATTGCGGTGCCTATGGCCATGATGAAACCGCCACCCCACATCCACGCCATAAGCGGTCGCAGGATCACTCGAAGACCAATGGCCCCGCTGGAATCGTCGGGAACTCTGTCGAGCACGAGGTAGACGTCTTCAGTAAATCCGGAACGCACCGACGGGGTAGAGACCGGTGTTCCCATAGCTGCGAACCGCTGGACCGAAGGGGCGTAGACGTCGCTGCCATCGATCTCGATGAGAGCGTATACACGCTCGCGTCTCGCGTTCTGGTCGGCACCGAGTTCGAGGTAAGTGAATTCGTGATCGCCGACTACGACCGACTGTCCTGGCAGCAAAGTAATGTTTTGATCGGTCTTGTACGACTCGCTTGCGGCTATGCCGACGGCAATGGCAATGATCCCGATGTGGACAATCATCCCGCCGTTGGCCCGGCCGACGAACCCGCGCCATCCATTGCGGCGTGAAGCGATAACCAACTGTCTGACAGCAGCGCCAGCACCAAAGCCTCCAAGTCCGAACGCAATCATCGGACTCACTCCCCTAGCACCGACGGCGAGAGCCAGCACCATGGCACCTACTCCGGCCAGCGCAGGGGTGAACAGACGGTCGCTCAATAGTTCTGCCGATGCCTTACGCCACGGAAGGGCCGGAGCTGTGGCCATCAGAAACAGAATGAGCATCGCCAGCGGCATGCCAAGCGAGTCGAAATAGGGGCGGCCGATGGTGAGCCGAGTGCCGTCGTATGCCTCGTAGATCAGCGGGAAGACAGTCCCAAGCAAAATGACAAATGCAAAGGCTCCGAACAAGACGTTGTTGGCGAAGAATGCGGCCTCTCGCGACACGGCCGAGTCGATAGCACCGGGCGAACGCAGCTGATCGCCTCGCCATCCGATCAAGCCGACCGATACCAACGTCACCACTGCGAAGAAGACGAGAAGCGCCGGGCCGACGCCACCGTCGGAGAATGCATGCACCGAATTGACGACACCAGAGCGGGTCAGGAACGTGCCGAGAATCGTAAGGCTGAAGGTCGCGCAGAGCAGCGACAGGTTCCATACGCGGAGCATGCCTCTTCGCTCCTGGACCATCACCGAGTGGATGTAGGCCGTGCCGGTAAGCCACGGCAGCAACGACGCGTTCTCGACTGGATCCCATGCCCAGAAGCCGCCCCACCCGAGCACCTCGTAGCTCCACCACGAACCAAGCACGATGCCAAAGGTGAGGAAACCCCACGCTGCGAGTGTCCACCGTCTCGTCTCAACGAGCCATCCTTCGCCGACTCGGCCGGTAATGAGCGCGCCGATCGCAAACGAGAACGGAACGGTGAACCCGACATAACCCATATAGAGGGCAGGCGGATGGAACGCGACAAGAATGTGATTTTGCAGTAGGGGGTTTGGTCCGGGACCGCTGAAGCCAGCTGCAACCTCGACCGGTGTGAATGGATTGGCTGGGCCTGCCATCAGTCCGAAGAAGAAAGCGGATACGACCAGCATGACGACCAAGGCCCATCCAAAGAGCGGATCATCGGCCTCCTTGCGAAACTTGATCAACATGGCTGCGAGATACAACCCGAGGATCATGGCCCACAAAATGATCGAACCTTCAAGCGCCGACCAGAGAGCGGCGATGTTGAACAGCGTTGGTGTGGTGTCTGATCCGACCTTCGACACGTACGACACCGAGTAGTCGCGCTGGGCAAGCGCTATTTGCATCACGGTGAACGTGCCGAGACCAGCAACGAGAACGAGCCATGCCCACTGACGGACCGATTTGGTCAACGCTCGATTGTGTGTGATCAGTCCGTACGCGCCGCCGACCGCGCCCAGTACAGACGCAGTGAGACCAAGAGCCGTGAAGCCAAATCCGAGAGCCGAATTCACGATTTGCTCACTGCTCTACGTCGAGCTTTGATTCGATCTCTTCGTCGATGCGATCTGGATTGTCGGCAACGTACGACTCAGAGTGCTTGATCAGAAGCTGATCGGATTGGAACGTATCGCCGACCCAGTGGCCTTCGGCCACGACCGGAACTCCCCGTTCAAACAAGTCGGTCGGCTCGGCTCCGACGTGGTGAACCGTCACCGCCACATCGTTAAATGCCACCTCAAAGGTGATGCGACCTGATGAGTCAGTAGCTGGCTCTGACGCCACGACACCTTGTAGCCGGAATGTCTTGTTGCCGATCTCGTCACGCTGAGCGACCGCCTCATCGGCGTTGTAGAAATAGACGGTGGCGCTAGTTACTGCCTGAAACAAGACAAAGCCGAGGACGGCGACAAACACCGCGACCACCGCGATATTGCGATAGCTACGACCGCCGGGGCTGTCGTCCGGCGACGCCGGGGTGAGATCGAGTTCAGTCAAGGAAACGTCTCCGCTCTTCGGGAACCTGCTTGGCCAGTTGTTTTCCTCGACGAATAAGCCAGAAGCTGTACGCACCGAGGACCGCGAACACGAAGCCATAACCGGGAACCACGTATTGCCAACCGTTACTCATTGTGCACCTTCGGCCCGTCGTTCTTCGATTGCAGCGTCGATACCGGCGCTTTCCAGTTGGGTTTCAAGCCAACCAATCCGGAAGCGGTGAATGAGTAGCCAGGCGAAGACAAGCGACTCGAACACGGCTCCGAGAAAGAAACTAAACAGCATCGAATCGTCGATCTGAATGTCGGCTGGGTTCAGAGTTGCTCCCTGGTGAAGGCTTCGCCACCACGCAACCGAATAGCGAACGATGATGACGTTGAGGAAGCTGATGATGCCAAGCACGGCGGCCCGCCGGGAGCGAACGTCTGCTGGCATGTCGAGGCGGCGTACTGCCAGGTAGCCGAGGAAAAGAATGAAAGTGATTGCGGTCGAGGTCAGGCGGGCGTCCCACGTCCAGTAGACACCCCAGGTTGGGCGCCCCCAGAGCATCCCTGTCACGAGCGTGAATGCGCAGAACAACACGCCAATCTCCGCCGAGGCCCACGCAACGAGGTCCCAGAACTGTGAACCCTTCCAGAGGTAGATCGCGCTACCAACGGCTGTCACGCCAAACGCTAGGTAGAGGCTCACGATCGCCGCTGGCACGTGAATATAGAAGAGGCGAACTGAGTCGGCCTGGCTGATCTCAGGGGGCGAGATGAAGAGGGCGTATGCCAGGAAGACGACGCCGACGGCCAGGGTCAGAAAACCGAGTCGAGTGGTGACCTTTGACGCCGTACCAAGGGTGGCATCGTTCATGCTGTCTCCCTCACGTCTCGTCCAATAGCAGCCCAAATGAGACTATCCCCGCAGCGGTGTAAAGCAGGGCGAAAGCCGCCACCAAACCAGCGACAGGCCAACCGTCACTCGTCGGGCCATACAGCGCCGATTCTGTTGCCCTCGTTGCTCCGAGCAAGACCGGCGACAAAGCGGGCAGCACCAGCAGGGGAACCAGCGTGTCTCGGGCTGACTGACCAGCAGCGAGCGCTCCGTACAGCGTGCCAGTCGCTGAGATCGCAACGGTTGTCGCAATGACGACGGCAATCAGCAGCAGCGGAGCAGCCAACTGGACGTTGAATAGGACGACGGCCCCTACGCCGAGCAAAACCTCAAGAATGATGAGCTGCAGAAACACTGCGGCTGCCTTGCCAAGAAAGATGCCGGCGGGGTCAATTCCGGCAAGACGAAGTGCGTCGAGGCTGCCATCGGTTGACTCAACGGCGAACGAGCGACCAAAGGCCAACAACGCGGCGAACAAGACCGCAATCCAGAACAGCCCTGGGGCCACTTCGGTTAGGACCGATCGGTTGGCGTCACCAACCACGCGTCGATCAGGCGAGACACCAAATCCGAACAAGATGAGCACGATGAAACCGAAGGGCAGCACCTGTGTGGTTAGGACCCGCGAAGACTTCTCGATGCGAAGGTCCTTCATTGCAATCAACCTGGCGTCGCGGATCATGGGCACGCCCCGTTAGCGATTCTGCCGCCGGCCACAACAACCGACCGGGTCGCCAGCGCTGCAATTCGGTCGGGCTCATGGGAGGCGATCATCGCGGTGGCCCCAGACTCGACTGCCTGCCGCACCAACGAATCAATCAAATCGCGCCCTTCAGCATCAAGCCCGGCATGTGGTTCGTCGAGCAGCCACAGCCGAGGGCGCCGACAGACAAGAATCGCCATTGCGGTTCGACGTCGTTGCCCCGCGCTGAGTCCTCGTACCGGGACAGAACGAAGCCGGTCCGCGAGTCCAAGTCGTTCTAATGCGGGCTCGATTGACGCCAGATCAGCACCATTCGCCTTTGCCCAGAACGTGACGTTCTCCTCGACGCTCAATTCGTCGTATAACGCGTTTGAGTGGCCAAGCAGGCCGACTTGGCGACGAACGCTTCGTCGGTCGTTTCGCCTCGTCATGTTGAAACCGAGGACTGACGCGTCCCCCCGGTTGACCGGGGCCAGTCCGGCACACACCCGGAGCAGGGTCGTTTTTCCGGCGCCGTTAGGGCCCGTCAGGAGTACAACCTCACCGGGACCAACCGAAAGGTCTACTCCAGCAAGGGCTGGGAAGCGACCGATAAGGCTTACAACGGCCGCGAGCTTAACGACGTTTGTGCCGTGTGGCTGGGCTTGGTCGCCAGCTAAAGGATCATTGACCACAGCCAGAAACGATAGTCCGGGGCATGTAAAATCCCGGAAAATTCTCTCCCCGCCACCACCACGCTCGACGACTCACTTAGGCTTCTCGCACTCATGAACACGCGCACTGCAACCATCATCGGCGGAATCGGGCAATCGCTTATTGCGCTTGGCCTCTGCGTCCTCCTCTTTGCGGGCTTTCAGCTCTATGGCACTGGCCTGCAAACGAAGGCTTCCCAAGACGATCTCGCCACCGAGTTCGCCGCCCAGGTTGCCGAGGTCGAACGAATCGCTGCGAGCACGACCACACAAACCCCAACTACCACATCAACTGCGGTCGAAACCAGCGCTGACGAGGCGAGTGAAACTACTACCTCCGACGACGCCACCATCGAAGCAGCAGTTGACGAAAGCCAGCCGCCGCTGGTTGCCGATGCGTTGGCCGAGGCGCTTTTACCGAAGACCGAGGAGATCGCTGGCCGCATCGAGATCGACAGCATCGGTGTCGACTGGTACTACGTCGAGGGAGTCACCCGCGATGCGCTGCGAAAGGGGCCGGGCCACTACCCAGACACCCCTTATCCTGGGCAAGCGGGCAACGCCGCCATTGCCGGGCACCGCACCACATACGGCTCACCGTTTGCCTCGATCGACCGGATTGAACCGGGTGACAGCATCAAAATCACCACGGCACAGGGCGAATTCTATTACGAGGTGTTGCCATACGACGACGGTGAAGGAAACGAAGTAGGCCACCTGATCGTCTCCCCGACAGACGTCGAAGTAGTTGAAGACCAGGGTGACAACCGCATCACACTCACCGCCTGCCACCCCAAGTTCTCAGCCAGACAACGCATCATCGTGTCAGCCAAGCTCGTCTCAGCGCCCGGCGACCCGCTTCCGACGACCACAACGCTGGTCCCGCTAGGAGCAGACGAACTCGCCACCGAAGACGAAGCGACCGGCACGTCAACAAGCGAACCAGCCAACACAGTCGCCGCGAGCAACGACTTCGAGGAGTCATTGGGCTGGCACTACGAAGAAGCGAAACCGGCAGCGATTTGGGCCGGACTCGCCTTACTCGTCGCCATCGCCGGAGCGATCCTCGGCTACCGCTGGAAGAAGTGGCCGGCATACGCCCTCACCCTTCTGCCGTTCACGCCGCTGTTGTACCTCTGCTTCGTCCGGCTCGACCGATTGCTGCCCGCGTTCTGACGCGTCGCAGCAGTTTGGCACCATACTTCCAGCTGTGTCTGTCCGTCTGCTAGCCATCGGCCTGAGTTCCCTCGTTGCCCTCGCCGGGTGCACCTCACAGACGACGCCAGACGCGGCAGACGGCCCAGCCAGCACCGAGATCGTCGAAACCACCACAACAACAGCAGCGCCCGTGGTGCTTGCCACTGCCGCCAACCTTGGTCTTCCAATAGGTCAGTGTTGGGACGAGCTTGCCGTCGCCACAACGACAACGACCGGTGCGGTGCCAGTGACTGACGACGTGACTGCAACCACCGAGGCGCCGACCACAACCGAGACAACGACGCCTACTCCCCGGGTCGTAGCCATCGTCGACTGCAATGGCACAAACAAAGGCGAGATCTACTCAAGCTTCTGCATCGGACTTCGCGCCGACGCCGGCGAAGAAGTCGAATCGGCTTCCGGCGCTCAAACTTCCGACCTGCTCGACCTTGTTCCCTGCCCCGGCGACCCTGATCTTGTGTGGCCGGGGGACCGTGAGCTACGTCGGGGCGCCGCCAGACTCTGCCTCGATGTATTCACTCAGGTGTTCGCCGAACCATACTCAACCTCGGCTCGCGCCGCGACCGAGCTCACCCCAAACGAGGGCCTTTGGGAACGGGGTGAACGCCGAGTTGTCTGTTCTGCCACTCAGCCCCCACCAACCACAACAACTACCTCAGAACCGTAGGCGTTTGTCCGTCCGCAGCAGCGCAGGTCTCACGCTTGTTCGCCAGAAGCACAACCCGCGGCGCGAGAACCGCTACCCTCGGTGCTGGCTCCTGTCGGCGATGAGAGAGGCAATGCCATGCTTTTGACACTCCTAGCGGTCACCGCGGGACTCGTAGGTGGATACTTCCGCAAAGGTCAACTGACCAACATGGTTACGCTCGCGCCCAAGTGGCTCGTGCTCCTCGTGCCCGCACTGGTGTTGTACGTAGCAAGCGCAGTCGGTATTCCCAGCTATTCGATGAACCTCACACTCATTGCTACCTTTGCCCTCGCCGTCGCGTTGTTCCGAAACTATGAGATCAGAGGCGCCGCAATCATCGGCCTCGGACTGGCCAGCAACCTTCTCGTCCTTGTACTGAATGGTGGCATTCCAGTTCGACCAGAGTCGGTTGAGCGAATCTCCGACGGAGTGTTCGATCCCGGAACGCTTCGTGCCATCGAACAAGTCGAGGGGCCCGACACAGTTCTTGCAGCACTCGGCGACATCATTCCTGTGCCGCTCTTCAACACCATCGTTTCCTTCGGCGACCTCATCGCACTCGCAGGCCTAATCGTGCTCATCGTCAATGCCACACTGCGACACGGTCAATCCAACCTCATCAGCGTCGACGATCTTTTCGCCGAATTTGATATCGAACCAGTGCCAGCAGAAGCGACAATCGACTTGCGCGAGCCAACAGATTCAATCGACCTCACCGAGCAGCAAGCGCCCGATGTAGTAATCATCAAGAAATCGGAGCCTTCTGTTGAATTCGGCCAATTCTAACGATGACGTCCTTGCCCGTCGGGCGAAGATCCAGCGCATGGTCACCGCTGCACTCCGGGTCGGCTACGGCCTCTACGCAGTAGCAAGCACCCTCTTCTTTGTTGGCTACATGACCGGCTTCCAACCAGCCCTCGCCGTGATGATTATCATTTGCCTCGTTGTCGGAGGCTTCTGCCTCGCTCCAGGGCTTGTCTTCAACTACGGCATCAAGGCCGCGTGGCGGGCCGAACGCCAAGAAGGTCGATGAGCACGACCCGCCTCCCCGGCCCCGAACGCCGTGTGCAGCTCATGACCGTCGCTCGTTCCGTGCTTGCCGAACGCGGTTTTCACGAGACCTCGATGAACGACATCGCTGCCGCGGCTGGCGTCACAAAACCAGTGCTCTACCAACACTTCGCCTCGAAGCGCGAACTCCATACTGCCGTGCTCACCGACATCGGGCGCCGGCTACAAGACACCGTCATTGCGTCCGCCGCAAGTGCCGACACGCCAAAAGGGCAGGTCGAGGCGGGCTTTGAGGCCTACATCCAGTTCGTTGAAGACGACCCAGACGGGTTCAGCCTTCTCTTCAGCGGAAGCAGCCGCCAAGACCCCGAGTGGGGAATCGTGACCAGCAACGTCGAGCTTTCCATCGCAGACGCCATCGCATCACTCATCGCCGTCGAAGGCATGAGTAAGCACCACCGCCTCACGCTCGCCCACGGCATTGTCGGTCTCGCAGAATCAATGATGCGATTCTGGCAGCGTGAGGTCGGCACGCTTGACAGAGACGAACTGCTGCGAGACCTTGTCGCACTAGCCTGGGTCGGCCTTCGCGGCCTCGAGCCAGGCCAAACAAACACCTAACCATTCGCTATCCGGAGATCAACGTGCCAATTGCTTCCTTACCTGACGTCGACATCTACTACGAGACAATGGGTGATCCGTCGGGCGAGCCGCTTGTGCTCGTCATGGGGTTCACCGCCCAGCTGATCACGTGGCCGACCGGCTTCTGCGAGCATTTGGTTGATCTTGGATACTTCGTTATTCGTCATGACAACCGTGATTGCGGGCTGTCAGGCAAGACCGGTGGCGATCTGCCAGACGCTATGACCATCATGACCCAGGCCCAATCTGGCCAGGAGATCACCGTTCCCGTGCCATACACGCTCTCCCATATGGCAGGCGATGTCATTGGCCTACTCGACCATCTTGAGATTGACGACGCCCACGTCGTCGGTGCATCGATGGGCGGCATGATCGTGCAAACGCTCGCCATCGAACACGCAAACCGCATCAAGTCGGTCACCTCGATCATGTCGACCACAGGCGACCCAGCAGTCGGCAATGCGGCTCCGGAAGCAATGGCTGCGTTGCTCACGCCAGCTCCCCTAGAGCGCGATGCCGCCATTGTGCATGGGGTCAAGGCCAGCCAAGTCATTGCTGGCCCGTTGTGGGACGAGACTGAGTCGCTTCGGCGGACCACGGCGGCCTACGACCGATCGAACTACCCGGAAGGTGCAACCTTTCAGATGGCGGCCATCTTTGCATCCGGCGACCGCACAGAGCGCCTAGCTGACGTTGATCTGCCGTTCCTCGTCGTTCATGGACTCGTCGACCAACTCATCAACGTGACAGGGGCGCACGCCACTGCGGCCGCAGTGCCAAACGCCGACTTGTTCGTGCTGTCGAATATGGGCCACGATATTCCGCCCCAGTACTGGCCACAGCTAACCACCGCAATCCACGGCATCGCCAACCGGGTTCTTTAACTCTTCCCTACCAACTCTGCTGGATGTAGCCCTGGAGATGCCGTGATTCTTCTTCGAGGTCGGTAAGCCTGGCTTTGACGACGTCGCCGATACTCACGATGCCAGCGAGCTTCTCGTCTACAAGGACGGGGAGATGGCGAATGCGATGACTCGTCATCAATGCCATTAACTCCTCAGCGGTGTTCTCAGGTGTGCAGGTGAGGACGTCGGCAGTCATGATGCTCGAGACTGGCTGGTCGAGCAGCCCGGCTCCTTGGCTGGCCAATTCACGGACGACGTCGCGTTCAGACAAAATGCCGTTAACCCCAGCGCCGTCGTTCGATACAACAAGGGCGCCAACTCCGTGGCCCTTGAGCTCAGCGACAGCCTCAGCGACATTGATCGCACCGGTTATCGTCGCTACAGCGTTGCCTTTTCCACCCAGGATTTCTGACACATGCATGCTGCGGACTCCCCATTGGTTGCTCGTCCAAGCATGGCGTCAAAGTGCTCCTAGTGTCAAGAGTCACTAGGACCTGCCCAGCTCAGGACCGGAGCATCGCAATCGCCTTTTCGTGAAGCTCCGGGGTTGCGGCTCCAACGACATACCCAGCCCCAATGGCCGGTCCGCCATCGAGACGCTGGATGACTCCGCCTGCGGCTTCGACGGTCGGAACAATTGAGCCGACGTCGTAGCTGTGCAGCTGGTTCTCAATCACCAGATCAATCGTGCCGTCGGCAAGCAGGAGCCAGTTCATACAGTCGCCACCGAAGCGGCTGAGCTTGCACTCCCTTTCGACAGCCCAGAACCGGTCGAGCTCAGGGCCAGGCGCAAACATCGAAGGGTGCGTGCAGGCCATGGTGGCAGCGGCAAGCGAGGTGACCGCGCTCGTTGCCATCGCTCGGGTTGCGCCGCTACGCCCCGTCATCTGCGCCGATCCTCCTGCAGCCACGTACATCTCATCAAGAACGGGCAAATACGACCAACCCGCGATGGGGACATCACCCTCGTAGAGCCCAACGAGCACGCCCCACATTGGCTGGCCCGTAACAAAGGCCCGCGTGCCGTCGATGGGGTCGATGATCCACCGCCGACTGCCCGAACCGCTTGTGCCTCTTTCCTCGCCCACAATTGCGTCGTGCGGAAACAGATCAGCGAGTCCGTCTCGCAGCACATCTTCAACTGCTCGATCGGCGATGGTGACTGGGTCGTAGCCGCTGACGGCCTTGTTCTCGGTCTCACCAATGAGCGACGGCTGGCGAAACCACTTGAGTGAGACCGCTGCGCTTCCTCGCACCAACGAGGTAACTGATTCGATCA
This sequence comes from Acidimicrobiales bacterium, assembly GCA_037968895.1. Taxonomy (GTDB): domain Bacteria; phylum Actinomycetota; class Acidimicrobiia; order Acidimicrobiales; family SZUA-35; genus JBBKWJ01. The sequence goes on from JBBKWJ010000117.1 coordinate 71,919, forward strand.
TCTCTTGTGTCAGCGCTGCAGACATCGGTCCCCTGTTTCAGCTGGCGGGTCGCCAACACTACCCGTCATCCGTGGTTGCTGACTGCTTACTCCTCGCCGAGCGATCAGACATGGGTCAAACGGCCCATGACCCTTGTCACACCTATGACCTAGGATGTTGGTCCCCCGACAACGGCGTCAGGGGAGATTGAGCAAGGCGGGCAAAATAATGCTGAGGATTCCGTTTGACGGACCGAGCCTCGAAGGACGACGGGCGATCGTCTCTACAGGCCGAGAAATGATTCGCGGTGTCGTTGTGGCCGCAGACCGATTTGGCGTCAGCCTCGCGGTTGACGGCATTATCCGAGAGATTCCGGCCAGCGAAGTCCGAGTCATTTCGCCGGCCTAGACAGCTGTTGGGCGCGTCGGCGGCTGGACATATTGCCAACCGAATCGTCCCTTAATGCAGAGATGTCCGCTGGTGACCGAATGGTCAGACGGCGACGTGACCTTGACGATTGTTTCGTCTTGGACGTGAAGCTCGAGGTTGCAGCCAACACCGCAATAGGAACAAACCGTGCGTGTGACTGACTGCTCTTCGGGCTTCCACGCGTCAACCTGGCGCAGGTCCCACTCGGTCTTGAACTGCAAGGCGTTGGTCGGACATACGGCCACACAGTTGCCGCAGTAAACACACGCCGAATCAGGCAGGGCGACATCGAACTCGGTTGAGATCCGGGCGCCCATGCCGCGTCCGACAACCGCGATGGCAAACGTGTGCTGGGCATCGTCGCCGCACGCCTCGACACACTTCATACAAAGCACGCACTTGTCGTAGTCGCGGATGTACAAGTCGTCTTGCACTCGTATCGGCTCGTTCATCTTCTCGGGCGTTGCGCCATATCGTGACGCGTCTGCGCCATAGTGCTCACCCCAGGCGTTGAGGTCATCAGCTTGGCTTAGGTCGACGCCGGAACCAAGAAACTCGATCAACATTTTGCGGCTGTGTCGCACTCGCTCGCTGTCGGTCTCGACAACCATGTCTTCTTCGACCGGCCGTGAGCACGACGGCACCAGTGTCCGCGACCCTTTGACCTCGACGACACAAACGCGGCACACGTTGACTGGCGTGAGGTTCTCTGAAAAGCAGAGGGTTGGCGTGGATACCCCGGCCTTGTTGCAGGCGTCGAGGATCGTTGAGCCTTCGGGAACTGCCACCGCCGCACCATCGATCGAGACGGTAACTTCGTTCACCACTGTCTGAGTTTTCACTGTCCCGCTCCTTCAGTACCGATGAGTCCGAGCGCAATCGCTGATCGCACGGCTATCGAGGCTGCGTGTCCGAAGCCGCAGATTGATGCGTCTTTCAGGACCTGGTCCATATCGTCCAACAGGGTCAGGTCGGCTTGCGAGAATGTGCCTTTGCTTCTGATAACGAGCTCGTGCTGGCGAACCGTCCCGACTCGACACGGCACGCACTGCCCGCAGCTCTCGTCGCGGAAGAACTTGGCGACCCGCTCAACAACAGGAAAGAAGTCAGTCTCGTCGTTGAACACCATGACAACGCCAGAGCCAAGCGAGACTCCGTTGGCTCGTGCATCTTCGAGCGTGAGTGGCATGTCGAGCAGTTCAGGGCCAACAAACGTGCCCGCGGCACCACCGACGAGGACCGAACGGAGGGTGCCAGTTACCCCGCCAGCCAGATCGATGACTTCACGCATGGTTGTTCCGAATGGAGCCTCATAGACACCGGGCTTGGCCACGTGCCCACTGAGGCAGAAGAGTTTTGGCCCCGTCGATCCAGCGGTTCCGATTTTGGCGAACTCCGCTCCCCCATCAAGAACGATGTCAAGCACGTTAAGCAGCGTCTCGGGGTTGTTGATCGCCGTTGGTTCTCCGAAAAGACCGTGCGTGACCGGGAACGGCGGCTTCTGCCGCGGCTCACCCCGGTAACCCTCGATTGAAGCGAACAGCGCCGTTTCTTCGCCACAGATATAGGCGCCAGCGCCGCGCCGGAGTTCGATATCAAAACTGAACGACGATCGGGCGATATTGTCACCCAAGAAGCCGATATCTCGGGCCTGAGCGAGCGCGTTCTCCAACCGTTGTGTGGCAAGCGGGTACTCGCCCCGAATATAGATCCATCCCTTGCTTGCGCCGGTGGCGAACGCAGCAATCGTTGCCGCTTCGATCACAGCAAAGGGATCATTCTCCATCACGTAACGGTCTTTGAAGGTACCCGGCTCCGACTCGTCGGCATTAACGACAACGTGCTTCTGACCTGACTCAGCCGCGACAGCGCGCCACTTCACACCGGTGGGAAACGCCGCTCCGCCCCGGCCCATAAGTCCGGAGGCGGCAACTTCCTCGACGATCGCGGGTGCCCCGAGGGTGAACGCTTTGGCTAGCGCCTTATAACCGCCGAAGGCGATGTATGACTCGACGCTCGCAGGATCGACTCGACCGACTCGGCCAAGCAATTTCAGCGTCGGGTCACCAAGCTGAGGGACGACGACGGGGTCGCTGTCGGCGGCAACGGAGTCGGCCTGGTTTCGACCTTGGACGTACAGAGCAGGGGCACGCTCGCACTGGCCCAAGCAGGGACTTGAGTGAGCGGCAACACCATCGTTCTTGAGTTGAGCCAGAAGGTCAGGACCTCCAGCAATATGACAGGCGACGTCGACGCACACATGCGTAATGTCGCCGTCGGTTTCTGGCTCGTCGGTTCGCAGCAGATCATAGAAGGTGGCTACCCCGTAGGCCTCCGCAGGCGGCACTTGGAGCTGGGTCGACACGTAGTTGAGCCCACCGGGGCTGATCCAGCCAGCCGCACGCTGGAGCGCGTGCAGGCATGGCAGCAGGTGTTGGCGTCGTTCGTCGATTCGGCGTTTGCCGCCTCGGATGAGTCGCTCGGTTTCTTGAATCAGGGCAGGACCCTGGCTGGCGTCGACTACGGCGTCAACGGCCTCGATCTCGAGGGCGCTTGCGGTGTCGGTACCAACATAGAGATCAGCCAACGGGGGCTCCCTCGGTAGTGGCGTTCTCGAGCCGATCAATTCGGATTGAGGCGGCCTTGAATTCGGCGGTGCCAGATTGGCGATCCCACTCGTCGCTCGTGATGAGGTTGATGTCGACGAGCTCAGGGAAATGGAATGTGGTGAAGGCCAGACCGACTGGCAGGTCAGGCTGGATTCGGATAGCCATCCGAACGGTGCCGCGTGGCGACGACACATCGACGGTTTCACCGTCGGAAACGCCGAGTGCCGTTGCGTCGGTCGGGCTGACATCGAGAGCATCGCCGTAACGAATTGGCGAAGCAAAGCCGTCTGACTGGACACCAGTGTTGAATGAGTCGAGGGCCCGCCCGGTTGTGAGGCGTAGCGGGAACTCTTCGGTCAACTGCTCCTTTGGCCCTTCGTGGTCGACCACGGTGAACGGGGCAGGACTGCGTCCTTCGAGATCGTCAGCCCAGAGCCAACCATGAAGAAATGGCGTCCCCGGATGGTCAAGATCGACACACGGCCACTGAAGACCGCCCTCGGCCTCAAGACGGTCCCAGCTCATGCCTGCATGCGCCGGCGAGAGCTGGCGGAGTTCGTCCCACAGCTCATTCGCGGTCGGGCGACCCCAGTCGGTGCCCATGGCAGTCGCGATGTCGGCGATGATGTCGATGTCGTGCCGGCATTCGCCGGGCGGCGGAACCGCAGCCCTGACTCGCTGGACACGGCGTTCTGACGACGTAACCGTTCCGTCGGCTTCAGCCCAACCAACTGATGCGGGAAGCACGACGTCGGCGAGTTCTGCGGTTCTGGTCAGGAAGATGTCTTGTACAACCAGCATGTCGAGGCCAGAAAGCAGCTTCCGTGCGTGAGCCACATCGTTTTCGGAATCGGCCGGGTTTTCACCAATGCAGTACGCCGCCTTGATCTTGCCCTCACCCATCGCTTCAAACATGAGCGTGAGGTGCAGGCCCTTTTCGGCGGGAATATCGCAGCCGTACATGGCCTCGAACTTGCCCCGCAAGGCAGGGTTGGTGACGTCTTGGAAGCCGGGAAGCTTGTCTGGCAGCGAGCCCATGTCGCCACCGCCCTGGACATTGTTCTGTCCACGTAATGGCACAAGCCCAGAACCCCAGCGGCCGACGTGGCCGGTGAGCAAAGCAAGGTTGCAGAGCGAAAACACGTTGTTGACGCCGTTGTGGTGCTCGGTGATACCGAGTGTCCAGAGAATCTGAGCTTGCTCGGCGGTGGCATACGCGTGCGCCATCTCAGCAATAGCGGCCGCTGGGACTCCGGTTATGCGGGCGCCTTCTTCGATGGTCCATGGAGCAACTGAAGCGGCAAAGGCTTCGAAGCCAGTTGTCGAATGGTCAATGAACGCCTTGTCATGAAGGTCGTTAGCGATGATGTAGTTAGCGACCGTGTTGGCCAGCGCGATGTCGGTTCCGACATTGAGTCCGAGCCAGGCGTCGGCAAACTTTGCCGACGACGTGAGGCGAGGGTCGACCGCATACATCGTGGCTCCGTTGCCGATCCCCTTCAACAGGTGATGGAAATAGATGGGATGAGCCTCGCGGGCGTTCGATCCCCACAGCAGCACGACATCGGTTGTTTCAACTTCGGTGTACGACGATGTGCCGCCACCTGCTCCAAAGACTGTCGCCAGACCGACGACGGAAGGAGCGTGTCAAGTTCGGTTGCAGGAGTCGATGTTGTTTGTGCCCAACACCGTCCTGGTGAATTTCTGCGCCGCGTAGTTCATCTCGTTTGTGCTCTTTGAACAGCTGAACACCGCGAAAGCGTCTGGCCCGTGAGCTTCTTTGACCGCGCCAAAACCCTCTGCGATTCGAGTTAGAGCCTCGTCCCAGCTTGCTTCACGAAGGGCGCCGTTTTCGCGGACGAGTGGCGTCGTTAGCCGGGGCCGAGCCGACGCCGAATTAGATCGTCTTTTCATCGAGACTCCTCTAAAGGTAAAAAGATAGCGAACCGCATGGTGGAACGGATCCACTACGTGGTGTGCACCGACGTTATGCTAGCCGAAATGGGACATTTGTCTCAGCGGCAGAGCAACAAGTGTCACAGAATAAGCTGACGACTCGCTAGCGTCGTCCAGAACCACTCTCCCCCATCGCCGAGGACGGACGACATGCGCTGGTCGCAGCTGTACACCCCAACACTACGAGATGCCCCCGGCGACGCAGTTGCTCCGAGCCACCAGCTCCTTATTAGGGGTGGTTTTATCCGTCAGCTGCATGCGGGCCACTACTCGCTCCTGCCGCTCGGTTGGAGGGTTCACAACAAGGTCGCCAATATTGTCCGTGACGAGGTAAACGGCATCGGCGGCCAAGAGTTTTTGCTGCCGACCATGCACCCAGCCAGCATCTGGCAGGAGTCGGGCCGTTGGGACACCATGGGCGACATCATGTTTCGACTCACCGACCGCAAGGGCGCCGACCTAGCCCTTGGCATTACCCACGAAGAGATCTTCACTACCGTGGCCACCGAACTCAGCAGCTACAAGCAATTGCCCCAGCTCTGGTATCAAATCCAGCTGAAGTTCCGCGATGAGGCACGGCCAAAGAGTGGTTTGCTTCGCGTACGCGAGTTTGCAATGAAAGACTCGTACAGCTTCGACGTTGATCAAGCTGGCCTCGACGCTCAGTTCGACGCACACAACGGCGCCTATCAGCGCATCTTCAAGCGCCTCGGCATTCCATCGTTCGGCGTCGAAGCATCTTCAGGCGCAATGGGTGGTAGTGACTCAATTGAGTTCATGACGCCATCAGACGCGGGCGAAGACGACGTGATCCGCTGCACTTCATGTGACTACGCAGCCAACATCGAAAAGGCCACGTCAGTGGTTCCCGCGATCGACGACCCTGCCCCACCAGCCGCACCCGAGAAATTCGCAACTCCTGGCGTCGTCACTATTGCGGCCCTTGAGGCGTTCGAAGGTGGCGCGGCTGCCGACCGGCAACTTAAGACCCTCGTGATGATGCTCGACGAGGTCATCACGCTCGTCGTCGTTCGTGGCGATCACCAGCTGAGCACCCAGAAACTGCTCGACGCAACCGGCACCATCGAAGCACGGCCAGCATCGGAAGCCGAGACCTTCGCTGCCCTTGGGGCGCATCCTGGCAGCCTCGGCGCGGTTGGCGTTACCGATCATGCAGTCATTGCCGACGTCTCGCTTGAAGGCCGGACGTCAATGACTACTGGCGCCAACGAAGACGGATTCCACTGGCGTGGGGTCGACGTGGGTCGCGACCTAGTGGTCGGTCAGTGGGCCGACCTTCGCGAGGTCAAAGTCGGTGAGGCGTGCATCAATTGCGGCTCGTTGCTCGAGGTCGTACGGTGCATCGAGATCGGTCACATCTTCAAACTTGGCACCCTCTACAGCGAGAAGTTCGGCGTAACGGTTGCCGACCCTGACGGCAAAGATGTGCCGGTCACGATGGGCAGCTATGGCATCGGCATCGGCCGCAATATGGCCAGCTCGGTCGAGGCCAACTACGACGACAAAGGCATCGTCTGGCCCGTATCTATCGCTCCGTATGAAGCGGTCATCACTCTCATGCGAGTCGACGACGAGACGCTCGCCGCTGGCAACGCAATCTATGACGACCTTCGCGCCGCTGGCGTCGATGTGTTGCTCGACGATCGAGATGCCAGGGCAGGCGTAAAGTTTGCCGACTCCGAACTCATTGGCATTCCTTACCGGGTCACGCTCGGGCCACGAGGGTTGAAGAGCGGCGAGGCCGAATACACCATCAGAGCGACGGGCGAGACCACCAACGTGCCGATGGCCGCCATCGCTGGCGTGGTCAGCGAAGCGGTGCGCTCGGCCCACGCCGCCCTCCGCTAAAAGTACACGTACCAGGTACGTGTACTTTTGCTTTTAGCTGACGGGTTCTTTATCCCGGGCTGCTTCACCGATGAGCAAGTCGTGGTGGCCGGATCCTTCGACGTTGAGCTCAGGCAAGATCTTGTCGATCCAGGCCGGCAGCCACCAATTGCGTTCGCCGAGCAACTCCATGGTTGCGGGCACGAGCAACATACGAACAAGAGTGGCGTCGAGCAGCACCGCTGCGGCCAGGCCCGTACCGAAAAGCTTGATGATTCGATCGTCTTCAAACAAGAAACTTCCGAAGACCACGACCATGATGGCTGCGGCTGCGCTTATCACGCGAGCCGTGGCGGCGAGGCCGTCAGCGACTGAGTTTCGAGCGTCACCATGGCGCTCGTACTCTTCCTTGACTCGCGACAAGAGGAACACTTCGTAGTCCATCGAGAGTCCGAAAACAATGGCGAACAACATCATTGGAATGAAGGGCTCGATTGGCGCAGGCTCAACCCCGGTAAAGCCGTTGAACCAACCCCACTGGAAGATGGCAACAACGACGCCATAGGCCGATGCGATCGAAAGCATGTTCATAACAACGGCTTTGAGCGGAACGAGGAGAGACCGGAAGACCGCCATCAGCAAAATGAACGACAGTGCCAGCACGACACCGAGGAAGATCGGCAAGCGACCAGAGAGGTAGCTCGTGAAGTCGATGTTGGCCGGGACGGCGCCAGTCAGATTGGCGGTGACACCCGTTTCGCGAGCTATCGGAGCAATGACCTGCGACCGGAGCCGTTCGACGGTCTCTTGGGTGACGCTGTCCTGGGGCGACGTAGTCGGGATGATCTGGACCAGGTAGGCGGGTGACGCCTCTGGGTTCGCAAAGTCGCTCGGGATTGCTTGGGCGAGGACGACTCCAGGATCGGCCTGCACGGCCTCGACCAGTTGCCCAACAGCTGCGGGGCCAGACTCGCCAACCTCAATGGCAAGGATAAATGGCCCGTTTGTGCCTGGACCAAATCCCTCAGCAACGAGGTCGTACGCCTTACGTGTGGTGCTTTCTTCTGCGTAGTTGCCTTCATCTGAGAAGCCAAGGTGCAGGCTAAAAACCGGTGCGGCGAGCAGGACGAGTATTCCGCCGCCAACGGCGAGGGCTACCCATGGACGATGCTGGATTGCCCGGCTCCACTTGTAGGCCGTTGTTTCGCGCACCGGTCGCTCGACTCGAGGAGGAACCTCACGCTTGAGTGGCTCGACAAAGAAGCCAGCGAGCATGGTCAACGCGGCGAAGCCGACTCCGACGAAGAACAGAACCGGAATACCAAGGCCTGCGCCGAGAAGTGCAACGGCAGCGCCACCGGCTGCGAGCAAGCCTCGCCATCGGGTGACTTCGACCCGGTGCTGAGCGAAGCCAAGCAGAGCGGGAAGCAGGGTGAGCGAGGCGACCATGGTTATCGCAACGGTCGTTGCCGCTGCAATACCCATACCCGAGACAAACGCGAGACCCATCAGCAACATGCCGAGCAAGGAAACTACGACGGTAACGCCCGCGAATGACACGGCACGACCGGCAGTATCCATTGCCACGACAGTGGCGTCTTCGTGAGAGAGACCGGCCCGCGTGCCCTCGCGGTAGCGAGTGACAATGAACAAGGCGTAGTCGATTCCAACGCCAAGGCCAATCATGGCGCCGATGGATGGTGCAAAGTCGGGGATCTTGACGACGTGTGTCATGAGCCCGATGCTTCCTGCACCGGTAACGACACCAAAGACCGCGACCGAGATCGGCAGGCCCATGGCGAGCACTGATCCGAACGAGAGGATGAGAACCACGATGGCGAAAGCCAGGCCGACAAGCTCGGACTCGGGAGGCTCAAATTCGGCGAGCACCTGACCGCCAACCTCAGTTTGAAGGCCATCGATTACCGGCAGCGCCTCACGTACTCGCTTTCCAATCTCGCCAGCCGCAGTCTGGTCGATGTCGACGTCGAGGTTGATCCTCGCAATGCCGATGGTGCCATCTTGGGAAATGGCGCCAACGCCTTCAGGCCCATACGGGCTGACAACCGCGACGCCCTCTATCGCATCAATTTCGGCGAACGCCTCTTCCATTGATTCTTTGATGGTTGGGTCCTCAGCACCCGCGTCGGTTTTGAAGACAACCGTGCCGCCGTAGCTCGAGTCTTGGTCGGGGAAGAACTCGGTGAGGGTTTCGAAACCATCGGCGCTCTCCGACGCAGGAATCTCAAATGCACCGTCGAACGCATTTCCGATTGCGCTGGAACCACCAATGGCGCCTACGAGCACGACTATCCACGCAAGAAGAACGACTCGCCGATTGCGAAAGCACCAGCGACCGAGGGAAGCAAACATCAGATACCTCTACCAAATTTGAGAACGAGGAATACGGTAATCCGGTCAGGGTCCGAAGTGACGCATTCGACTTCAGTTGTGCCAAGCGTCGCCTCCCGGGGCTGGGCGTATTGCGCGCTACGCAGAAGCTACTGGCCAGCCGTGTGCCATTTTGTAGGCGGCAAGAGTGTTTTGCAGTACGCACGCAATTGTCATTGGGCCGGTTCCGCCGGGCATCGGAGTGACCGCTCCTGCGACTGCTTGCACTCCGTCGAAGTCGACGTCGCCAACAATGCCAGACTCGGTTCGCGAAACTCCGACGTCAATCACAGCAGCTCCCGGCTTGACCATGTCGGCAGTGACAAGCCCGGCAATGCCCGCGGCCGCCACAATGATGTCGGCGTCAAGACAGACAGCTTTCAGATCGGCCGTGCGCGAGTGAGCCAGAGTGACCGTTGCGTCGACGCCTTTACGTCCGAGCAGGAGTACCTGGGGCAGACCAACGAGAGTTGACCGTCCGATGACGACCGCCCGCTTGCCGCTGGTCTCGATGCCATAACGCTCGAGCAAACGCATTACGCCAACGGGCGTCGCCGGAGCGTGGCCGGGGTTGTCACGAACAAGCCGACCCATCGAACGTTCGGTTAGCCCATCGACGTCCTTCTCGGGCGTGATGAGGTTGAGCACGGGCTCGGGGTCGAGCCCATCGGGCAGGGGAAGCTGCACCAAGATGCCGTGCACGGTTGGGTCGTTGACGAGATCTCTGACCGCGTCTTCAACCTCTTGCTGGGTTGCGTCTTGTGGCAACCCGACATGGCGTGACGCCATCCCAGCCTCTGCGGCCTTCTTCTGCTTCGAGCCGACATAGAGACGGCTCGGCTTGTCGTCACCGACGAGCACAGTTGCGAGGCAGACCGCCGGGTTCCCGGCCGCTTCGATCTCAATCTTCATTTCAGCGATGAGCTCATCGCGCAAGCGAAGCCCGTTCATCAGGATTGCGCCGCCGGGAGTGTGCTCGTTGGTATCCATGATGACCTCGTAATCGGTAGCGCTACTGGGTGCTTGTAGACGCCAACACGCTAGCGGTAATTATCTGAGCTGAAATCCGAGTCCAAGTTCATCATTGCGCTCGAGAACGAAAGTGTGGAAGCCCGTTACCGATGCCCGCCCCTCGACTTCGGTACTCACTCCGTCAGCGGATTCACCGAGCACGCGACCAGAGAACTTGGCACCTGTCACTCCCCGGTGAGACAGCACCTGTCCTCGCACAAGTTGTCCTCTGCGGTCGAGCACCGCCAGCCGGGCCGAAGTACCGCT
>JBBKWJ010000118.1:0-10531 GCA_037968895.1 Acidimicrobiales bacterium
CATCGTGGCCGGTGCAGACAACGGCCTCGCCGCGCTCGCTGCGTCACTCCGCAGATTCCCCGACGGAGTTGCGAGCGATTTCTCCGCGGCGCAACTCTTCGAACTTCCAGTGCAACAACCAAAGAACCCGCAGGTTCTCGTGCCCCGCGGCGGAAGGCGTCGAAGCACCGCTGTAGACGTTCGTGAGACGCTCCATCTACCCGCGTACGATGTCGACCAGGTCGCCGGGTTACCAACAACCTCGACCGCTCGCACCTTGTGCGACATTCTTCCCATTCTCTGGGGGAAACGTCGTATCTTCATCCTCGATGTGGCGCTCCAACGAGACCTCGTCTCGCCAGATCAAATCATCGCCTGCAGCAACGCCTTGGCCCGCCAAGGCAGAGCGGGAACAGTTACCCGACGCGAACTCCTCGACACCAAGCTTGGGCAAATAGGTTTGTCGCAGTCCGTGCTCGAATCACACGTCGTCAGCCTCCTCGATGACTACGACATCGCTGGATTTGTCCAGCAGTATCGGCCACCGTGGTTTGACGGCGTCTCGGGTATTGTCGATTTCGCCCATCCCGAGTCAAAGCTCATCGTTGAGGCTGATGGCCGATCGTGGCACGCGTCGGCCGAAGCGATGCGGATCGACCGAGCGCGAGACCGAATCGCAGCACAGCATGGGTGGCAAGTAATCCGGGTCATGTGGGCCGACGTCACCCAGCGTCCTGACGAAGTAGCCGGTGCGATCACGACCATCGTCCGCCGCCGAAATGCAGCATGACACCGTGTTCCGAAGTGGCTGCTTTTATGCCCGGAAACACCCCCGAAAAGCGGCCGCTTTTAGCGTCGAAAATGGGGCGTAGAAGCGGCCGCTTTGACGGTGGGTTAGCGTTCCCAGACTGGGGTGATGATCGCTCGGGCCAGCACGTTTGTAAACATGTTGAACCCGCAGACGGCGTTGGAAACGTCATCGTTTATCGGCAGCGAGTCGACGCCCAACGCATGGACGGCAAACATATAGCGATGTGGGCCGTGTCCCGGCGGGGGACCAGCCCCGATGTAGCCAGGCCCTCCCCCGTCGTGTTTGAGTTGACCTGCGCCATCGGGAAAGCCTGAGCCGTCAGCGTTGCCGGCATCGCTCGCCAACTCGGTCACCGACGACGAGATGTTGTACATCGTCCAGTGCCAGAATCCGCTTCCGGTCGGAGCATCTGGGTCAAAACACGTCACGACGAAACTCTTCGTCTCGGCGGGGAAGCCGCTCCATGCCAGGTGCGGCGACACATCGCTGCCTCCGGCACCGAGGATTCCGCTGACCTGCGCCATTGGGAGGGTCTCGCCATCGGCGATGTCGTTACTGATGACTGCGAACGAGCCGACGTCAGGCAATGCGTCGTATGGGCTTGGTGGACGAGTAGTCATCGGGGCCTCCGAGTTTCACGAGTTAACGGTGAGCCGATTGTGTCACACCACCAGAGCAGACTCAGAACCGAGTGACGCGGCCCTCGGAATAGCTATTCGAGAATGGCATCGGTTGGTAGCGCGACGATGCCTGACGCACCCATTGCTCGAAGCTCGCCAAGCCTCGCCCACAAATTGGCGCGCTTCACAACCATTTGAGCGGCAACGAGGTCGTCGCGACCAGCAAGCGGCAAGATCGTTGGCGCCGCAAGCCCTGGGAATACCTTGCCTAGGTCTTCGACCTTGTCGGCGGGGATGTGGAGCAGCACGAACTGGGTCTTGCGAGCTTCTAGAGCGGCACCAATTCGTAGCTGGAGGTCGACGACCTCAGGCGCTGGCGTTGGCGTCGTGGCGAAGATCGCTTGGCAAGACCGCCCTTCTTCAATCGCGTGAAGCCGATTGCGGCTCAGACTGCCACCAGTCTCGCGAAGATCAACGATCGCGTCGGCCAACCCGACGGCAACGACGCCTTCGAGCGAGCCTCCCATCGACACCACATTGGCGTCGACACCGAGTTCTTTGAACCAGCGCGTCGTCCAATTTGGCAAGTGAGTGGCGACCGTTTTCCCCTGCAGGTCGGCAGCGGAGGTGAACGGTGCATCTTCACGACACGCAACGATCAGATCGGACCGCGATACGCCAAGCTCAATCGCTGGCCAGTTTTCGACCTCGTTCTCAAGGGCGGTGTCGGTCGATATGAAGGCTGCATCGAGCCGTCCAGCCTTGAGCCAGGCCGCGGCATCGCGGGGCCGCATCTCGATGAACTCGATACCGTCAACGATCGCCGAGGCGCTGTCGCCCTTGAATGCACCGAGGCTGTAGCCAGCGTGCTTCAAAAGGTCCATTACGGATTCACGGAGCCGGCCCTTTGATGGGATAGCGATGCGGGGGCTATTCATGACCGGCGGCCCTCGAGTACGGAGAAGACTTCCTGCAGCGACACACCAGCGCCGACAAGCCCGGTGACGAGGTGATACAGCACGTCGGCCGCCTCACCTGCGAGGTCACCCTTGTTAATCTCGGAACGGCCGAGCTCGAGGCAAACCTCAAACGCTTCTTCCATGATCTTGCGCTGATTGAGCTCAGGATCTGCGAGCAGCTTCGCGCTATAGGAGGAGGTCGGGTCGGCCGACTGCCGTGAACGAACCACGCGCTCTAGCTCTTCGAGAATCATGGCTGCAAGGCTAACGCCGCGACCAGGGTTAGCCGTCGACGTTTCGGATCGCTTGGGTTTAGAGGCTGAACTTGCCCATACGAATCCGCTCCGCCTCCATCAGTTCAACCTCGTGCGCACCGGATACGACAATGTTCGGATCGGGTACGAAGTTCACTTTCATATTGCGTCCTTCGTACGGAACCGCGTCGAGGATTACTCGCATTGCGTTAAGCCGGGCGAGATGCTTGTCTCCTGACCGAATGATCGTCCACGGGGTGGGCCCAGTGTGTGAGCGGGAGAGCATCTCGTACTTCGCCTCGGTGAACTCGTCCCAGTGTTCCTGAGCCTGGAGGTCGACTTCGCTCAGCTTCCAGCGACGAAGGGGGTCGTCGCGACGGCGATCGAATCGGCGCTGTTGCTCTCGTTTGGTAACCGAGAAGTAGAGCTTCACCAAGACGGTGCCCTGACGGACAAGGTCTTTTTCGAATCCGACGACGCCGCGGAGGAAGTCTGCGTGTTCTTTCGGGGTGCAGAAGCCAAACACTGGCTCGACCATCGCCCGGTTGTACCAGGAGCGGTCGAAGAGCACCATCTCGCCGCCACGGGGGAATTGCTCAACGTAGCGCTGGAGATACCACTGGCTCCGCTGATCTTCAGTCGGCTTACCGAGTGCGACTACGCGGTAGTGCTTCTCGTTCATATAGCGAGTGACACGTCGAATGGTTCCGCCCTTGCCAGCCGCGTCTCGACCCTCAAACAGCACGATCATGCGAAGGCCGGTGCTTTCGAGGTGGGACTGCAACTTCAGTAGCTCGACCTGAAAAGCCTCAAGCTCGTTCTCTTGCTTAACTTTGCGCGACAGCTTGTCAAGGCGCGCCGCTTCCGCCGCCTCGCGCTTCAGTCGCTTTTTCTCCCCTTGACCCATCGGCCGGTTCCTTCCCACTTCTGCTCGATCGCCCACCCCATCGGCCGTTCACCTTAGAACTTAATGGCTTTGACCGACTCAAATAGAGGCTTTGGTATGGCAACCGTCCACCACGGACCAGCTAGCGTCCAAAACAGTGTGTAGCGAAGGAGTTCAACGTGAGCAAGCCCAATAACCCCATTATCGACGAGATGTACCCGGCTGGAGCCGAGAACTACACGTCAAAAGGGACCCTCAAGAAAGGCTTCTATGAGTCGCGCCTTAGAGAACTCCAGGAAGAGCTTGTAAAACTCCAGTACTGGGTGCAAGAACAGAATCTTAAGGTCCTCATCATCTTTGAGGGTCGCGGTTCCGCTGGCAAGGGCGGCGTCATTAAGCGAATCAACGAACGAACCTCGCCCCGCATCGTCCGCACCGAGGCGCTTCCGAAGCCAACCGAGCGGGAGCAAAGCGAGTGGTACTTTCAGCGATATGTCAGCCAGTTGCCTGCTGCGGGCGAGATCGTCATGTTCGATCGCTCCTGGTACAACCGCTCAAACGTCGAGTGGGTGATGGGATTTTGCACAGAGAAGCAGCATCAAGAGTTTTTGCGCACCTGTCCTGAATTCGAACGCATGCTGGTTCGGAGCGGCGTGATTGTTCTCAAATACTGGTTCTCGGTCAGCTACGAGGAACAAGAGCGACGCTTTGCGGCCAGGAACGAGGAGCCACTGAAGCGGTGGAAACTGTCTGACATGGACCTTGAAGAGCACCGTCTCTACGACCAGTACTCGAAGGCAAAAGACACGACATTCCAGTACACCGATATCAAACAGGCACCATGGTTTGTCGTGCCATCAGACGATAAGAAGAGCGCCAGACTGAACTGTATTAGCCACATTCTCTCGCAGATCCCATACAAAGACATCGTGCCTGAGCCTGTCAAGATTCCAAAGCGTGAGAGAACCCAATATATTCGGCCGCCGATAGACGACCAGACCTTCGTACCCAAGCTGTACTAGCAGACGCAGATCGAAGCTCAGTCGCCTATGTGAGCGGCGAGCGCGTCGAGCGCCAAGAAGTAACTGGTCCGTCCGAAACCGACGACAACGCCGAGGCACACTGCGCTGAGCATCGACGTGTGCCGAAACTCCTCGCGGGCGTGCACGTTCGAAAGGTGCGTCTCAACAACGGGCAACTCGATCGCAGCCACCGCATCTCGCAGGGCGATGCTGTAGTGCGTGAACGCTCCAGGGTTGAAGATGACGCCATCAGCCCAGTCGCGAGCGTCATGAAGGGCATCGATGAGCTCGCCCTCTGCGTTTGACTGCAGGCTCCGAAGCTCGATCGAAAGTTCCTGTGCTCGAACCGTCAACGCGCTCACGATGTCATCGAGCGTTTCAGTGCCGTAGATTTCAGGTTCTCGCGTGCCGAGCAGATTGAGGTTGGGTCCGTTAAGCACGAGAATATGGCGCGTCATGACCACGAACTCTACGAGTCTGCAACTGGCAACCGGTGGATCGGTTGGAGGTCGAGTCGGTCGATGATTGCGGCCACGATCTGCGGCAGCGAGCGATTATCAGTTTCTACCTGCGGAAACTTTGCGTAGCCAGACGCACGCAGCGCAACGAGTTCAGCGATTCGGGCGGCCGGGTCAGGGCCATCAGCGAGCAGCGGCCGGGCCGAGCCTCCGACGGTGCCGAGCAGGCGCTCAGCCAACGTCTCAAGGTTTGCTGAGAGGCAGACCACGAGGCCGGTTGACGACAAGGCCGCGGCGTTGGCATCGTCGAGCATGAGACGTCCGCCGGTGGCGATAACCGTGCGGCTCCTCGTGGCGAGTTTGGCTGCCACCTGACGCTCGATCGCCCGAAAGCCGTCTTCGCCCCATTCGCCGAAGATCGAAGCAATCGAACCGTGTTCTTCCTCGATGAGGGCATCGCTATCAATAAAGTCGTAGCCAAGCGTCTCCGCAAGAAGTCGGCCAACAGATGTCTTACCGGTGCCCATGAAGCCGGTCAGAATGATGTTTGGCGCTTCGCTGTCGGTTGCGGGGTCGACCTCTGAACTCACGGGTCTGAGGCTAGCGTCGCATTACCAACGGAACATGAAGCTCACGCGCTGGGCCGGCGATGCGGTCTTTGGCACCGAGTGTTCCCAGTGTCGCTGGGCAGTGCCGCCCATGACCAGAAGATCGCCTCGGCCAACTCGAAAAGAGGTTGCAGCTCCACCGGTGGAAGGCCGCACAAGGAACCGGCGGCGCTCCCCCACTCCAACGATTGCGACGATCGAGTCGTCGAGGTTTGGCACGTTGTCGGCATGCCACGCAACCGAGTCTTGGCCGTCGCGGTACCAATTGGCCGATACTCGCGGGGGTGGGCACTCGTAGTATTCAGCGAGAACGCTTCCGAGCTCGGTTAGACGTTCGGGGCATGCCGTCTGTTGGGCTTCTTCAGCCTCGTACTGATCGCCAAATACGCACCAATCGCGGGGGACGTCGACTACTCGGTCGTACATCGGCCGCGACGATCGTCGCCACGGCAGCGAGGCCGCAGCCCAATCGAACCACGCGTCGGCGCCGGTGAGCCACGAAGGACGCCAGTCGAGCCAGGCTCCTTCGCCGAGGTCGAAGCGTTGCACCTCGTCGACAATGCTTGGCGCCTCAGCGGCACCCATATCGAGAAGACTCGCCTGGTACGCAAACATGTGTTCGATTGTAGGCCGTCTAACGCGGCGGCACTACCTCGTATCCGGCCTCTTCTGGTTCGTCGTCGAGAATCTCGGCCGGGAAGCCAGGAGCGAGCACCTGAAGTCCGGTGGCGTCTTCGAGACGACGAATAACGTTGGGCGACCACTCCCGGGCCCCATACCGATCTTGGGCATCTCGGAAGATCTCGTTGAGAAGTGGTGAGACCTCAAGCGGAACCTCGTGGCGATCCGCCAACGCCTGAAACAGCGAGACGTCTTTCAACACGAGATCCATCGTGAAGCTGATATCGCGGCTGCCGTTGAGGATTACTTGGCTCTCGGTCTCGTGAACAAATGAGTTGCCAGACGAGATCTTGATCGCCTCATAGGCAGTGGCCAAGTCCATGCCGGCCGCCTTCGAGGTTACGAGGGCCTCGGAGATCGATACGAGGTTGGCCGTGGCCAGATAGTTGGTGACAACCTTCAGGACTGACGCCGACCCAAGCGGGCCGGTATGCAGGATTCGCCTCCCCATCGAGGTCAAAACCGGAAGCATGCGGTCGAACGTGTCGCGGTCGCAGCCGGCAAAAATTGCGATGTTTCCGGTAGCAGCGCGATGGCACCCACCCGACACCGGACAATCAACGGCAGCGGCCCCCTTCGACTCGACGCCGACGGCGAGTCGTTTCACCTCTGCTTCGTCAGTTGTGCTCATTTCGGCCCAGATCTTCCCGGGACCGAGGCCGTTCACAAGTCCGTCCTCACCTTCGACGACAACGGCGCACGCCATCGGGTTTGGTAGGCATGTAATTACGAGATCGTTGTCGGCCGCCATTTGAGCTGGCGACTCGCCCCAATGAGCCCCGGCCTCGAGGTATGGTTTGGCCAGGTCGGTGTTGAGGTCGCGAACGGTGACGTCAAAACCGTTTCTCAGCAGGCTTCCCGCAAGCTTTCCGCCAACGTTGCCAAGGCCAATAAAGCCAACAGACTTGATGTCACTCACATGCGCTCCTCGTAATTCCGAATCTCGGAAACCGTAGCCGGTTTATCCGATTGGGGACTTTCGTTCGCCGCAATTGGGTTACGACAACATGCGACATTTGCGCACAGCCTCCCTCACACTCGGACTCGCCCTTCTCGCCAGCGCGTGCGCCAGCACGTCCACCAGCGCTAACTCGCCAGAGACGCAGAGCAGAACCGATTCGGTAGCAAGCGACGCGCCTGGCGCCGAGCCATCACAAGTTGATCAGATTGCGAGTACCGAGGTGGAAGACGTTCCCTCGGCACTAAATTCCATGACTGACGACGCCTTTCCGCCGCCGCTTGTCGATCCCAACGAGATCATTAGTGGAGGTCCGCCACCAGACGGCATCCCGCCGCTTGACGACCCCTTCTTCGAACCAGCCGACGCAGTGAACTGGCTCGAGCCAAACGAACCCGTCCTCTCGCTTGAGATCGACGGCGAAGCCAGGGCCTACCCCGTGCAAATCATGACATGGCACGAAATCGTGAATGACAGCATCGGCGGCACACCAGTCACTGTTTCCTACTGCCCGCTCTGCAACTCAGCCGTGGCCTACGACCGTCGACTCGGCGATCGAGTGCTCGACTTCGGCACCTCTGGCATGCTGTTCAACTCATCATTGGTGATGTACGACCGTCAGACCCAAAGCCTTTGGACGCACTTCGATGGTTCCGCAGTTGTTGGATTCCTCACCGGTGAAACGCTCGATACGTTCCCGGTTGCCACAGTGTCGTGGGCCGACTTCGTCGATGCCCATCCCGACGGACTCGTCTTAAGTCGAGCAACAGGATTCGAACGAGACTATGGCCGCAACCCATACTTGGGCTACGACGATCCGGACAGCACTCCGTTCCTTTTCGACGGGGAGCTCGATGATCGACTCCAGCCCCAGACACGCGTTGTCGCGATCCGCGGCAAAACGGAGACGGTAGCCATCGAGCAGGGACCTCTAGTTGAAGCCGGCGTGCAAGCCGTAACTCTGGATGGAACCGATCTCGTCGTATTCGCCTCACCGGGCACAAACTCGGCCCTTGATTCATCTCGCATCGTCGACGGACGAGACATTGGCGCGACCGGCGTGTTCGAGTCGGCAGTTGATGGCCTGGCGCTCACATTCACACAAACCGCCGATGACCGTTGGACTGACGACCAAACAGGATCTAAGTGGAATCTATTCGGCCTCAGTGTCGACGGCGAGCTAGCGGGAACCCAGCTCGCTGCGGTTCCTCACCTCAACACGTTCTGGTTCGCGATCGCTGCCTTCGAGCCAGACACCCTGGTCGTTGCAAGGTGACGTGCTCTAGCTGAGAACCCTCACTAGTTGAGAAACCCGGGGCCGAGGTCAAGTGGCTTGGCGCCCTTCGCAAGAGCGAGTAGACCAAGCATCTCTTGAGCAAGCGTGGCACCCGCAATTGCGGTGATCTCTGCACTGTCGTAGCTGGGTGCCACCTCAACGACATCGAAGCCGACAAGGTTCATTCCTTCGAGGCCTCTGATTAGTGCGAGCGCCTGACTGGTGGTGAGCCCACCAGGAACTGGAGTGCCTGTTCCTGGTGCAAAGGCAGGGTCGAGGCAGTCGATGTCAAAGGTCAGGTAGGTCGCGGCGTCGCCGATGACTCGCCGGATGTGCTCGAGAGTTGCGCCAACGCCCTCTCGGTGAACGAACGGCGCGGTCAAGATGGTGAAGCCGTGGGTGCTGTCGTTGCTTGTGCGGATTCCTACCTGCACCGATCGTTCTGGATCAATAATGCCTTCGCGGGCCGCGCGCAAGAACATCGAGCCGTGGTCGAGCCGCTCGCCATCGTCTGGCCACGTATCGCAGTGGGCATCGAAGTGAAGGAGTGACAGCGGGCCATGCACTTTGGCGTGGGCCTTCAGTAGCGGGTAGGTCACGAAGTGGTCGCCGCCGAAGGTCAACATCTTTGCGCCCGAAGCCAGAATGGTGTCGGCATGAGTCTCAACCGCTGCGACGATGTGCTGAGGAAAACCAGAATCGAAGTAGCAGTCGCCGTAGTCGACGACGTTGAGATGGTCAAAGATGCTGAAGGCGTGTGGGAACAGGTCGAGGCACGCTACTTCGGTAGATGCAGCACGAATCGCCCGAGGCCCAAAGCGGGCACCGGGTCGATTGGTGGTTGCTGCATCAAACGGGATTCCCGAGACCGCCACATCAACGCCGGAGAGGTCCCGGCTGTAGCGGCGGCGGAGAAACGACAACGCGCCAGCGAAGGAATTATCGCCGACGGTCCCCATGTTCGACTCGCTACGAAAGGCAGCGTCGCCCTTGGTCTCAGATGTCACTAGTTGGAGTGCGAGTGGGGTGGAACGGCGCCTTCGGCTGGCTGCACGATGACGATGCCTTGCCCGCTAAACGCAAGCTGGAATGCTTCGCCCGAACCGCGCCCAATAAGGGCGCTGGCTTTCGCAGTCCGGTTGAGCGAGGTCGTTAGGTCGGCGCTCCACGCAATGGCGGCATCTGGATCGGCGAACGTTGGTTGGTCGGTCTTGAGTACGACGGGGTCGCCGTTGCTGGTAATTGCAACCCAGCCATGACCCTGCAGTCGAGTGTTAAAGAGTCCACCAGAGACGATGCCTGCACCCTTGACCCGTTCGATTTCCCAGGTCAGCGTTGGCTCGAAGGCAAGAATATTCTTGCCGTTAACCGAAAGCCCTGCCCCTTCCAGGTGGAGGATGTGGATCTGGTCGGCGTTGTTGGCCAAGAAGACCTCGCCTTGACCGGTGCAGCGCATCAGCGGTACACCTTCGCCGGTTGCGACCTTTTTGAGCATCTTGCCGACACCGCCGGAACCCTCGAAGGCGAAGTCGACGTTGCCTTGAAAGGCAACCATCGATCCTTGGCGAGCCAAGACGGGCTCGCCAAGCGTGACCTTTAGCATCCTCGAGTTCTGGAGTGTCACTCGAACCCCAGACGCAACCTCGGCGTACTTCTCGTCAGACAAGAGATCGGTGGTGATGCCAGCGATCGTGCCGTCGGCGTTCATCGCCGGGCCCGGTGCAAACTCTGGTGCGGGTGCAAACTCTGGCGTTGGCGCAGGCGGAGCAGAACTGAAGTCCTGCGGCGGAGCGGCAGACGGAGCAGGCGGCACAGGTGCAAATTCTTGGGGGGCCGCGGCCGGTGTCGGTGGTGTCGGGCTGAAATCGTCACGAGACGCTGCCGGTGCTGGCGGCACTGGGGCGAAGTCTTGCGAGGCTGCTGGTTCGGGCGTCGGCTCGAAGCTCGACGGCGCATACGGGTCGGGCGTCGGCTCGAAGCTCGACGGCGCATACGGGTCGGCCACCGGCTCGAAACTCG
>JBBKWJ010000119.1:0-3262 GCA_037968895.1 Acidimicrobiales bacterium
GAAGTGCTTGATCCTGAGGTCATGATCCCCCAGGTCGCTCAAGGGGCCCTTGCCGTCGAGTGTCGATCGGACGATCACGAAACGCAAGCGCTCCTCGCCGCAATCGATCATCCGGAGAGCCGTCGAGCCGTAACCGCTGAGCGGGCGTTTCTCACCGAACTTGGTGGCGACTGCGACCTTCCGGCTGGAGCGTTCTGTGTGGTCGACGGCGCAGAGGTAGTGATCTCGGCTCTGCTCGCTGACGACGATGACGAGAGTGGCCAGTTGCTCTCAGCCACATTGCGGGGAGTCGATGGCGAGGCACTTGCAATTCAGCTCGCCCAGCAGCTTAGCGCCGGGCTCAGCGCGCAATAGCGTCGTTATGCACACCGGTTTAGACGATCCTGCGCCAAACGACCGGGCACTTGCCGGGCGTCGTGTCGTTGTGCCTAGAGCGGTCGATCAGGCGGGCCCGCTCACGGCAGCCCTTGTTGCTCAGGGAGCGGTCGTCGTGCATCTGCCACTACTCCAGATCGAGTATGGCTCGGGCGATGAGCTGAGAGATGCCATCGCCGCCACGCCACGGCCGGATTGGATCGTGTTCACCTCTGCCAACGCCGTACGCGCCTGCGTCGCCGCTGGCCTTGCGCCCAGCCTTATTGGTGTTGGTGTTGCCGCTATCGGAGATGCAACGGCCCGGGCGCTCGCGGCCGCAGACATTGAAGTGGACTTCGTACCGTCGAAAGCGACTGCTCACGCCCTGGCGGCAGAACTCCCGCTGGCCGAAACAGCGCTCCTCCCGCTCGCCGAACTCGCCGCGTCAACCCTCGAAGACGGACTTGGTAAACGCAACTTCGTGACGACCCGAGTTACCGCCTATCGCTCAGTGCTGCCTGCGATCGAGAACGAGGCGCGAGCCGAGGCAGGCTCGGCCGACCTGATCCTGGCGACCGCGCCTTCCGTCGTAGACCGCCTCGTCGAGGTGCTCGGAATCGGTGCGATCCCGGAGCCACTGATCTGTATCGGGCCAAGCACCGCAGCCGCTGCAACGCGGCACGGGCTGGCCATTGTTGTCGCTGACCCTCACAATGACGAGGGGCTCGTCGCTGCCGCCCGCGAGACCCTGGCTGACCTGCGCTAGCCTCAACAAGCCGCTCGCCCTCCCGAAAGTTGTTTGATGAGTTTCCCCCAGCGTCGCCTCCGTCGCCTTCGCACCACAGAGCCAATGCGCCGGTTAGTGGCCGAAACCGTGTTGACCGTTGATGATCTCGTGGCTCCCCTGTTTGTCCGCGAAGGTATCTCGGCGCCGGAGCCGATCCATTCGCTCCCCGGCGTCGTCCAGCACACCCAGGAGTCGCTACGCGAGCATGTTGGTCGGCTTGTTGCGCTAGGGATCCCTGGTGTCATCCTCTTCGGGATACCCGCCACCAAAGATGCAACGGGCTCCGAAGCCTGGAACCCCGACGGCGTAGTGCAAGTAGCGCTCGCCAATCTTCGAGCCGAGTTCGGCGATTCCATTCTTCTCATGGCCGATCTCTGCGTCGACGAATACACGAGTCACGGACATTGCGGTGTGCTTGATGGCAAGGGCAGCGTCGATAACGACGCCACGCTCGCTCTCTACGGCAAGGCTGCGGTCGCCCAAGCCAACGCAGGCGCCGACGTTGTCGCCCCTTCGGGAATGATGGACGGTCAGGTTGCAGCGATACGTGAGGCCCTCGACCAGGCGGGCCACAGCACTGTGTCGATCCTCGCCTACAGCGCGAAATATGCAAGCTCGCTCTATGGGCCGTTTCGTGATGCGGTCGATGTCACCATCGAAGGTGGCGGGCATCGCAAGGGCTACCAGCAGGACTATCGCAACAGGCGAGAGTCGCTCGAAGAGGTTCGATTCGATCTGCAGGAGGGCGCCGACATGGTCATGGTCAAGCCCGCGCTGGCCTACCTCGACATCATCGCCGCGGTTCGCGCCGAGGTGGATGTGCCGCTCGCCGCTTATCACGTAAGTGGTGAGTACGCGATGCTCAAGGCTGCGGCCGCCAATGGCTGGATCGATGGCGACGCGGCCGCCCTCGAGATTCTGACTTCGATCAAGCGCGCTGGCGCCGATTTCATACTTACGTACCTCGCTGAAGAAGTTGCCGGCATCTTGGCCGCAAACAGCACTTACTGACGGAGAACATGACATGACAACCGCTGATCCACTCTCGGCCGAAGTTCTCTTTGAGCGTGCGAAAAAGGTGCTGCCTGGTGGCGTCAACTCACCAGTCAGGGCCTTCTTGAGCGTTGGCGGGACGCCGTACTTCGTGGATCGGGCCGAGGGCGCACACGTCTGGGACACCGAGGGCAAAAAATACATCGACTATGTCCAGAGTTATGGCGCCTCGATCCTGGGCCATGCCAATGGCGAGGTCGTCGCGGCGATCCGAGAGGCCGCGCTCAAGGGAACGACCTTCGGGGCCTCAACGCTGGCCGAGGTCGAGCTTGCAGAGCTCATAACGGAGCAGGTGCCTGGGCTTGAGATGATCCGGATGACCTCGTCTGGTACTGAGGCAACAATGTCGGCGATTCGGCTGGGACGGGGTGCGACTGGCCGCTCAAAGGTCGTCAAATTCGCAGGCTGCTACCACGGTCATGCTGACGCACTACTTGCCGCTGGCGGCTCTGGTGTCGCTAATCAAGGCTTGGTCGGTTCCGCCGGCGTTCCTCCCTCGGCGGTAGCAGACACGGTTGTTGTGCCCTGGAACGTGGTGCCGACCCTCGACGACGATGTTGCTGTGCTGGCCGTGGAGCCAGTGGCCGCCAACATGGGTTTGGTCGCGCCGGAGCCAGGGTTTCTGCACGCGCTTCGCGATGAGTGTGACCGGGTTGGCGCCTTGCTGCTCTTTGACGAAGTGATCACCGGGTTCCGCATGGGACAGGGCGGCGCAACCGAGTGGTCTGGCGTCACGCCAGACATTTGGGCTTTTGGCAAGATCATCGGCGGTGGCTTGCCGGTTGGAGCGTTCGGCGCCAGCCGTGAGGTCATGGCAAACATCGCACCGCTTGGGCCGGTTTACCAAGGCGGCACACTGTCGGGCAATCCGCTCGCAACGGCAGCCGGTCTTGCCGCCTTGCGTCAACTCACTCCCGATCGCTACACCGAACTCGTCACAAAAGCATCACGTCTCGGTGATGGTCTTGCCGCCGCGTTTGCCGCGGCTGGCGTTGCCGCTTCGGTGCCTCGCGTCGAAACCCTTCTTGGTCTGTTCTTCACCGACCAGCCTGTTCGTAACTACGACGA
>JBBKWJ010000120.1:0-3806 GCA_037968895.1 Acidimicrobiales bacterium
TCGAACGCGATGGCGTTGCTCTCGACCATCCTGGTGAGCGGCGAGGGGCGTCTGCCCCGCCCCGTACGGTTCGCTGGTCAGATTCTTGCACACCCGATTCGGTTCTTGCAGAGTTTGTCGGCTCGTCGCTGGTCAGAGCGCAGCGTCATCTTGCTGGTGATGCAGAGTCGAGACAACAGCATCAACCTTCGCTGGAGACCCTCCCGCAAGGGTGTGAAGCTCCGCTCAGAGCAAGGAACGGGCGTGGCTAATCCGACGTTCATTCCCGAGGCCGAGGCCGCGGCCCATCACGCAGCCGACATCATGGGCGGACAGCCGCTCGGTGGGTTTAACGAAGCGCTCCTTGACACGCCCGTCACCGCACACATTCTGGGAGGCTGTGTTATCGGCGAGGATGAAGCGTCGGGAGTCATTGATGCGTATCAACGAGTCTTCGGTCATCCCGGATTGCATGTTGCCGATGGATCGGCCATCAGCGCCAACCTCGGAGTCAACCCATCTCTCTCGATTACAGCCCAGGCCGAGCGCTCAATGTCGATGTGGCCGAACCGGGGCGAAACCGACCAGCGGCCGCCACTTGGAGAGCAGTATCGACGGATCGATCCGGTCGCTCCTAACAAACCAACAGTTCCACGATCAGCACCCGCTGCGCTCTCGTGGTGAATGAATCCTCAGGCGCTTAGCTAGACGATGTCGTTGCTTTAAGGCAAGGGGCGTAGATGCGGAGCCGACGATCCGTTTTGGTCACTCGAAAGGAGCTATTGCCATCGAACGTTTCGCCATCGGCCGCGAGAATGTTGTCGGAGCGATCTATTTCAACGTCGAGCTGTTGGACGAGTCGACGCGTGTAGACCTTGGACCGGTTGAGTCGGCCGGACAAGACAGCCAAAAGAAGTTTGGATCGGGCATAGCGTCGGGTGCCGTCGACGATACGAACGTCGAAGTAGCCATCGTCGAGCCGCTCGCGAGAGGCGGGAACAAAACCGGGAGGGTCATAGCTGCAGTTGCCGATAAAGATCATCCAGATCTTCTGTCGTTGACCATCAATCACTACGTCGAGCGGTTCTGACGAACGCATCACTTTCGCAAGCGCAACTATGGCCGCGGGCCATTTTCCGATTCTCTTCTCGTTGGCCTCTCGGGCCTCAACAAACTCCGAGTAGCTTCCGAAGCTCGCCGTGTTGAGAAAGCTCTTGCCATCGATTACGCCGACGTCGGCCTCTATTAAAGCGCCTGACAAGAATGCCTCGATCGCCTCGTCGACGGCCCCAATGCCGACATCGCGGGCGAAGTGATTAAGTGTTCCGCCTGGAAAGATCGCGAGCGGAATATCGGCTTCGAGCGCAACCGCGGCGGCCGCACTTATCGTGCCGTCGCCACCGTACACGCCAAGCACCTCGGCGTCGCGAGCTGCATCGACCAGTGCCCGCTCGAGATGCTTTGGGTCATTGATCTCGACGACTGTTATGTCAGTGAGGCGATCCCTGATGAGCGTGAGGGCCTCGTTATCTTCGCTGCTCCCGCTGGTGATATTGGCAACAACCGTGACGCTTCGCACCTCACCCATCGCGGCGAAGCCGACTTCTAAGCATCGTTACGAAATTGCGAATGGCCTGTCGAAACACTCCTGGCTCATCACCGGTCTCCATGCCGGCGATGACCTCGAAGATCTCCCTGAGACCCCGTGGTGTCAGGAGGTCGGAAGCGTCTGGCGTCTTTGCGATCTTTATCAGGTCGCTCAAAGGAAGCTCTGATATTCCTGACTCGAGATAGGCCTGGGAGTGCATTTGGAACGCCATTTCCTCGAATGCGTCGCTATCGCGTTCAAGACATCCAAACCCCGCCGGGTCACTCGCTCGGCGCAGTTCCATTCGCTCCTGCAAACCGACAAGCGTCGTCTGCAACCACATTTGTCCCTGACTCGTCAGGTTTGGTTCGGTTTGGCGAAACTGATGCAGACACTTGTCGCCATATTTGGCGTAGTAGGAGGGAGGTGCGTCGTCGGGCCAGCGCTCTTGGAAGTCAGCCAGACGGTCCAGGTAGTAGTGATCAGTGCCAGTAGGCACGGATTTCGGCAGCGAAATTGGCACGAGGGGAGCCTACAGCTGGCTAGCTCAGTCAAGTGCTGAGGCCAAGTGAGCCTCCATCTTTGCCAGGTCGATCCGGTTGAGGAGGTTCGAGAATGCCATCCACGACGCGAGTGAGCTGATGTCTGCGACGTTTGGTGGAAGGATTGCGGGTTGCGCAATAAGTCCGTCCTCGGCAAGTTGAGCGAGGGCACCAATCTCTCGTATGGCCAGCTTTCCGGCAAACAGAAGCGGTAGTCGTTCCAACCGACCCCGCTTAACAGCAAGTCGCATGAAGTCGTAGACCTCAAGGAATCCCCGGCTATAGGCGAGGTCCTTTGTGAAGGGACCGCCCTCTGGCGTGCTGCCACGAAAGACTCGAACTGAGGATTGCCACGCATCGCCGTCGTCCAACCCTTCTTCACGGAACCAGCGAAAAACTTCGAGGAAGGTAGCGCCTTGTTCGGCCTTCTCGATGGCGAGCATGCGTCTAGTGACTTTGCGAAGACGCTCTGGGGTCGAAGAGAGCGTCGTCACCTCAGTGAAGACGGCGAGGCCTTCTTGAGTCGAAGTGGTGGACGGCGTACCTTTGCCGAGGAACGTGCACCAGGGCTGGCGGCGGCCGTTTAGCGACGTCGCAACGTGGACCCAACCCTCATGAACCTCTAAGACCCGTAAATCTCTTGTTGAAAACGTGGCATCGGCTCTGAGTTTTATGTAGTCGGACCCCGCAGCAGCGTCGGCAACGATGCCATCGTCGAGCATCACCCGAACATCGCTATCGCCGAAGACGCCAGACAAGCGACCTGAGAGGATCTCGACGCCCTGCTCGGCGTCGTACTCCTTCTCCTCGGGCGCTTCCCATTTGCCTGCATCGATGCTGGCGAGCGCTTCAGCCATTAGTGCCCCGAGGCTCCCCAAGGTGGGGCCGTCTTCGTGAAGCACGTCTGAGGCACTTCCATACAACTCGGCTGAAATCTCGGTGAATCTCGGGGTTCCGCGAGCTTTGAGCAGCGCAATGACTCGCATATATTCGTCGATGCGCGCCACAAGCAGCTCTCCAACCGCATCTTGACCGAGCCGCGTAATAACACGTCGCCGCAGGTCGGCCAGCGCTTCACCCAGTTCGTCCGGTTCAAATCGCAGCGGTCGGCGCTCTTGGTAATACTGCGTACCGACGAGAGGTTGTCGTGTAGCGCCGTTCGCGAAGAAGTCGGCGGCGACGTCGTCGTCCCAGGCGACTGCATCGAGAACCCGAATCGGTCCCTGAAGCGAGACCAACTGGTCGGACAGTTCGCGGATCACCTCACGATTGGGCATCACTCGCTCCTTGGCTCACCGGTGCACGGCGAAACTCTAGCCCGAGGCGTCTTTGAGTCAGCTGATGCGAATCGATCGTCAGCGCGATGAATACGGCTCCGCAGCCTGAATCTAACTGAATGGTGCTGATTGTTCATGTTTGTCGATGGCCGGCCGATGGGGACTCATGTTGAACCACACTACGCGAGCGACAACCACTGCCCCCGCAGTCGCTAGAGCGGCCGACGGCTCGGTCTTCCGGGAGCCGCTGCCTCGTCTAACGAAGAAGGTCTTCACCGACCTCGCCGTTTGGATGACGGGTCTTGGTCTCGTGATGGGAATCGTTTTCCCTTTCTTCGTGGTGGCGTTAGGCGTGCCATCGAGCTTTGTGTTTTCGGCAAAGTTCTTCGTCGCAACGATTGGCGCTGGTCTCCTGGTCGG
>JBBKWJ010000121.1:0-9089 GCA_037968895.1 Acidimicrobiales bacterium
CCACGACACCCAGTTCTCGTCGGTCTCGAAGTCGAGCGGCACCTCGTAGGTGCCACCGACCTCACCCGCCTTACGAAGTTCGACGTCGTAGCCAAGCCATCGAGACAACACCGCGTCGTCGGCTGTCTGCTCACCATCAGGCAGGGTGAGCACTACATCACCCATGGCGGTGGCATTCGCCTTCGCAAAGAACAGCTTTGGCTCGCGGCGAGCGGTGAGTCCCTTGTCGGTGCCAGCTTCGAAGATCGCCCAACCTCTGTCGTGGGCCAGACCCAGTTCAGTGACCTCTACCTCGTCAAGCAGCTCGCCACCAACCGACTTGACCGGAAAACGCCAGAGCCTACGAACAATCATGTGGTATCACCTCAGCCGTCGGCGTCGACTCGGCAGTTGAAGGCCGGAACCGGCGGCGGTAAAGGGCCCACGCGGGTAGGCCGGCGAGAATTGGAAGAAGTAATGACACAAGTCGATAGGCGGCGATAGCAAGAATGGCTCGTTGCCCGCTAATGCCCGATATGACGAGCAACGAATACAGCGTCGCTTCAACAAACCCGAGACCGCCCGGAGTCACTGGAATCATGCCGGCCAATGCACCACAGGCGTATGCCAGCAATACAAGTGAGAGCCGCGGCTTGGCCCCAACGGCATAGAGCGCGGCGACGAGGGCCATGTAGTCGAAAAGCCAGTTGCTGGCCGAGGCCAGCAGGACTTGACGCCGTTTGTGGCCGATAATTGAAACGAGACGATCCCGTTCGTCCAATAGCCTCTTCGGCTCCATGGAGCGAGCAACACCAAATCGGCCGCCGAGCTTGGACAAGACCCCGTCGATTCCTCGCCCAAGCAAAAGGAGTGGGCGATCGGTGGCGATCGCGACGGTCCCGAGGCCAAGTAGTAGCAGAAACATCACGCCACCGGCCGCGGCGACCGGCCACATGTCTTCCGGAATCGGCGCACCGAGCAACGCAAGCATTATGCCAAGGGCAGGAATTGCAAAGAGCGCAGCCGACGAGATGATCGACATCGCAGCGAGTGCACCGCCAGCCTCGCCTGCACTCACGCCGCTGACCGAGAGCATCCGGAACATGGTGGCCCCGCCAGTGGCCGCACCTCCTGGCACCACCCTGCTCACCGCGTTTGACACGATCTGACTCGTGGCTGCAACAAACCAGCTAAGCCTTGGCATCAGTGTCTTCATCAGCAACCAGATGAAACCAAAGCTGATGATCTCAAAGACAACCATCACGACGAACCAGCGAGGACGAATGCTCTTGAGATCTGGGGCCGATGCCACAATATCGAGCAACGTTGGCGCGAACAGATAGAGCGCGAGGACACCGAGGGAGAGGAAGATGCCCTGCTTTATCCAGGCCCCGATCTGGGCGGTGCCCTCAGGGCTATTTCTGATCTGTTCTAACTCTTCTGTGGTCCGTGTCCTCATGCCACAGACTTCATGTCACAATCGCCCGGGTTTGCGAGTGAAATACCAACGGCTTCGAGCATGCGACGAGTGATATCGAGCGGCAATCCGATGACCGAGGCCATATTCCCGTCGATCTTCTCGACGAATACTCCGCCGTGCCCTTGGAGGGCATAGGAGCCGGCCTTGTCGAAGGGTTCGCCGGTGGCGAGGTACCAGTCAATGTCGGACTCACTTATTGGGTGCATCGTGACGACGGTCGTTGACACCTCGACCGCGGCGACACCATCGACATCGACGACGGCTACTCCGGTGCTCGCCTCATGCGATCGCCCGCTGAGGCTTCGCAGCATTTGCCTGGCCTCGCTGGCGTCTGTTGGCTTGCCCAAAATCTCGCCATCGAGCACAACGATTGTGTCGGCGCCGAGAACCACGCACGGAACGTCGAGGGCGGCCCACACGGCTCGTGCCTTCTGCTCGGCCAAGCGTCGGAGCAACGCGTCAGGCGACTCGCCTGCGATTGGAGTCTCATCGATATCGGCCGATCTGACCTCGAAGGAAACCCCAAGTTTGGCGAGCAGATCAGACCGTCGAGGTGAACCCGAGGCAAGCACAAGCGGTGTTCTGGTGCCCCCGGCTGGCTCAAACATGCGTAAAGACTATGCCAATTTGCTACAGACCAAGACGTCGCGACCCGATGTCTTCCCTATGACTTCCCCCTCTTCCGGCCCGCAAGCCGAGATTGTTCGCTGCGCGGGCTGTGACGCAGTTTTGACCCCGTGGACCACCAAGTGCCTTCGCTGCGGCACTCCCGTCCCCGTTTCCGCCGGCGCAACGCCACCAACGACTCCGCTGGCAAGGCCTATCGCCCCCTCCGATTTCTGGATCGATGTTCCCATCTCGCCAGACGAGCCAGTCAAGATTGCGCTTCTCACTGCCTTCTTGGCCGATCAGGGCATGGAGTTTGAGCAGTCACGGCGCTTCATCTCCATCCCCTCCAAATATGCCGAAGACCTTGTCGAACGAATTAACTTGTGGGGGATCAAGAACGGCCTTCTCAACGATGAACGGCACGCCGATTCATTACGAAACGCCCAACGGGAAATCGCAACGGCCGTCATGTCGGCAATCGTGGCCGATTATCCATCGGTTCCTCCGTTGCAAGGTCTCGCCGGGATCGATCTGCGCTAAAGGTCAAACACCTGCCACACTGTCGGGATGAGCTTAGTCCTGAGTGAGATTCATGGGTCCGTCGCACTAATTACGCTGAACGATCCCGACCGCCGCAACGCAATGACCCTCGACATGTGCGCCGAAGCACTCGCGGTACTCGACGAGGTTGAAGCAAACCCCGACGTGAAAGCCATTGTCGTCACTGGCGCGGGCAAGGGGTTCTGTGCCGGGGCCGACTTGAGCCACCTAGGCGACTCGGCGGAAGATGGCTTGCTCGCCATCTATGAGGGCTTCCTTCGCTTCGGCCGAAGCCCACTCCCCACGATTGCCGCCGTCAACGGCGCTGCTGTCGGTGCTGGAATGAACCTCGCCTTGATCTGTGATGTGCGTCTCGCCGCCCGATCAGCGCGCTTCGACGATCGGTTTCTCCAACTCGGCATCCACCCTGGTGGCGGCCACACTTGGATGTTCCAGAAGATCACGGGTCCACAGCCCGCAGCGGCCGCAATCCTTTTCTCCGAAGTGATGGACGGCGCCGAGGCCGAGCGCGTCGGCCTCGCCTACCAATGTGTCGACGACGAGAAGCTTGTCGAGCGTGCGCTTGAGATGGCTGGCCGGACTGCAGCGGTGCCGAAAGACCTCGTCATTAAGACTAAGCAGACGATGCAGACCATCACCACCATCGGTTCGCAAACAGGCGCAGTCAACCTGGAGCTTGGTCCTCAGGCGTGGTCGACACGCCAACCTGCCTTCAAAGCAAAGCTCGCCGCTCTTCAGGCCAAGATCACGTCGAAGGGCTAGGCGCCGATCTACAGCCAGGCGGCAACGAGGTCTTCGCCTCTGTCGGCCCACTCTTCAAACGTCATCGCATAACGAACGTGGTCTTCCCATGTGCCGTTGATCTCAAGATAGCGCTCGGCGATACCTTCGTTTCGAAGGTCGAGCTTCTCGACCACCCGGTGCGACGCCTTGTTCCGAGGAACAATTGAGATCTGAATTCGGTGAAGGTCGAGTACCTCGAATGCGTAACGAAGTGCAAGAACCACGCCCTCCGATGTGTAGCTATGACCTGCCTGATCCTGGTCTATCCAGTAGCCGAGGTATGCATTCTGGAATGGGCCACGTTGCACCGAGTTGATGTTGATCTCACCGGCAAGGAAACCTCCGACAAAAACGCCGAAGCCGTAACCGGTGCCTAACTGCCATTCGCGCTCGCGGGCGTGGCAGCGAAGAGAGAACGCGCCCCGTTCTTCGACGACGTCAGGTGAACCTTGCAACCGCTGAGGTTCCCACTTCGTCAGCCAGTCGATGTTTCGACGACGCACCGTTCGCCACTGAGGAAAGTCGTCAAGGCGAAGCGGCCGAAGCACAAGCCGCTTACCGATGAGTGTCGTGCTCACTGAAACGCCCTCAATGCGACGCCGTCGAGTAGATCAAACTCAGACACAACGATCTCGCTGATGTTGAGTTGACGCATGGTTTCGACGAGCACACAGAGACCGCCGACGATCACGTCGACCCTCTCGAGTTCGAGGCCAGGGTTGTGGGCCCGGTCAACGCGGGATTCGGTCGCCAGCGCTCGGAATGTGTCTTCGACTGCCTCGCGGGTGAGAACGTAACCGTTGACTTGTATGGAGTCGTATTCGGCGAGACCGAGGTCGACGGCAGCAACAGTCGTGATCGTTCCGCCGAGACCGATGACCGGTCCTTCCTCGGCGACGACGCTCAGGTTCGCTAGCTCCCGTTTTGCGTCGATCACATGGAGCTCAGCGACGGATAACGCGGCCGAGAGGTCTTCTGGCTCAGGGGGATCGGTGACGATATACGCCGTGGTGAACCGAGAGGCTCCCATATCGGTTGAGAACGACTCGACCGAGTCGCCACCGACCAGACCAACGACGAATTCGGTTGACCCTCCCCCGATGTCGATCGTGGTGGCGTATCGTCCGGCAACGCCGTGGGCAGCAGTAGCGCCGCCAAACGCGAGCCTGCCTTCCTCTTCACCGCTCACTACGTCAAGCTCGACTCCGAGCGTGGCCCTTACGAGCGATGCCAGCTCGTCTGTGTTGCTCGCGTCACGGGCGGCCGAAGTGGCGACACAGATGATCTTGGCGACCTCGGCGACGTCGATCCTCGCTCGAAAATCAACTAGCGCTATCCGCGTGCGTTCGAGACTCTCAGCCGAGAGCCGGCCGGTCGATGCAAGATCGTTGCCGAGGCGGGTGAACACCCGAAATGCCTGGCGATCGCCGTCGTAGGAACGGATGAGAAGACGCGTCGTGATTGTGCCGATGTCGACGACGGCTACCTTCACTCGACACCTGCGTCTGTAGTTGGGCCGTCAAACGAAATCGACAAGATTCCAGGCTGACTCGGGTCAAACGCATCACCGGTTAGGACCAGCTTTTCGTGCACCCAACGTCCGACAGGGTCATCGGCGCCAGACAACAGATTTGCATAGTGCGCATGCAGGCATTTGACGCCAACGCGAGTACCGCCGACGCCGCCGGTTGGTCGGTGCCCCCCGTAGGCCGGATCGATGTGCTCGTTTCGTTCGGCCTCATAGGCGTCGTGCACGATCTGGATGGTGGCCTCTCCGATTTCTGCTTCAGCTTGGTTGACTGCGCCCGTTGACTCAAGCCGGCCGATCGCCTTGTTGAGCGCGCGGTCAGCGAGCCAAAATCGAGTCGGCATCGGGCGGCCATCGTCAAGCAGTGGCAGATTGGCGAGCACGACGGGGCTGCCGTCGTCTCTGCGGACCACTACCTCAAATTCGCCCATCGGTTTTCGACCAATGAGTTGGGTAACAACCTCGTAATCGCTTGGTCGATTGCCCGAACTAGCCTCGCTTGCCACCAAGAACCCAGCGCAGGATGAGCAACAGGATCGCACCAGCGAGGATGGGAGCTAGGCGCTTAGTGATTGTGTCGCCGGTGACCGAGAGGATGTTGACTGGCTCAGGATCGGGCGAGTCGATCTTGCGAATCGTCGGCGCTGGCTCAGTAGCGGGGGCTGCGTCTTCGGTCTTCGCTTTCCCGGCGGCAGGCGTGGCCGACTTTGCTGCCTCTGCAGCAGGTTCAGCCTTTGAGGCGACTGGTACGCCCTCGGCTTCGATCTTGGCCCGAAGGTTCTCGGCGAATTGGCCGAGGATCTTCTTCGAGACGTCTTCGATAGCGCCGCGGCCGAAGCTTGCGATTTTACCGGTGAGGCTGAGGTCGGTGTGAATGTTGACCTTGGTCTTGTTGTCGCCGACCGTCTCCATCGTGGCTGTGATCAGTGCGTTCGCATTGCCTTGACGTGGATCGCGCCCCTGTGCGGTGAGCGATGACACGTGGGTGGCGGCATCTTGCGATACGAACGACGCCTTGCCCTTGTACTGGGCAGTAATTGGGCCAACTTTGATCTTTACAAGACCGCGATATTCGTCGCCCTCAATCTCTTGCAGCTTGGCGCCCGGCATGCATGGAGCGATGAACTCAAGGTCGTTCACGATTGCGTATGTCTCGTCGATTGGACGATCGATCTCAAAGCTGTTGTTTAGTTCCATTTGCGAAGATCCTCAGTTGTGTCAATATCCGCCGGGTTGCCAGTGCACGGTACCTCAGAAACTAGCTCAGGTCGCGCCTGCATGAGGACTCGAGCACCATCGTCACCCTCGATGGGCAGCAGCGGCCAAACTGACTCGTCAAGCTTCACCGGCGGACGGCGCTTGCCGTCAAAGGTGGCTATTACAACGGCCCCGTGTGAGGCCCCAACGCTGCGCCAGGCCGAGGTTGGCACGAGCGGTTGATCGGCCAAACCGACGACGATGGCGCCATGCCCGTCGCTTGTGGCTCTCGCGACGGCGGCGGCCAACGACCGTGCCTGGCCGTCCTGCCAGTCGCTCACTGGGATCTGCACAACCGAGTCGGGGACGAGATCACCGAAGTCAGTCGAGCCGGTTGTGAGGTAGACGGTGTCGAAACCGGCGTTGAGCACCGACTCCAACACCCATGAGATCACAGGACGACCTCGAAATTCAGCGAGCAGCTTGTGCGAGTCGCCGTCAAATCGCGAGCCTCCACCCGCAGCCAGGACAACTGCTGCGACAGGACGGCGTTGCAGGGCGATTCGCTCGGGGGAAGACATCCGAGCACCGTACTGCCATCGGGGCCCGACCCATCCACCGGGGTAATGGAGCGGGAACCTAGAGTCCGCTGATGGTAGAACGTTTCGCTGGTGACAAGAAGCACGGCCAATCAATCTTGGGTCCGGTCGAGCGAACGTTCATCGACTGGGCCGTTCCTAAGCTCCCTCGGTGGCTTCGATCGTGGCAGCTCACCTTGTTCACAACGGTGTGGTCAGCGTGCACCATTGGCTTTGGCTACCTCGCCGCCGACGACAGGCGTTGGCTCTGGGCGATGTCGTTTGTGGTCTTTGGCCAATGGGTCACTGATTCATTCGATGGCACTCTTGGCCGCACGCGAGGCGAGGGCCTCGTTAAGTGGGGCTTCTTTATGGACCACTTCCTCGACATGATCTTCGCCGGCAGCATCGTGATCGGCTACGGCTTTCTCGCCCCAAGTGACATGGGGTTCCTTTTCGATCTGTTGCTCCTCATCACCTGCGCGATGATGGCGCTGTCGTTCTTGTCATTCGCGGCAACGAACCAGTTCCAGATTGCGTTCTATGGCATCGGGCCAACCGAGATCCGCATTGGCTATATCGCGTTGAATACCATCGTGTTCTTCGCCGGTAACGAGATCTTCTGGTGGGGGGTACCCGTCGTTCTGGCCGGCAACGCAATCACGCTTGTGGTGCTGGCCTATCAAACCCATAAGAACTTATGGGCCATCGACAAAGCCGCTCTCGCGGAACAGGCCGCCTAAGAAATAAACCCGAGCAGATCTCTGGTTCGCAGTAGCTCGCTAAACGAGCTGAAGTCGACCGCATCGCTGAACCACAGTCCCTGGCCTTGATCGCATCCAAGGCTGAGAAGCTCGTTACGAAGGTGATCGTCATCGACGCCTGCGGCTGACACCCGGAGGCCCGAAGTCTGGGCCAAGGTGATGAGCGAGGTTATGAGCGCACGACTCGACAGCTGGTTGTGAAGGTCGGCCGTCAGTGACAAGTCAATTTTCACCGAATCAATCGCGAAACGCGGCAGACGATCAAGATTCGAGTAGTCCGTCCCAAATCGGTCGATTGTGATTGGCGAGCCAATCGAGCGGTACTGCTTGAATGCTTCCCGCAACGGGAGATCATCGGACCGCAATACAGCTTCCGGCACTTCAATACGAATGTTTGATGCCTTCAGGGTGTTCCGTTCGAGCTCAGTCATAAGCAACGATCGAGTTCGCTGGTTGATAAACGACTGAGGTGTAAGGTTGATCGATAGCTGGAGGTCCTCAATTGGCTGACCGTCGTCGCGCCAAGCTACGAGCGACTCGATGGCCTTTCTAAGCACCCACTCGTCGATCAGACCAGCAAAGCCGGATCGTTCGGCCAATGCCAAAAAGTCGGCTGGCGCCAGGGTTCCGCGCACCGGGTCGTTCCAACGCACGCTTGCCTCCATACCGAGGAGGGTGCTGCTGCGAAGGTCAGCGATCGGCCAGAACAACAACTGCAGTTGGTCGTTATTGACTGCGGCGCGAAGGGCGGCCACGAGCGAGAGTTGGTCATCTACGCTCTGCAACGCCTCTTCGGTGACCCGAATAGCGCGTCCCTTGCCAAGCGACTTCGCTTGGTACATCGCGATATCTGCTTCTTTGAGGAGGCGTTCGGCCGAGCGTTCTGAGTCAGTGCTTGAGACGCCGATCGACGCCGAGATCGAGGCTTCTTCATCGAGCACGATGAACGGCAGTTCTAGCGCCGAGACGACCCTGCTTGCTGTGCGATCGGCTTCAGTAAGTCCAAGACCACGCAAGATGATGACGAACTCATCGCCGCCCAATCGAGCAACGAAGTCGCCAGGGCGAAGCACGTCGCGCAAGCGCTCGCCGACTCTTGTCAGCAACTCATCTCCGGCCGCGTGGCCAAGACGGTCGTTCACTTCTTTGAATCCGTCGAGGTCGATGAAAAGTGCGCTCACGGCGTCGTCTGAGTTGCCGAGCACGTTGTGAAGTTCGGCCACGAGGTGTTGGCGGTTTGGCAGGCCAGTCAGGCTGTCGTGGGTTGCTTGGTAGGCCAGTTGGGCTTCGACACGTTCTCGGCGCGCAATGTCTTGTGCCAGTGCCATTGTCATGTCGTCGAATGCGTTCGATAGCCGACCGAGCTCATCAAGACGGTCATCGCCGGTTCGTACCGACAGGTCGCCGTCTGCGACAGCCTCGGCCAGGCGGGTCATCCGCTCAAGGCGCCTGGCAAAGCCTCGGAAGGCAATGGCGACGATGGCGAGTACTACGAAGCTGGCACCAAGGAACACGATGATAATCGAGGCGCGAACGATGCCAAGTTTGGCGTAGACGTCATCCTGCTTTGCTTCGATCAGCCAGACCCACCGTGAGCCACCGTCGAGGAG
>JBBKWJ010000122.1:0-14133 GCA_037968895.1 Acidimicrobiales bacterium
TCCTATGACATCGAGTAAGTTGACAACTGCTCGCCCGTCCTAGACCTTCAGATCCTCGTGCAAACAGTATTTGAGGTCGTTCGCGGCACTGGCGTCGATAAAGATGACGAAGAAGTAGGCGCCGATTTTTTCCTTGGAAACGACTGACAATGCGCATTTGTTTCATCACACAGTGGTTCGATCCCGAACCAAGCCCGATTTCGGGGCTCAATCTTGTGCGATTTCTTCGAGATCGTGGCCACGAGATCCATGTTGTGACGACGTTCCCAAACTATCCAGGCGGCAAGTTCTATCCCGGCTACAAGAACCGGCCCCGAACGGTTGAAGAGCTAGAGCCCGGCATCACCATCACGCGCACCGCTGTCATCCCGAGCCACGACACCAGCGCCGTCAAGCGGATACTCACCTACCTCAGCTTCGCTGCGAGCTCGACGTTGCTCGGGCTGCCTAAGCATGAGTTCGACGTGATCTACGCCTACCAAGGCCAAGCAACGATCGGCATCACGGCGCTGCGAGCGAAGCGTAAGTACGACGCACCCGCAGTCCTCCACGTGCAAGACTTTTGGCCTGACACCGTGACCAAGTCCGGTTTTCTACCCGACCGATTCGAGAAGGTTGTCGACAAGCCGCTTCGCAAGCTGTGCCAAGCCATGTATAGCCGCATGGACCGTACCATCGGCCTCTCCCCCGGCATGACCGAGCTGCTGGTCAATAACAACGCCAATCCTGAGACAGCCGAGACCGTGATCAACTGGGCTGACGAGACTCTGTTTCTTCCTGACGAGTGGGCCCCGGTCCCCTCATCGGATACTTGCCGGGTTGTCTTCGCTGGCAATATCGGACCCTTTCAACGAATCGACATTGCGGTAAGGGCGGCCGCTCAGATCGCCGAGTCGACGCCCTCGTTCCACCTCGACGTCATTGGTGGCGGCCCTGATGTTGAGCGCTGCCGCCTTCTCGCTGAAGAACTCAAGGCTCCAAACGTCACCTTCCACGGTCTCAAGCCTTACGACACGATGCCAAAGGTCAATCACGAAGCTGACGCCCTGCTCGTGTCGCTCGACGACCATGAGTTCTTTAATGGCATCGTGCCGAGCAAGGTGCAAGTCGGCCTCGCCGCCGGACGCCCCCTTATTGGAGCGCTTCTCGGCGACGCCAAACACATTCTCGACTCCTCAGGCGGTGCGATCACCTGCGCTCCTGGTGACGTCGATGCGCTTGCTGCCGCCTTCGTCGAGATCGTTGAAGCCGGTCCGGAGCGGCGGTCTGCCATGGGTCGCGAAGCTCGAGACTATTACCTGCGCGAGTTGTCGTTTGAGGCCGGTGCGACTGCACTCGAGACTGCTCTTCAAAGAGCGGCTGATGACCACGGTGGTCGGGCCAGCAAACGATGAGACGTCGCGTCGACATCGAGCCAGATGAGGAAGGCCTAGCTGCTCCCGCGTCCAAACCAATTGCGACCGAAACCGATCCGAAGAACTACAAGCCAGCCCCCGAGCAGATGAAGAGTCACGTCATCCGCGGCATTCTTCAGGTTGGCGTCGCCAGCGTGGTCATGCGAGGCGGCGGCCTAATTGCGCAGGTCGTTGCTGGCTACGTTCTCACAAAGGGAGACTTTGGCCTTTTCGCCATCACCCTCGGCTTCTCCACATTCTCGGTGGCGACACTCAGCGCCCTCCGACCGTTATTCATTGAACGGATAACCAAGGGTGAAGAACCCGACCGGCTCTGGCGGCTGATTCTCTACCTGATGATCGCTATAGCGGCGATCATGATTGTTGGCTCGTCGCAGATCGCCTCATGGCTCGGGCAGCCAGAAGCGAGACCCCTACTGATCGCAATTGCGCCGACCCTGCCCCTCCAGTTCGCCATGGTCATCGGCATCGGCCGCCTCGCCGCGGACCTTCGCTTTGCCGAGTCGTCCAAGATCCTGACAGCGTCTTCTGTGGCGAGACACGCGTCGCTCATCGTCTTTGCCCTCCTCGGCTTCGGGGCATACGCCCTTGTCCTTCCGCTATACGTCGAGACGCTCCTCGAGGGAACGCTTCTCTGGCGGGCCACCGGGAGACCGCCATCGCTATTTGGCAAGATCTCCGGCGTCATGAAGCGCTATGGGCGCACACTCCCCTGGCTCATGCTCACTGCCGTCGCCCTCGGCGTGTCGCTGAGCGGTGACTACGTCGCGATCAGCCCATTTGAGACCAAAGAGATCGTCGGGCTCTACTTCTTCGGGTACTCGCTTTCCGCGGCGCTTACTGCGCCATTCACGATGGCGGCAACCAACGTCTTGGTGCCATCTTTCGCGTCGATTAGAGACCCGGAGCGGTTGCGAGTTTCTTACCTCGATGCCATCTCGCTCCTGCTCCTGGCCACCGGAATGGCGTTCGGCGGACTCGCTTTAGTTGGCGGCACATTGGTCGACTTCATCTGGTCGGGAACCTGGAACGACGCCATCGTTGCCATGGTCCTCATCAGCGCAGGCACTCCGTTTCGCATTCTCCAGCCGACCTGCTACTCGCTCCTTCAGGCCAGAGGATTCTGGAGCACCCACAGCCTTCTCGCCACCCTAAACGCCACATTTGCAGTAGGCGCCGCGATCATCGGTGCCATGATTGGCGGACTCCTCGAGATTTCGCTACTCGTCGGAATCGCCGGTGGGCTCGTCGGAATCACCGTCGCCGTAATCTCAGGGGCAAAGGTTGGCGTCGCTCCGCTGCGGTCGGCTGGCGCACTCGTCAAGGGTGCTATCCCACCAGTCGCCGGCGCCGCTGCGGCCTATGCGCTCTTCCCCCAGCTTCTGCCGCCCCTCGGCAACTCCATCATTCGAGCCGTGCTCTTCCTCGTTATCTCGCTGCCATTGTCGTTTGTGCTCTTCCGACAGTCATTCGCCGTCGTCATCAACAGCGTCAGGCGTAAGTAGGAAACGCTCGACTCATTCGATCGGAAGCTTGTGCGGGCCGAAGTCGTCGTCGGTTTCGATCCTGGCGGATCAAAGCCCTCACCGCCTTTCCTCGCCCGGGGCTCGGAAACGCTCGACTCATTCGATCGGAAGCTTGTGCGGGCCGAAGTCGTCGAGGGGCACACCGTTCCAGTAGTACAGAATGGTCGGGTATCGGGCGCTTGGTTGCATCGTCAACTTGTCGACACCGGCGGCGAGCGTTATGTCAGCAGACAGCACCCTGGCGTCTCCATCGACAATGGTGGCCTTCGTCGCAACGACCACATTGTTCCCGTCGACGCCGAAGACTTCGAGCCCGGCTTCACTGGTGTCGTCGAGATCGACCTCTAATGTGGCGCCCGGCAGCAACAGTGCAATTCGACCGAGGTAGGTCGTAGTTGTCGGCAGTCCGAGCTCTTGCCAAAACTCACCCGTGACCTCGATTGGCAGGTTGGGCGGAGTGTTGTTTCTAATGGTGGCCGTCAATGAGATCGTCGCCGTGCCATCGGTATTTCGCGCTGTTGTTGCCTCGACCACGATGTCGATATACGGGTCAAGCTTATTTACACCGAGGTTTTGCAGCCCGATGCCAAACTCATCTCCAGAGAGTTGGCCGGAGATACCAAAAGCGTCCCACATGCGTTGCTCGACAGGATCGGTCGAGAAGGCGCGCAGATGCCCGGCCGCAGCGACAGGGCGCATGGTGCGAATCATTTCGACCGTGTCCCACTCGCCGTCAGCGACTTTTGTGAAGACAGCCGAAGCCAGCGCAGCGAGGCGGTCATACCTTCTTTCCCCGTCTGCATCCTGGGCTGTTTCTTCAACGTACTGTTCGACGAATATGTAGTCGAGAACATTGTCGGCGCTGAACTCGCGCTCGCGCACTATGACGGGCCCGACAACTTCGAGCAAACCCTGCAGTGCGAGAGAATCAACCAGGAGCACACCCTCAAGCTGCTTGCCTTTCGCGTCCTCGTACATCACCAATGCCTGCGGAGCGCTGTACTCGCTGAAGCGGTGTGTCAGCATGACCTTCTTGAAGTCATTAGTTGGGGTCAGAAATCCCCAGAGTTCACCAATATCTTCGTCGACCAACGGGGTCGGTCCATCGAGCGGCGCCTCCAAGATCGTCTGTATTTCTGAGACAGAGAATTCACCATCGCGCAGCAGGACTTCACCAAAGTTCAGAGGAGTTCCACCACCGATCTGCATCTCGTTGACGTTGGCGCCTAGCAGCAAATAGTGCGAGTCGGCAAGAAATGACTCCAAGCCGTTGACTACGGTTGCCGCGCTTTTTACTTCAACACCGATCTCGGCAAGGGCCGCTTCCGCGTCAGTGTGAGCTGAGCTGATCGACCCGAATAAGTTGTTTCCTGGGCCGAGGTCGCGATCGTCGATAACGGCCTCTAACCCCCGCAGCGACTCGCCGAGAACCTTGAGATGCTCGACACGCTGCTCGGGCATGGCCGTCTGCACCAGAATCGCAGCATCGACAGCCTTTTCTGTCTGGGCCAACACCGCATCGGCCGTGGTCGCAATGCCGCGGGCAGCAGCGACCTGCCGCCCGACAACTGGGAGCGGTCTCACCGGCCACAACAAAGGACTGTCGAGCTTCTTCGTGCCCGAAGAGACGGGTTCTCGGGCCGCTCCGAGCTCCTCATTTAATGTCACGAGATCAGCCTCGAGCGGATCGAGCGCAGCCAGGTCTACGAGAGCGCTTTTGCCCGCGAGCAGGTCATCTCTGGCCGACTTCGCAGTGAATCCAGCGGCAACGAGCCACAGCACGAAGACGATTCCAATCGCCCTGCGGACGAGCCGCCACTTGCTCGGGGGTGGAGTGGCTTCAGTGTCCATCGACGGCGGTGAAGTTGACGAGTTCGACGAAATCGGCATCGCGGAGCGCGATCGCAGTTGCCTCTTCGTTGTCGGCCAATGACGTGCCGCCTGGGTGAGTCATGAGCTCGACCGGCCCCCTCAGGTCACGAAGGATGTCGATGCCATGGTCGCCGACATACTCGAGTGAGTAGAACTCGTGCGGGGTTCGGAATCCGCCGAGGTAGCGCTGCATGTCGCGGCCGCGACGTCGAGCAAACTGCGCTTTCGCTCCCCCAATTTCGGGCCCTGTGTATGGCGACCGTAGGCGAGTGATCCCCGTCGACTTCCTGACTCGCCGCAATACCAGTGTCATCCACCAGTTGAAATGATCGTGATGGTGCGAATCGAGGTGATCGGCCGCAACGTCGAGCTCAGCCATACGATCGATCTGAGCAAGAACTTCCGCTTCGATAGCCGCAAGGAACGCCCGTGTCGGTTTCATGCTTCGTAGAACTGGCTCGAAGGTGCGGTCGTCGCTCAGCATCGGCGCGAGCTCGTCACTGGTGGTCAGAGGAGTGAACTCGCTGAAGTCCATGTGCACGCCAACGCTGGCGCCAAGAGAAACGAGCTCTTTGGCTGGCGCCGTTGCGAACGAGGGACCAGTGGCCAACGTCGTTGTCGACGTCAGAATGCCTTCGCTAACCCAGCGCACCATCTCGTTGTTAACGACATCGGAAATACCGAGGTCGTCCCCGTTGATGATGACTTGGATCTTGTGTGAACTCACGGAGCGAGTGTAGACAACCGCCTGCTACAGCAGGTCGATGTTGTCGCCCTCGTCGAGGCGATGACGTGAGTCGAAGATGTATCCGGCGTTCGCCACAATCAGGTCGTAGTCGACATCGTCGTGGTCGGTGATGAGCACGACTGCGTCGCTTGCCTTCAAGGCCGCGGCAGTGAGTTCGACGCGCGGTGCTCGATCGTCTAGATGGAAGGCGTCGACGTGAGCGTCGTGAACTGTCACAATTGCCCCAAGCTCAAGCAGTTGCTCGATGACCTGGGTTGATGGGGTCTCACGAGCATCATTCGAGTTCTTCTTGTAGGCGACGCCTAGAACGAGAACATTTGACCCGTTGACCGACTTCTGCTGCTTGTTGAGTCCAAGCTGTACCCGATTGACGACGTAGTCAGGCATGTGGTCGTTGACGTCATTTGCAATTTTGACGAACCGGCTCACCGTGCGAAGGGTGCGCTCAACCTGCCAGGAGAGGTAGGACGGGTCGATGGGAAGGCAATGGCCGCCGACGCCTGGCCCAGGGTAGAACGCCATGAAACCGAACGGCTTGGTCTTTGCCGCGTCGATGACGTCCCACATGTCGATGCCGAGGGCCCGAGCATGCACGCCAATTTCGTTCACCAGTGCGATGTTGACATGGCGAAAGGTGTTTTCAAGTAGTTTGGCCAACTCGGCCTCGCGGGTGCCAGATACGGGAACGGTGGTGTCACAAACCTTGTCGTAGAACGCTTTGACTGAGGCAAGGGATTCGGCGTTGACGCCGGAGACAACCTTTGGGGTCCGCTTGAAGTCCCACTCGAGATTGCCAGGGTCGATGCGTTCTGGTGAGAAGCCAAGGTGGTAATCCTTGCCATTCTCTAGTCCGG
Source organism: Acidimicrobiales bacterium (assembly GCA_037968895.1). GTDB lineage: Bacteria > Actinomycetota > Acidimicrobiia > Acidimicrobiales > SZUA-35 > JBBKWJ01. The sequence continues at coordinate 6,416 of JBBKWJ010000122.1, forward strand.
AGCCGGCATCGAGCACGGGGGCGAGTACCTCGTCGGTGGTACCGGGGAATGTGGTTGACTCAAGGATGACGGTTGCGCCCGGCTTGAGCGCCTTCGCCAAGATTTCACCGGCGGCCAAGATGTATGAAAGATCGGGAGCGCCCTCTCGGAGCGGAGTTGGCACCGTGATGACGGCGATGTCGAAGTCGGCGACAGAGGCCTCATCAAGCGAAGCTGTGTATCGGCCAGTGGCGAGAGCCGCGGCGATGTCGGCATCGGTGATGTCGTCGATGTGAGACTTGCCTTCGTTGAGACCGTCGATCTTGCGCTTGTCGACATCGAAACCGACCACGTTGTAGCCAACGTCGACCGCCCGCATTGCCACGGGAAGGCCAACATAGCCCTGGCCGATTACTACTACCTTCGCACCGCTCATAGATCTACTATCTCCGTCTTGCCGGTCGTTGCCGCGGAATCCACCGCACACTCACATCACCATTGTCGCTGCGCCATGAGCGTTCTACATGAGTTCTGCCGCCCTACGGCCTAGGCCGAAGGGCTCCATTCTGCCCCTGTACACCATAGAAATTGGTTAGCGCTGCAGAAAGGTCAGCACTTCGGTGGTTACGATCGCCGAACCGCGCTGGTTCAAGTGATTTCCATCGCCGAAAAGGTCATCGTTCGAGCCAAGCTTCGAGAGGTCGAGGAACTCAACGCCTGCGCCGGCGGCAGCCTCCTGGGCCGCGAGCCGTGCGGCTTCGACGTCGGCGATGCCGTTTGGGTGAAGGGGCACGTAGGTCGACTGTGAGACGGGCAGGAAGACGAGTACGACGCGTTTGTCGCCGAAGGCAGTCAATAGCTCACCAAGCGCATCGATTTCGGCGCCGCCTACTGAGTAGTTGGCTAGTGCCTGGCGTTCACGAGCCAGATCGGTTGCCGTCATCGCGAGCTCGCTGTCTCGATAGCGAGTCAGCTCGCCGAATTCGCCAGCCGAGAGTCCCTCTTCAGCGCTGCCGGTGCCTGTGATCCAACTGATCCACGAGGTCGGTTTTCTCAGATGAGTTCGGTATTTCACTAGGTGGGAGACACTGCTGGCGGCAATCTCGATGTCGGTCAAGAGCGTCGCGTTTGCCACCCTGCGCCACGCCAGGGTGCTCGATGACTGATCGAACGTCGACTCAAGGGCCGCAACACGGCTGTCGTTTAGCTCACGAGAAGTGATGCCGATGACGACCGTCTCAGGATCGACGAGCTCGTTTGCGAAGTCCGTTGCGAAGTGGTTGAGGATCACTGCGTCTGAGCCGGCCCACCACATGTCGTATGCCGTGCCGCCAGGCACCATTGCCGGGTCGAACGCAGCGCCCGAGCTTGAGGTGCCAAAGAACATCAAGTCGGTCGGGGTTCCCGCTTCAGTCCGTTCGTTGATCTTGGCCCTGTGCTCTTCGAGAATGCGAGGCAGAAGGTCGTCCTCAAACGTTGACTGAGAAACGACGAACCGACCGCCAAGCTCGAGCAGGAGGATCGTGGCCAACGCAACCCAAATGAGGGTGCGCCAACGAGGGCGCGAGCCGCGGGATCGAGCGACCTCTTCGGCCATCGAGGCCTCAGTCTTCTTGGCGACGGTTTCTTCGGTAATGGTGCTCATCAGAATTGGAAGTAGACGAAGGGAACTTGTTGGCCCCCGCTAGCGAGTAGGACAAGAACGGCGCCGAGGCCAAACACCAGACCCTGGGCCACTGGCCGGAGTGCGACGAGACCAGAGTCGGTGTTGGTGCGTCGTTGAGTTGCATCGAAGAGGACCGCAATGAGGGCCGACGGCAAGAGAACATTGAGAGTTGATTCAATCGGCAGGGTGCCTGGACGTAGCGTCAAGATGCCAATGATTACATCAGCGGCCTCACCAAATGATGCAGCCCTGAAGAAGATCCAGGCGAAGCAGGTGAGATGGAACGTGACCGCTCCTCGCAGGAATCGACTGCCGGTCGAGCCGAGGCCGGCCTTGTCGAGACCGAAACGCCGCTCGACCATCAGGTAGGCGCCCTGCAGCGCCCCCCACATCACGAAGGTCCAGGCTGCTCCGTGCCACAAACCGCCGAGCAACATCGTTAGCCCAAGGTTGATATAGGTGCGACGAGGACCCCGGCGATTGCCGCCGAGGGGAATGTAGAGGTAATCGCGAAGCCACTGCGACAACGAGATGTGCCAGCGGCGCCAGAACTCAGTGATGGACAGGGAGAAGTAAGGCTGGGCGAAGTTCTCCATCAGCTCGAAGCCGAGCAGACGAGCTGTACCTCTCGCCATGTCGCTATAGCCAGAGAAGTCGCCATAGATCTGTAGTGCGAAGCAATACACGCCAACAATGAGGGTTAAGAATCCGGCCGAGCCTGCATCATTGAATGCCTCATTTGCCACCCGCGCCGCGGTGTCGGCTACGACAACCTTCTTCACTAAGCCAACGAGGATCAGCGAGAGCGCACTCAGAACTCGTTCGCCGTCAGGCGGTGTGCGTTTTGCCAGCACCTGCGGCATGAGCCGAGTGGCTCGCTCAATTGGACCAGCAACGAGTTGGGGGAAGAACGAGACGTACAACGCGAAGTCAAACAGGTTGTCGACCGGTTTGAGCTCTCGCCGGTAGACGTCGATCGTGTACGACATCGACTGAAAGGTGTAGAAGCTGATACCGACCGGGAGGACAATGCCGAGGCTTGGTGCGAGCCACTCCACTCCGGCCGCTGCGAGGCTCGAGTCCAATGAGTCAACGAAGAATCCGAAATACTTGAAGAATCCGAGGAAGCCTAGGTTGACCGCCATTGAGGCAAGAAGAAAACGTTTGCGCCGTTCGGGAGCATCGATCGTGGCGAGTCGTTGACCAACCCAATAGTCGACCAATGTGCTGCCAAGGAGCAGACCAAGGAAGCGCCAGTCCCACCAGCCGTAGAAGACGTACGACGCAACCAGCAGGAATCGGTTCTGCAGCTTATGAGAAAGCTGCCAGTAGACGCCGAGCACAACCAGAAGGAACACGACGAACTGCATCGAGTTGAAGGTCATGCAGTAATCACCGCCGCGTTCATGATTTCTGCCTCACTGCCATTGCGTCGACAATAGCCAATGGAGGTCCGATTTCTAGAGCTTTGTGACCCATTTAGGCGACATAACCCGATTGCGCTAGTCGCTTTGGCCCTTAGAGCACAACGGCGTCGGCGCCGAGCAATACCCGCAGTTCGGGAATGAGCCCATTTGAGGTGTCGACGCAGAACTCGTCAGAGAGCTTGAGGGCCTGGTCGTCGCTGAGATGGATGTAGACCGATGAGTCGCCCCGATGCTCGCGAAGCACGGTCTTCAAACCAGCAATGAGCTTGTCACTGAGCTGGTGGGGGCGAATCTCGAGACGGAGCGGGGCGGCCGATCCAAGCATCTCGGGCTCGAACACTTCGACGCCTTGAACCATAAGTTTCGGCTCGTCGTCGCGCTTGTCGACGCGGGCCCTCACAATGACGACGCGATCGTCTTCGAGCAGGTGTCCGTAGTCGGCGAAGGTGCGGGGAAACACCATGACCTCGGCCGAGTGGGTCAGATCTTCCAGGATGAAGACGCCCATCAGGTCGCCCTTCTTCGTCCACTTTCGCTGCAGGCCCGTCACCACGCCGCCGACAGTGATGCTGGCGCCATCTTCGACAAACTCAAGGCCATCGAGGCTGTATTCGGCTCTGCGCTTCAGGGCCCCTTCGAGCCCCATCAGAGGGTGGTCAGAAACGTAGAGGCCGAGCATTTCTTTCTCAAAAGCCAGCCGTTGCGTCTTCTCGAACTCTTCGGTTCCAATCTGTGGCCGATCGTCGAAGCTTGGCGAATCGTTCGAGTCGTCGGCGCCGGCGAAGAGTGTCATTACGCCCATGTCATGTTCACGACGTGACGAGACCGTCTTCTCGATCAGTTCTTCAAACACCAGCAGAAGTGCTTTGCGAGCGTGGCCGACGGAGTCGAAGGCTCCAGCCTTGATGAGCGACTCGATCATGCGGCGATTAAGCACCGAGTAATCGACCCGCTCGATGAAGTCGATGAAGTCGGTGAACGGACCGTTTGCACGGCGTTCGGTAAGAATGAGCTCTACGAGGCCTTCACCAACATTGCGGATCGCGGAAAGGCCAAACGGGATGGCGTTGAGGTCGCCGCCCTCGGGATCGGGGATGGACGCGAAGTCGACCTCGGAGACGTTGATGTCTGGCACCAAGACGTTGACGCCCATCTGACGACACTCGTTCAGATAGATCCCAGCCTTGTCGAGGTTGCTCTTGACGCTCGTCAGGAGGCTGGCGAAGTACTCGACTGGATAGTTGGCCTTGAGATAGGCGGTTTGGTAGCTCACTAGGCCATAGCCATATGAGTGGCTCTTGTTGAACGCGTAGTCGGCAAACGGCTCGATGATGTCGAACCAGTCGTGACCAAGCTTTGACCCGTAGCCGTTGGCGTCGCAGCCCTCAACGAACTTGGTTCGCTCCTTCGCGATCATTTCGCGAATCTTCTTTCCGCATGCTTTGCGCAAGTTGTCTGCGTCGGCGAGGGAATAACCGGCGAACTTCTGCGCGATCCGCATGACCGACTCTTGATAGATCATCAGGCCATAGGTTCCGCCAAGGATCTCTTCGGCGTCGTCATGCAGATAGGTGATGTCTTGACGAGCGTTCTTACGGTCGGCGTAGTCGTTGTGCATGTTGGCCGCCATCGGCCCCGGCCGATACAAGGCGACGAGCGCCGCGACGTCTTCAAACTCTGTTGGCGCCATCGAGCGCATGAGTGCTCGCATCGGCGGCGACTCAAGCTGAAATACGCCAATGGTCTGGCCCGCTTGGAGCAACTCGTAGGTCTTGGGGTCGTCGAGAGTGACGTTGTCGATGTCGATGGTCTTGCCGTGGACCGTTTCGATTAGCGCAACGGCATCGGAGATCACATCGAGGTTTCGAAGACCAAGGAAGTCCATCTTGAGAAGACCGAGTTCTTCAACACCGTTCATCTCGTACTGGGTGACGACGGGGGCTTCTTCGATTGGTTTGCCGGCCTCTGGCTTGCGCTGGATCGGCAGATAGTCTGTGAGCGGATCTTTGGTAATCACCACGGCTGCGGCGTGAATGCCATCGGAGCGACGCAGACCTTCAAGCCCCATCGCCACTTCGACCACTCGGGCCACATCTGTATCTGAGTCGACCATCGAGCGGAGCTCTTGGGCCATCTTGTATCCGTCTTTGTACTTCTCGGTTTCTTCGAAGCAGTACTTCAACGGAGTGTCACGGCCCATCACGAGCGGCGGCATTGCCTTGGCGACCTTGTCGCCGACGACATAGGGGTAACCCAACACCCTGGCCGCATCACGCACCGCGGCACGGGCCTTGATCTGTCCGAATGTCACGATCTGGGCGACGTGGTCGCGCCCGTATTTCTCAGCCGCGTATCGGATCATCTCGTCGCGATAGCGGGAGTCGAAGTCCATGTCGATATCAGGCATCGAAATTCGAGACGGGTTAAGGAATCGCTCAAACAGGAGGTCGTATTTGATGGGGTCGAGGTCGGTGATCCAGAGGCTGTAAGCCACGGCGCAACCGGCGGCGGAACCACGACCAGGGCCGACACGGATTCCGCGGTCGCGGGCAAACTTGATGAGGTCCCACGTGATGAGGAAGTAGGAGCTAAAGCCCATGCTCTTGATGACGTCGAGCTCATAGATGAGCCGTTCTGTCACAGAGTTCGGCAAATTGTCGCCCCAGCGCTTCTTTGCCCCCTCCATCGTGAGGTGGAGGAGGTAGTCGTCGGCTCCCGAGAATCCTTCTGGAATTGGGAAGTCCGGTAGCTGAGGGTTTCCAAACTCGATTTCGACGTTTGCTCGCTCCGCGATCCAGAGGGTGTTATCGCATGCCTCGGGAAGCTCAGCCCACTGGTGGCGCATCTCAGCTGCGGTCTTCAGGTAATGCTGGTCGCCGTGTAGCTGGAATCGGTCGGGGTCGCTCATAAGCGAACCGGTCTGCACACAAAGCAGTGCGTCGTGCGCGGCGTGATCTTCTTGGTTGGTGTAGTGCGAGTCGTTTGTGACCATGATCGGAGCGTTGATCTTGCGGGCGATCTCAAGCAGTTTCGGATTTGTCGAAATCTGCTCAGGAATGCCGTGATCTTGAAGCTCGATGAACATGTTGTCGCGACCGAAGATGTCTTGCAGCCGTGCCGCTTTCTCTAACGCAAGCTTGTCATTGCCCTGCAGGAGCGATTGCAGCACGTGACCGCCGAGGCAACCGGTAGTGACCATGAGGCCCTCAGAGTGGTCGGAGAGCACTTCCCAGTCGACGCGGGGCTTGTAGTAGAAACCCTCCATGTATGCCCGCGATGCGAGCTGGATCAGGTTCTTGTAGCCCGTGTTGTTCTCAGCAAGCGCTATGAGGTGGTAATACAGCTTCTTGCCGCCGTCGGTCGATCCACCAGAGTCGTCGAGTTTGCCTCGGCGAGAAGGCCGTTCGTGACGAGAATCGTCGGCTTGATAGAGCTCGCAACCGATGACGGGATTGATGTTTTGTTTGCGGCATGCCTTGTAGAAGTCGAGGACGCCGTACATGTTGCCGTGGTCGGTTATCCCGAGAGCCGGCATTCCGTCGGCGGCAGCTTTAGCTACCAACGCGTCGAGCCGCGACGCGCCATCGAGCATGCTGTACTCAGTGTGGACGTGCAGATGGGTAAATGAAGACCCCACGTCTTCCTCCAGCGCTCGGCGATCGAAGAGATCTTATCTCTTTGAGGTGCCCTCGAAGGTATGAGGCGAGCGAAAGGTGCTCGCTCTACCCGTAGATTCCAGTCAGCGACTGGAACTCTGCGCTGTCACTAAATTGCACCATCAATTGGCCACGGCTTAGACGCTTCGAGTCGAGCAGGCTCACCCAATAGTTAAACCCTTCACCATCGGCCGATCGTCGCATGACGTTCTTGTAGATCAGGGCCACAAAGTCCCTGTTGCTGAGCGAGCCGTAGGTCTGCACGAACTCAGGTGACGCGACGAACACATCTGCAATCTGGTTGAGCGACATGCCAGCGCTTCGGTTCTCAACCCAATAGGCCAGTCCGCCAGCATCGCTTTGGCGACGAAAGAACGCTTGGTAGAGACGGTTGACGCCGCCGAGCAGCTGCTCGGAATCGCATCCAGATCCGGCCTGCTTCGGCGTCACGATTGGAGTAAGCGAGGAAGAGCGGAGGGTTGCGATCGATTGGTCTTGGCGGGTGAACTGAATCGTGGCCCAGATCTGCCCGTTTGCGTCGCACGTGACGCCGACACCCGCTTTATTGAGGTTGGGGTCGACGATCAGGTTGCGGTGGCTACTGGAGTTCATCCAGGCGTCGGTGATCTGGCCAGTCCAATAGCCACGGGCGATGATTTCGGCCCTGCCATCGGTGCTGTGCACGAGATTGTTGGATGCCGCCATGTTGCTTGACCACTGGTTAGAGGCTTGCTCAAGCGAAGCGGTAGCGACGACAGGCGGTAGCCCGCGGGTGGCCCGCTCATTGTTGATCTGGTTGAGGAACTGCTGCTCGATGACATCGGTCGCAGAAGCGCCAGCGGCGGAAGCGGGGGTGACTCCCAGAAGGGAAACCACGAAGAGAGCGAGTGCGGCCACAAAAAGTGGGCGCCGGTGACGGAGGGAGGTTAAACACACGATTCGGCATTCTGATCGTAACGCAATCGACATGTCAAGACGTTTTTTGTACTA
>JBBKWJ010000123.1:0-2614 GCA_037968895.1 Acidimicrobiales bacterium
CGTAGGTCACCAAGACCGAACCAGATGGCCGAACCCGCTGCGAGCAGCACCAGCCCGATAATCCACCAGCCGACCCGGTTTCCCATGGCGGTGCCGAAGCTTTCGCGAATACCTTGGAAGTCGTCGTCGAGCCTTGATTCGCCGGCGTCATCGGTGAGAACAGACGGCTCACGAAGCAGCACACCGAGCACGATGAACAACCCCCCTGCGAACAACCAGGTGGCGATCTTCTTCATGGATAGTCCAGCACCGACCCGGGCGGAACCGAGCGACAGCCCGGCCAGCACGATGATCAGCCCCAATGCCACCCAGACGCGGGTGTAGTTCTTGTCGGGATAGGCCTGGGTGAACAACAGCCGCAGGTTGGTGCGCACGGCGTCCCAGCGAGTGTTCTCGCTGAACACGAAGTTCAACACACCCCGATAGGCGAATAGTGCAATTGCCGTGAAGACCAAGGTAAGCACCGAGTTGAACGGACTCGAGAACAGGTTCTTGCGCAGCCATTTGCCGATGGGCAGGCTGGGCTCATCGGGGCGTACTTCGTCTGCGACGTCGGCTTGGAGAATGAGCTTTGTAGTCGCGAAGTCGAGTTGGGAGTTCTCGGACATGTCAGCGCTCGACGATCTTGAGACGGATGTTGAAGAAGTTGACGACCACGCTGATCGACAACGAACACGCCAGATAGAAGAGCATCCAAATGGCGAACACCTCGAGCGATTTCCCGGTCTGGTTGTAGACGGTCTGGCCGACCTGCACCAGATCGCTGGAACCCACCGCAATGGCAAGCGAGGTGTTCTTGGTCAGGTTCAAGTACTGGTTGCCCAGTGGGGGCAGGCTGACTCGAAACGCCTGCGGCAGGATCACGCGCCGCAGCATGGTCGAGCGGCGAAGACCGATGGCCTGTCCGGCTTCGGTTTGACCTTTTGGCACCGCTAGGATTCCGCCGCGAACGATCTCGGCGATGAATGATGCGGTGTAGAGCACGAGGGCAAAGAACACCGCCGAGTAGCCGTTGGAGATGTTCAATCCAGCAGGACCCGGGTTGGCGAAGTTGCCTCGTTGTGCAATGTCGGGTCGTTTTGCGTCGATGGGCCAGCCGTCGCGTGCGCTGTCGAACTTGTCGCCTGCGACCTCGAATAGGTCTCGGCCCGAATGAATGAGCCAACTCGAGCCGCCCGGCCAGATGATCCACACAAATATTGCAGCGATCAACGCCGCGGTGCCAGCGAAGATCATGCGGAACCAGTCGTCGTCAGTCAGCTGCGCCAACCCGGCCGGGGTGCGTCGACTGTCGAGGAAATTGCGGATCCAGTTGGCGGCAACGCCAACGGCAATTGTGGTGAGCCCGAGCTGCATCACGACTTGAGGGATGGAATCGATGACACTGGCGATGGCGTCGAAGATGCCACCGACCCAGCTGAACACCGGATGTAGGAACCAGCCAATCACTCCGAAGATTGCAACGACCCCAAAGAAGGCGCCGTTGGGGTAGGTTTCGCCACCGGTGTCGTCTCGTACTTTCTGGCGTTGTTTCCGCGCGAAGTAGCCGACGACCGCACCGATGAGCAGCCAGACCAACCACTGGTAGAACCCGTCGGCGATGAAGACGCGCGGGACCGATACCCCCTTGTTCGAGACATGCAGCCAACCGTTGATCGGGCCGACGTCGGGGGTGAAGGTGTCGAGTGCCAAGAAGACGGCAAAGAACAACAGGATGTGCACCAGCAACGGAATGTTGCGCATGTACTCGATGAAGGTGCTGGCCACCTTCGACACGATCCAGTTGCTCGACAGCTTGCTGACACCGACGAGGATGCCGAGCAGTGTGGCGAAGAAGATGCCGCCAACGGCGAGTCGGATCGTGTTGACCATGCCGGCCCACAGCGCTCGACCGGCAGTAGACGGAATGTCGTCGATGGTGCCGTTGAGTTGGATACCAGGATTGATGTCGAGGAAGTCGAACCCAGTGCTGATGCCGCTTTCCTTCAGACTGTCGCCGGCTTGGGCGGCCAAGAAGTACAACGCAAACACGACAAGCAATAGCGTGGCCACTTGTACCAACCATTTGACGATGGTGGCATCTCGGTAAAACGGTGGTCGCTGTGAGGCCGCGGCCACCAATGTGGATTGTGCAGTGTCAGACACCGATCACTTCCCCCCGGAATAGATTTGTGTTTGGTCGACGGTGGCACCAACGCTGAAACATGTGATCGTGGTCAAGGTTTCAGCGCTCGAGTCACCGCCTGGGACCCGAGGGTCCCAGACGACGAGTGTTCAGTTCGTTTTAGCGAGCTGGTGGTGGGTACATGAGGCCACCGTTGGTCCACAGGTCATTGAACGAGCCCTCGAGGCTGATGCCCACGGGCACGAGGTGACGGTTGAACATGTCGCTGTAGCTTCCGACCTGGGTGATGACCTGGTAGAAGGCGTCGGCTTCGAGACCCATGAGGGTCTGCAGTTCACCTTCGCCGCCGAGCAGGCGCTCGACTTCGGTCGTCGCCGGATCGGCGAGTGCGTCGTCGACATTGCTCTGGTTGATGCCGTATTCGTCGGCGATCAGTGTGGCGTAGACGGTCCAGTTGACCACGTCGGCGAATGCCGAGTCGTTCTGGCC
>JBBKWJ010000124.1:0-2509 GCA_037968895.1 Acidimicrobiales bacterium
GCTTGCCCGGTCGACTGCCTGATCGGGTCGTCAACATCTGGCTTCAAACCGACGGCGCTCGCTTCTGCCGTCAAACATCCTGAGCGCCTTTTCGTCGCTCACCCGTTCAATCCGGTCTACCTGCTGCCTCTGGTCGAGATCGTTGGCGGCGAGCAGACATCGGCCGAAACGATCGACGCCGCCATGGCCCTCTATCGCAATCTCGGCATGCACCCACTCCACGTTCGCGTCGAGATCGACGCGTTCATCGCCGACCGCCTACTCGAAGCGGTCTGGCGCGAAGCACTCTGGTTGGTTAACGACGGTGTGGCCACAACCGAAGAGATTGACGATGCGATTCGCTACGGGTTTGGACTGCGTTGGGCCCAGATGGGTCTCTTCGAAACGTACCGAATCGCAGGTGGAACCGGTGGAATGCGCCACTTCATCAGCCAGTTTGGTGAGTGCCTCAGCTGGCCTTGGACCAAGCTGACCGACGTCCCCGAACTCACCGACGAATTGATCGACAAAATCGCCGATCAGTCAGACGAACAGTCCGGCCAATACGACGTGCGTGAGCTCGAACGAATCAGAGACCAGAACCTGGCGTCAATTCTTAAAGCGCTCGAGGCCAATCGTTGGGGTGCAGGCAACTCGGTGAGCGAGCTACGCAATCTCAGCGCGTAGCCCTTTCAAAAACTCGACGACGCCTGTTGGTGGGATAGTTGCGCCCCGCACGTGCGCGGAAAAATGGTCGGTGAGCACTCGGACGTGCTCGGACGACGACAGCACCAGGTAACCCTGGCCGATGTAGAGCGCTACCCGTATCGGTCCGAAGATCGTCATTGGCGCCGCGTACCGTTCCCTGCCGTCGAACAGAAACCAGCGTAGGGTCGGATACAGCTCATCGACGAGGTCGATCATGTGGTCGAGTGCCTCCACCCGTGCGTCGACGGGGAATGTGTCCCAGATCCCCTGAGCCCGTGCGAACTCGACTACCGACTGAATCGAGCTGCAGATTTCCATTTCAGTGCCCGGGTCTTTGGTCCACTCAAGCCGAACGGAGGCTGTCTCAATCTTCTGCGACGGACTCGTCGACGAGAACTGCTGCAGCTCGTAGTTGATCATGTCGCTGGTCTTCAGCAGGTCGGGCAGCGACTGAGGCACATAACGCACCTTGTATCCCCGCGTTTCCTCGAACCAATCGATGAGCCGCTGGTCGTTGTCTGACAATGTTCCGCGCTCGAAACTCGCCGACTCGGCCACCATCTCTGCCTGCAGTCGGCCTTCATGAGTGAGGCCGAGTAGCCAGTCAAGGGAGACCTGGTGGGTCGTTGCGATCTCTGTAAGTGTGTCGATCCGTGGAAGGCGACGGTTGTTTGGCGAGAGAAGCTGGGTCAGCGTCGAACGATCAATTGAGGTCTTCTGTGCGAATTGTGACCTGTTGAGACCACTCTGCAGAATCACCGTATTGAGGCGTTCGCGAAACATCTGTTGTAATGGACGTCGATCTGCAACCATCGCGCCAGTAGAGCAGCACTCGCGCCTCATCGCCACCATGACGCCAAACGTTCTTGAATTGCGCACACCCGTCTGATCGCCGATGTTGGAATCCCCTACGAATACATGTCATCGCATGACGGAGGGAACTGGCCCGAGTTAACCGTCTTGCTCACGCCGGAGCGCTAGTACCTCGAAATGGTGTGTCAGTGCTTCACATGACGCGAGATATCTACAAACGGTGCGCACCGTGAGCGCAAATGCCTCACGCTGTGCGCCGGTATGCCGCTCAACGTGGTCGGTTTACCGACCGATAGCTCAGACTAAAGGAGTCGCATGATGCGGCACCGGAGGTCAACGAGTTGCCCCGCACACCATCACGCGTTGAGTGGCCCACAATCGCAGTGGCCATTGCAATCTATGCACTCCTAGCCGCCGCATTCGTGACGTATGCACACGGCCAGTCGGTCGCATCTGGCCTGCTGTTTGTCGTCGCTGGAGCCTGGTATGGGTCATTGCAACATGAGGTGGTCCATGGCCACCCGACTCCATGGAACGCGGTCAACGTAGCAATCGGTGCAATGCCGCTCGGCCTCATCTTCCCGTTCGCCGAATACCGCAGAACCCACCTCATTCACCATGACGACCTCATTCTGACCGACCCTTTGCTCGACCCCGAGAGTCACTACGTCTCGGCATCGACGTGGCAGCAGGCTCACCCGCTGACACGGAAGCTGCTCACGGTCCAGACAACGCTGATCGGCTTTCTCACAGTTGGGGCAGTGCACTCGGTTGTCACATTCTGGGCGAACGCAGTCAAGCCGTCGAACCCGGACCGACTGTCGCTCGCGGTAATGCTTCGCCACGTCATCGGAGTTTCGCTGATCCTTATCACGCTCAGGATCCTCGGTGTGCCGATCTGGTTCTACATCGCCACCTTTGGCTACGGCGGTCTCGCCGCGACGCTCCTTCGCTCTTTCGCCGAGCATCGGGCGGCCGACTCCGGTTCTCAATCCGCAGTCATTGCGGC
>JBBKWJ010000125.1:0-8368 GCA_037968895.1 Acidimicrobiales bacterium
TCCGCTGACGCTATTACTAGCGGGTCGGAACTGGTCGGCCTGAGCCCTTGCGAACTGCCTTGGCTTCGATCTTCTCGACGCTAACAATGACTGGCTTGGTGTACATATTGGTTTCCCTCGCTTGACCGGTCGGTGACCGGACCCTGCGTCCAGCGGTTACTGAACTTCCAATAAAGTAAGCGTTTGCGCTGTCCGGGTCATGAGTGGTCGCACCCGGTGGTGCTAAGTCGTTGGACCCATCTTTGGAACAAGGGCGGACGGGTATCGCCAAGAATGTCCTCAGGTGGCCTGGTGCAGCCGCCGATACACACCTATGCAGCGTACGAGGGGCAAAGAAGCGGCGAGCGATTTGACGACCTTACCCGCGCTCCAATGGACTCCCCGTCTAATCGCACTCGTAATCGGATCCTCTCTGGTCCAGGCAGCAACCGTCGTGCCGGTCCCGTTGATCATTCGCCAGATCTTCGACCAAGCAATTCCTAATGGCGACAAGGGCCAACTGGTCGTCCTTGGCTTGGCATTGATCGCAATCATGATTGCTAGCGCTGGTGTGTCTGTGGTTCTTAGAAACCAGATCCTTTGTGTCGTACAGAGACACCTGGGAGTGGTCAGATCTGATGTGGCCGCAGCGCTAGTTGCGGCGCCGCTGCCTGCTCTGACTAGCAAGGAAGAAGACGACATTCGAGACGTCATGTCGCAAGACACGCTGCGCTACAGCACGATGGTGTCCGATATCACGGCCGAACTGATCCCAAGCATCGTTACGGCAGTTGCGATTTCGGCAGTGCTCATCGTGATGGACCCAATTTTGTTCGTCGTCACCGCGTTGCTTCTCGGTCCAGTCGTGGTTCTGCACCGGACGCTTGGCGTTTCGCTCCACGACCGGACATCGGACTACCACCGGAGCTTTCGCAACTACACCAGTTCGATCTCCCGAATGCTGAAAAGAGCTGCGGTTACACGTGTACACGGTGCCCAGCATCTAGAACTTGAACATCAAGAGAGCCGGGTTGCCGACCTCGAGACAACCTCGGTCCGGCTCGAATTCATTAGAAGTTCCTATCAATGGTCGTTGCAGAGCGTGATCGTGTTCTCGGCGCTCGCCGTGCTCATTGTCGGCGGCGCCGGTGTGATCGACGGATCGAGATCGCTCGGCGAGCTCTTCGCGTTCTATGCGGCAGTAAGTCTGGTTCGCCCATCGCTGGACACGACAGTCCGTTCCATGCCCGCTATAGCTGCGGGCCGGATGGCCAGAACCCGCCTCGTGGAAATGATGGACCTAGCAGCCGGCGCGCAGAATTCTGGCAGTGAACCAGCACCGGCTGATCTAACTATTGATGTCGACGATGTCGCGTTTGACTACGGCGACACCGCCATTCTGCGAAACGTTTCCTTTACGGTTCGTCCCGGCACCGTCACGGTCATTCGCGGACCGAACGGCGCGGGCAAGACGACCCTGGTCCGCCTGCTGTGCGGCCTGCACAAGCCAACTAGCGGGGAGATTCGGGTCGGGGGTCATCCACTCGACACAATTGATCCTTCATCGTTCCAACGAAACATCGGTGTGGTCTTCCAAGAAGCAATTGTCGCTGGCGAGACCGTGCGCGAGGCACTCTCATACGGCGACCATGAGCTGCATGCCGAGGCGCTGTCCGAGGCACTTCGGGTGACTGGGTTTGACCGCATTCTCGCTTCGCTACCTGACGGCCTGGAAACACATTTGGGATCAACCGGCGTCAGACTCTCCGGCGGAGAACGTCAGCGGCTCGCTATTGCTCAAGCTCTCGTTCGGAAGCCATCGTTGCTACTCCTCGACGAGCCAACCAATCATCTGGACGCTGAGGCCGTCGCTGCAGTCGTGAGTGGTTTGTCCGCAGGTGGGCCGGCAATCATCGTTGTCACCCATGAGGATTCGCGGCGCTTCAGCCCCGACCAGATTGTCGAACTTCCTGGCCGGTCGTCGCTCGCCGACGCTGCCGTTATGGCCGAGAACGAGTCGTTAGAACAAACCGATGAAGAGGAGCTATTGCTATGACAGACACTGCCGCCACTGCCCTTTACACCCGAGCGAGTGACACGTTCGAGATGGAGGTCGAAGGACACACCGTGATCGTCGATCGTGCGACTGAACAGATGATCACCGTCAGCGAAGTCGCCGGCGTGATCTGGAACCAGTTGTCGTCGGCTTCAACGCTTGACCAGATCGTCGACAGCTGCCGCTCCCGTTACCCAGATGTCGACGCCGAGACCCTCGTCGAAGATGTCACTGAGTTTCTCAACGCTGCAGCGTCGGCCGGGCTCGTGAGGACTGCAGCCTAAGATGGCTGTCGTATCGCCCGCGGCCCGAGCAAAAGTGCTTCAGGCGATCTGTGACGACGGACCGATCACAGTGTCTGGCGATTCGATGGAACCTACGCTCCACACGGGCGACCGGATAGCCGTGAGAGTCGATCCGAGTCCGTCCGTTGGCGATGTAATCGTGTTTGTCGACGGTGAGAGCCAAACTGTCGTTCATCGCCTAGTTGCTCACTTCGGCTCGACATATGTCTGCCTCGGCGACAATAGACGGGCCCTCGATCCTCTCATCGAGGCAGCCTGCATTGTTGGTGTTGCCCAGGCGATCATCTCCGGAGACGAACAAATCTCAATAACTGCCACCACAGGGTTAGCCCGTGCGTCGCAACTCCGTCGAGCCCTGCTCGGCGTGATCTACGGATTTGGTCTTTGGCTCCGTCGTAGAAAAACCCCAACAGCCAGCAAGACAGAATCGGAGGTTCGCGATGTCGCTACCTGAGATCGCAGGAAAAACATGGTGGGCTGAGTTCGGAGGCACCCGTATTGCATTCTCACTGCCGCATGCTCCTGAGCTAGAAACGAATGCCCGACGTTTCCTTACCGCCGACGTGCAGACCACCGCGCCGGGCGGCGAGGCCGACTTCGAGCTGTCGACAACCGACGCTCCGTCTCCGCCAGCACCAGCAGACACGTTCGAAGTCGATGGCATGGTGGCCAGTTGGAGCCCGACGACTCTGTGGTTGGGGACGAAGGCCGGAGTGCTCGTTGGCGACGGTCCACGATTCCGACTTCATCGTCGTCCAGGCGACGTGAACAGCCCATACGACCCCATCATGGCGGTGCTTGGCCACGTTGGGGCGCAGAACGGTTGGAACTCGCTTCATGCTGGTCTCGTGCACAGCCCCGCTGGTGCACTCCTTCTGATCGGTGAATCCGGAAAGGGCAAGTCGACAACATCTGCCGCCTGTATGGCAATGGGTTGGCCAGTCGACAGTGACGATGTCACTTTCATGCAAGATGCTGGCGATTGCATTAGCGGCCTTGGTTTGCCGCGCGTCTTGTCGGTTCCTGACGAAGCGGTGCCCGATTCGCACCGAGGCGTAGTTTCGAGCAGCGTGGATCACCGAGATCGCAGGTCAGTGAGATCGTTTGAGCGTATTGGTGGTTGGCACCCCGTTGTCGCTGTCATTGAAGTCGACCACGGCTTCACGGAAGAGAGCGAACTGCAATCGATCTCACAACTAGAGGTCATTCAAGGGCTATTGCGCAACCAGGCGATCGCTGGCTCGTTGCCCGGCCAAGATCAACAACTCTCCGACATGCTCGGAACCCTTGCGGCTCTCCCGATACGCCGGCTAGCGCTCGGGGTCGAGCCTGCAAGTCGCCAGGCTTCGATCCAGCGCGAACTCATTTCCTTCGCAGCGGAACTCAGAGCAATACGCGTCGGAGCGAACCGATGAGTCGCACCCACTTCCGCAACACACCGTTTGGGGTAGTCATTAGCGAGTCCGCTCTTGCTCCATCGGTCACCGAACTCAAAGGCGACGAGGCTGAGCAGTTCCGACAGGACGCAGCCAGATTGTCGTCCGATGACGCCGTCAGCACCGAGGTGGCCGGACCATGAACCAAGCACTGGTCGCCAACGTCGTGGCGTGGGCCAAACCTGATCTTGCGACTGCAGCGCCACCTGCTGCTGACGCACCGAATCCGTCGTCAGACGAATGGGATGAGCTAACAGGAATCGCTGTGCGTGAGCGGATTACGGGTTTGCTCTGGAGCGCTATCGAGTTAGGTATGCCAGTCACGCCTCTGCAACGGATCGAAGCAGCAACTATGGCCCACGACTCGATGAAGTCGGTCGTCGAAATCGAGGCGACAGCCCAGTGGGTTCTCGAGATCCTTCGAGCGGCGAGCATCGATGCTCGCCTCATCAAGGGTCTGGCTACCGCTCATGTAATCCATGCCGACATCAGCCACCGCGACAGCGGCGATATCGACCTCCTCGTACTGCCCGACGACCTTGGTCGCTCAGCGTCTGTTCTTCTCGATGCGGGTCTCACACAAGAAGCGCGTTGGGGCGATGGGGCGAACGGATTTGCGAAAGAGTTGGTGTTTCTGTCGCCAAGCGGGATTGAAATCGACCTCCATCAAAGTCTCAACTTTGGCGCCAGGTGGCGACGTCTCACGCCGGCGCTGATGGCGAATGGATTGGCGGTTGGAGCAGAGCACGAACTCGGCCCAGAGTTCACCACGCTGAACATCGAAGGCCTGTTCGTGAGTGCCGCCGTGAGCGCTTGTCGATCAGACGGCCGAATCAGCGGCCTACTTGACGTTGCCGTGCTCAGTCACGATCAACGCCTCTGCCCCAACCGTTTGCGAGCAATGTTGGACTCTGAGGTGATCGCTCCTGCGATTCTTCCGGTCCTCGATCGGGCGTCTCGCTACTTCGTTCTTGGCGATGAAGCGGTCGATGCCGTAGTAGGAGCAAGGCAGTCAAAAATTGGGTCATTTTGCGCTCGCCTCGAAGCATCTGAAACGGGTGCCCGTTACCTCTATTCATGCCTGTCTGGGCCTCCTCGAAGCTGGTTCGCAGGGCTGCACGCACTGGCGATACCAGACGCGGATCATTTCGATGGTCAGCCGTCGGACAAACGGGGCCGAGTGAAGCGGTTGGCGGTCCAGTCATCGGCCATCCTGCGGTCAGCGACGTCTACCATCAAACCCTGAGTGCTGGCCCAATGGCGAGTACGCTCCTTTAGGTCTGTTAGCTAGCCGGGTCTAGGGAGGGAGGGGCTGACACCATGAGTGAGCTCCTCATCGTTTCGCTCGCAGTGCTCGGGTTCGCGTTGGTCTCAGAACGCGTGTCCAAGTTACCAATCTCGGCGCCGATGGTATTCACGAGCATCGGACTCGTGGCAGGAACTGGATTTCTCGGGTGGTTCGACCTTGAGCTTGACAGCGAAGCCGTATCGATTCTGGTGGAGGCGACACTCGTCCTTGTTCTTTTCACCGACGCAATCCGAATCAATCTCAAGGTTCTTCGACGCCAAGCAGCAATGCCGGGCCGTCTACTGGGAATTGGACTTCCGTTGACGATCTTGGCTGGAGCGATCGCCGCGATCGTGGTCTTCCCTGACCTGACCTTTGTCGAAGCACTGCTTCTCGCCGCCGTGCTCGCACCGACCGATGCAGCACTGGGCCAGGCAGTTGTCGCCGACCAGCGACTCCCCGTTCGCCTGCGTCAAGCTCTCAACGTCGAGAGTGGACTCAACGACGGGATCGCGGTACCGGTGGTGACTGTTCTCTTGGTCATCGTTGCTGCCAATGAACGTCTTGGTACTAGTGACTGGATTGAGCTCGCGGCCCGACAGATCGGCTTCGGCATACTCGCTGGCGTAGCTGCTGGCCTATGTGGCGGATGGCTTCTCGACAAACGAGTACGGGCCGACGCGGTCGAAGGTGTCTACCGACAGCTGGCAACGATCTCGATAGCCGTGGCTGCATTCGCCATCGCCGGCCTACTTGATGGCAACGGCTTCATTGCGGCGTTCACCGCAGGGTTGTCCTTCGGACACAGTGCGCGCCTCCAATGCGAGGCCGTTCAGGACTTCACCGAGGATGAAGGTGAGTTGCTCAGTGCGATCACCTTTGTCACTTTCGGTGCAGTGCTCGTTGGTCCGCTTCTGAACAATCTGACCTGGCAGATCGCGCTGTACGCAGGGCTGTCGCTGACCCTCGTACGCATGGCTCCGGTGATGATCTCGATGATGGGTTCCGGCACGTTGTTCGAGACTCGTCTGTTTATCGGTTGGTTCGGACCCCGGGGTCTTGCCTCAATTCTGTTCGCCTTGGTCGTCGTCGACGATCTGGAAACTGCCACCGGTCAGACGATCTTCTCCATCGCGGCCTGGACCGTTTTGGTGAGCGTGTTCGCTCACGGAGTCAGCGCCGACGCCTGGGTGGCGCGGCTTGCTCACCGCCTCAACTCTGAAACAGAACCGATGCCAGAAATGGTGCCAGTCGATGAGCTGCCGACTCGGCGCCGCCTGTAGCTGTCGAGACCCTCTGCCAAGACAACTATTTGACCTCGACTGTGATGTCATCAGGCAGTTCGACGCTCGATGGATCGAAGTACGTTTCACCACGTAACACTGCGTCCAGGAACCCGATGGCCAAAGTGTTAGTCAATATGCTGGCCCGAGCGCTCGGCATGTCATCGGGCTGGCAGCCTTCGACCGCCATCTCTTCAATGGTGGTAAGAATCGATTCAGGCACCTCGTCGAGCTTTGGCATGAACGCTTGGTATTCACACAAGTCAGTAAACGTCTGGTGCTCGGCTGCGAGCAGTTCGACCCGGAACTTAGGAGAGGCGGGCGACAAGGCCCACGGGCGCTCGACGTTTGGGTCGATTGGAGTCGTCCTGTCGTCAGTTCCGACGATGATCATCGACGGAAGCGATATCGACGCAAGCTGTTCGTTAGTGAGCAGAGTCTCGCCAGTAGCTGGGGCCAGCGTTATGAGCGCATCGATCCGGGTATCAGGTGCGATCTCCACACCAGCGACGGTGACCCCGCTAGCCAAGGCATACGTGGTGTAGCCGCCAAACGAGTGACCAGTAGCGGCGATGTTCTCCGTATCGATGCTGGCCGTGAATGCTCCCGCAGTTGGATGATTGGAGTCGAGGGCAGCGTCAATTACTGCGCTGATATCGAGTGGCCGATTGGCCGCGATCACGTCGGTTGAGTCGGAACTACCGAGGAGGCGCTCAACTGCAGTGTTGCCAGTGTGGTCGGGGGCCATGACGATGTAACCGTGACTGGCGATCGACTCTGTAAAGCTGGAATGGATATAGCGAAGTCCGCCGCTGCCGTGGCTGTACATCACGAGAGGAAACGGTCCGTCTGGCGCAATTGCTGAGGGGTCGGCTGCAACCGCTGCCGGTGATTCGTAGTAGACGCCAGGAAACAACGTGTACTGGTTGAGTGCACCAGTTGTGCCGGGGGCCAGAGGAAACCAGACGTCGACAGTGAGCGCTCGGTCTCGAGCCTCATCCACAACCTGGATCGTTGTGACACCGACGTCGTATGGACCGTCCTCAATCAAACGGAGTGGGCCGATCGCTGGCTCGGTGGTAGGCGGCTCTGTCGTATCGGCCTCAGCGCTCGATGACGCAACGGCTGAGGTTGGCGAGTCCGACGTTGCCAATGTGGTCTCGCTC
This sequence comes from Acidimicrobiales bacterium, assembly GCA_037968895.1. Taxonomy (GTDB): domain Bacteria; phylum Actinomycetota; class Acidimicrobiia; order Acidimicrobiales; family SZUA-35; genus JBBKWJ01. Next base: position 7,514 of record JBBKWJ010000125.1, read on the forward strand.
GCCGAACCGCTGCTCGCGTCAGAATCGCCAGATGCTGCGCATGCGGCGGCGAGCGCGGACAGGGAGAGCACGACAGCTAGGGCTCTCGATCGGGACTTCACACGACTCTTCATCGCTCGATTGTGGCGGCGCGCTCCTGAAAATGCACAATCAGCCAGGCAAGCACTTGTGGCCTACGTTCGAACGACAACAGATTCAGCACGACGTGAATGCGGTACTTGGCAGGTCAGTATCGTCGCCCGCGATTGCGTCGCAGACCATCGCGGCGACAGCAACCGGATCCAACCCGGTCGGCATCTTCGGTGCTCGGCCTTCGACAGACCGGTCGGCCAAACCGGTCTCCGTGTGTGGCGGCCTGGCATCGATGACCCTGATCATTCGACGCCGCGCCTCGCGCGTAAGTGCTTCGTCAAAGGCACGCGTTGCGGCCTTGGATGCGCCATAGGCAGCCATACCGGGGAGGTTCTGTTCGGCGATCACACCCGAGATATTCACAATGACCCCACCCTCCGTGAGCGCACAGAGCGCCGCCTTGGCGAGCAAAATGGGGACAAAGGAGTTGGTCATGAAAAGTTCTTCCATTGCGTCGACCGATAATTGCTCAATCGGGCCGAACGCAACGACGCCGACTGCGTTTACCACGACATCAAGCCGTCCTGCGTATGAGATAGCGGCGCGAACTGCTTCTTCAGACGAGCCCGGTAGTCGGAGGTCCAACGCGACCCGTTGCCCGGGCACATCGAGCGCGGCGAGACCTTCATGGCGGCGAGCCACGAGTGTGAGCAGCGCGCCCCGACTTGCGAGATTTGCTGCGATCGCTGACCCAAGGCCGCCAGACGCGCCGGCTATGAGAAC
>JBBKWJ010000126.1:0-12441 GCA_037968895.1 Acidimicrobiales bacterium
CGTCTTCGGTGAGGTCTCGCCCGTACTTCTCGAGCGCCTGAAATTGGTCTTCTGGGTTCTGGCTCGTGACCCGATGGGAACCTCGCACGGCCTGCAACGCTTGCAGCAGGTCTTCACGCTTAAGGTCGAGTCGCTTCGCCGTCGCGCCGCCAGGATCTGGATTGGCGAGGGCAAGCAGAAGGTGCTCGGTCGACAGGTAGTCATCACCAAGTTCGATGCGAACTGCATCAGCGTCAGCAAGGACTCGATTGGTTTGTCGAGACAGGCGCGGGTCGGTGCCATACGCCTTAGAAAGTGAGTCGAGCGCGAGCTCGGTATCGGTTCGAAGTGCCGTTGGTTGACGGCCAACTTTGGTGAGAATCGGGAGGACAACACCCTCGGCCTGCGAGAGAAGCGCTGAAAGCAAGTGATCGGGAGTGACCTCCGGATGCGACTCGCTACGCGCACGCTCAATCGCCGCTGAGATTGCCTCTGTGGTTTTAATGGTCCAGCGGTTTGGATCAACAGTCATAGGTGCAGTCTATACATCACTTCCAAAGTTGACAATACCACCATCAACTTTTATGAGTCTATGTTTTGGAGCAACTCACCTTGCGTGAGGAGACAACCTCGACAAAGCTGCCCCAAATGGACGTCACTACCGCCGTTAACCAACGCCTCTCAGTTCGGGAGTTTCTCGACACGCCCGTACCAGACGAAACTATTGCCGAATTGCTGCGAAAGGCCAGTCGTGCCCCTTCGGGCGGCAACGTGCAGCCGTGGAAGATCTACGTGCTCAATGACGACAAGACCAAGGAGTTCGTGGCCTCGATTGCTGACCGTCCGCTTGACGAGCCCGAATACGAGATATATCCCGCCAATCTGTGGGAGCCCCATCGCACCACCCGCTTCGCGCTGGGTGAACAGATGTACGCCAAGCTTGGCATCGAGCGGGAAGACAAGACTGGCCGCATCGCCAGAATGGGGAGAAACTACGAGTTCTTCGGTGCCCCCGCTGCCCTCTTCATGTACCTCGACCGTCGGATGCTGCCGCCTCAGTGGTCAGACGCCGGGATGTTCCTTCAGACGTTCATGCTGCTCGCCGAAGAGGCAGGGCTCGCCACCTGTGCCCAAGAGATCTGGTCGACGCGTCACCAAGCCGTGACCGATTTTGTTGGTGCCCCCGACGACCTCATACTCTTCTGCGGAATGGCAATTGGTTACAAAGATCCCGCTGCACCCGTCAACACACTGCGCTCCGAGAGGTTGCCGCTTGAGGAGTTCGCCACCTTCGTCTAACCCGAATCGGCGAAAACGTCGAGGCAGCAGGTTTAGGTACCACACTCACTACGATTCGCCTCCTTCGTCGGCGAAAGTTCCAGGCTGGGCTTCTGGGTCGGCCAGCGGTACGGCCTCGTACCTCGGCCTACTCGCTAGCCTCCATAGTCTCTCAGTCGGCCGGTGGGCGATAACGGCGGTTGGAGTAGTGGATGAGAGATTGATGGAGCGGCACGAGGTCTCGACGGTGCTCACGATGAGCGTCGGCGACAGCTTGTTCTGCATTGATCTTCGTGCGCTGCAGGGTTCGCTGAAGGGTACGAATCTCGCTCTCTAGAGCCAGCACGCGTTGCACTCCAGCGAGGTTGAGGCCATCTTCGGTGAGTTGCTGAATCCGAGCAAGCAGGGCCAAATCGGCGTCGGAGTACCGGCGCGATCCGCCACCAGTTCTTGCTGGCTGAACCAGGCCCTTCCGCTCATAGATTCGGAGTGTTTGCGGATGCACACCGGCAAGCTCGGCCGCAACAGAGATGACGTATACCGCTCTATGTGGATCCATCGCTTGTCACCTCCAAGTGGGCACGAGGCGAGGCTGGCATCGTGGCTGCTAGTGCCTCAACAGCCGCTCGCTGTTCGTCGTTGACGGTGACCGGCACGACCACATCGATCGTGACGAGCAGATCGCCTTTGCCTTTTTTACCAGCAATCCCCTTGCCGGTCACGCGGAACGTCTTTCCGTTCTGCGTGCCTCCAGGAATCTTGAGGGTGACGGATCCACTGTCGAGGAGCGGCACCTTAACCTTCGACCCAAGGACGGCCTCTGCGTAGCTAACGGGCACGTTGATGGTCAGGTTGTTGCCTGAGCGTGCGAAGAATCGGTGGGCAGCGACGATCACGTTGACAAAAAGATCGCCGGCTGGGCCACCGTTTCGACCAGGAGTGCCTCGTCCTTTAAGGCGGATCTTCTGGCCGTCTTTGACGCCAGCGGGAACGCGGACAGCAACCTGGCGCGGTCGTCGCTCAACACCGCTGCCGTGGCAGGTACCACACTTGTCTTTAATAATTTTGCCTCGACCACCACAGGGAACACAGGGCTGACTAAACGAGAAGAGCCCTTGGTTGTCGTCAAGCACGCCGCGGCCGTGACATGAGCCGCAGGTTTGAGGTGTGGTCCCGGGCTTCGCTCCCGATCCGGAGCAAGTGCTGCACGGTGCGTCACTGGTGAGGTGGACCGAAGTGGTGACGCCGTGGACGGCGTCTTCAAAGCTGAGGTGAAGCTGGGCTTCCAGATCGGCGCCCTTGCGGGGGCCATGCTGTTGTTGCTGGCCTCGTTGACGGCCGCCGGAGCCGCCGCCAAACAGGTCGCCGAGGATGTCGCCTAGACCGCCTCCTTGACCGCCGAAACCGCTTGGACCTCCGCCACCAAACCCGCCGCCGCCGCTTCGACCGAAGCCACCGGTTGCCCCGAGACGCTGGGCCTCGTCGTAGTCCGGCCGTTTCGTGTCGTCGCCTACGACGTCGTATGCGGCAGAAATGTCCTTGAACCGTTCTTCGGCCTTTGCATCGCCGGGGTTCTTGTCGGGGTGGTATTGGCGCGCCAGCTTCCGATACGCCTTCTGAATGTCCTTGTCGGTGGCATCCTTCGAGACGCCGAGGACCTTGTAGTAGTCCTTTTCATACCATTCTTGCGGTGTGGACATAACACCCCCTTTGGGGAGAGATTGGCGACCGGTGTCTCAGAGACTTAGCTCTGAGACACCGACGCCGGAGTGAACACCTGACGGATCGACGTCAGGGATGGTTAGCGCAGCAGGCGCTTACCCGCGTACCTGGACCATGGCGGCCCGCAGAGTGCGGCCCTTCCATGCGTATCCGGCACGTAATACCTGAGAAACGACTGGTCCGTCGTCTCCTTCAGCAGCTTCGTGCATGACGGCTTCGTGCGCTTCGGGGTCGAACGGTGCATCAAGGGGATTGATGAGTTCGAGCCCTTGCTTAGTAAGGACGCCGAGTAGTGAAGCGTGGATGGGAGCGACGCCGTCGGCGTCGTTCGCTATGGCACCCTCGCAGGCATCAAGAATTGGCAGAAGCTCTGCCACAAGCGACTCGTTGGCCCGCTCACGCGCATCTTGCTCGCGCTTGGCAACGGCCTTGCGATAGTTCTCGAACTCGGCCTGCAAACGCAGCAGGCCATCGAGATACTCATTTCGCTCAGCAGTTACGGTTTCGAGTGATTCAACAAGATCTTCAGCGGTTGGCGGCGGAGGAGGCCCGGCCTCTTCATCGCCGGAGGCTGGCACCTCGACATCAGCAGCATCTTCGATGCTGCTGATGTCGTCTGGTACCACTACCTCGGGTTCTTGGAAGTCGTCGCTCACGCGTCGTCCTCGGCCTCGGCCTCGTCGTCTTCCACGATCTCGGCGTCAACAACCTCGTCGTCGGCCGGCGCTTCGCCAGCCTGCTCGGCTTCAGATGCGGCCTGCTCGTAGAGCTTCGCACCAACGGCTGAGGAGGCCTGGACGAGCTTGTCGGTTGCTGCCTTGACAGCCTCGTTGTCGTCGCCAGCAATTGCTGTCTTGAGCTCGGCCAACGAAGCCTCGACCTCGGCCTTGCCGTCGTCTGGCATCTGCTCACCCGAGTCGGCAAGGAACTTCTCAGTCTGGTTGACGAGCGAGTCCGCGTTGTTGCGGATCTCGACCTCTTCACGACGCTTCTTGTCTTCCTCGGCGTGAGCCTCGGCGTCTTTCACCATTTGGTCGATCTCGTCGCTAGTCAGTGTTGACTGACCGGTGATGGTGATCGACTGCTCTTTGTTGGTCGCACGATCCTTGGCCGATACGTGCACCAGGCCGTTGGCGTCGATGTCGAAGGTGACCTCGATCTGAGGGATGCCTTGCGGTGCGGGTGGAAGGTCGACGAGCTGGAACTTGCCGAGTGTCTTGTTGTAGGCAGCCATCTCGCGCTCGCCCTGGAGCACGTGGATCTCGACCGAAGGCTGATTTGCCTCGGCGGTCGTGAACACCTCGGTGCGACGAGTTGGGATGGTTGTGTTGCGCTCGATCAGCTTGTGCATGACCGAACCCTTGGTCTCGATGCCGAGCGACAGTGGCGTGACGTCGAGGAGCAAGATGTCTTTGACATCACCCTTCAGCACACCGGCCTGCACTGCGGCGCCAACCGCAACAACCTCGTCAGGGTTAACCGACTTGTTGGCTTCCTTGCCTGTGAGCGACTCAACGAGGCCCGAGATGGCTGGCATACGGGTGGAACCACCGACGAGCACGACGTGGTCGATATCGCCCTTGGTGAGGCCTGCATCTTTGATGGCGGCCTCGAATGGAACCTTCACACGAGCGAGCAGGTCGGTCGTGAGGTCTTCAAACTTGGCGCGGGTGAGGGTCTCTTCGAGGTGAAGGGGGCCATCGGCCGTCGCCGTGATAAACGGAAGGTTGATGCTGGTGCTGTTGGTCTGCGACAGCTCAATCTTGGCCTTCTCGGCCGCTTCCTTGAGACGCTGGGCTGCCATCTTGTCTTTGCCAAGATCGACGCCGTGTGCGTTCTTGAATTGGGAGATGAGCCATTCGATGACGGCGTCGTCCCAGTCGTCGCCACCAAGTTCGGTGTCGCCTGACGTGCTCTTTACTTCGAATACGCCGTCGCCGATTTCAAGGACGGACACATCGAAGGTGCCGCCACCGAGGTCGAATACGAGGATCGTCTGATCTTCGCTTTCTTTCTCGAGGCCATAGGCCAACGCAGCAGCGGTTGGTTCGTTGATGATACGCAGAACCTCAAGACCGGCGATCTGGCCTGCCTCTTTGGTGGCGGTTCGCTGGGCGTCGTCGAAGTAAGCAGGAACCGTAATGACGGCCTGGGTGACCGTGTCGCCAAGGTAAGCCTCGGCGTCACGCTTGAGCTTCATGAGTGTGCGTGCGCTGATCTCTTGAGCGGTGTACGACTTGCCATCGATGTCGACCGACCACGATGTACCCATGCTGCGCTTAACTGAGCGGAGGGTGCGGTCTGGGTTGGTGATTGCCTGACGCTTAGCCACTTCACCGACGAGCACTTCGCCATCCTTGGCGAATGCGACGACCGACGGGGTGGTGCGGGCACCTTCTGAGTTGGGAATAACGACGGGTTCGCCGGCCTCGAGGACCGAGACGACCGAGTTAGTTGTACCGAGGTCGATACCTACTGCCTTGGGCATGTGAGCTCCTTTGCGAACGCGCGTCGCGCCCGCACAAATGTTTCGTGATGGGGGGTGTGAGCCGGAGGGGGATCAGGCCTACATGTATGTCTACTAGCTATTGAGATCCAATACTACAAACCTGAGTGTCTCATTGTCAACTTTATTGCCTGCGTTGTTGCATGCCATCGGTCACACGAACGCTAGCTCCGAACGCTCTGGTGTCAGACCCCAAGGTGTTCGCTGGCACGTGGCTACGCTCGCCCGGTGCCTACAACCACGTTTGAGACGAAACCCAGGTCTGAACTTCTTGCCGGCACACCAATCCTGATCATTGCGTCAATCACTGCAATGCTCACTGGTCCAGGCCAGACGATCGGCGTGTCGGTCTTCATTGACCACTTCGTGGCCGACCTCAGCCTCTCGCGGTCGCAAATCTCGACTGCCTACCTGATCGGCACGCTCGCCGGTTCGACGGCAATGCCTTTTGTGGGACGATTCGTCGATCGCCGTGGTGTGCGAACCAGCCAAGTGGTCGTTGGCGTGCTGTTCGGTTTGTCACTGCTGTACATGTCAACCGTCAACGGTCTGATCATGCTGAGTATTGGTTTCATCGGCATTCGCATGCTTGGTCAAGGCTCGCTCTCGATGATCAGCACCGTGACAGTTCAGCTGCGCTTTGTTACCAGACGAGGCCTCGCTATCGGCATCTTTGCGATGGTGACCGGCGGGCTCATGGCTCTCGTGCCGATTGGACTCAATTGGGTTATCGAGGCTGACGGCTGGCGATCGGCGTGGCGTGTCGCTGCCGTTGTCATCTGGCTTACGGTTGTTCCCCTCGGGGCGCTTGGGCTGCGCTCAATGCCTCGCCCCCGTGACACCAAGAGGCAATCTCTAGCCGACTCGCCCCAGCTCGTGGGCATGACCAGGGGCGAAGCAGTTCGAACACGGTCGTTTTGGGTCATCGCGGTTATGTCGACGACGGCCAGCATGCTGTCGACCGCCCTCAACTTTCACCAGATCGACCTGCTCGGCGACGCAGGGCTCACCAGTTCAGAAGCGGCGTCGATGTTCTTGCCGCAGGTAATCGGCTCAATCATTGCGGGACTCGTCATCGGCACCATCGCCGACAAGATCGGCACTCGCTACCTCCCAGTCGTTCCGATGGTCTTGCTCGTAATCGTTCACCTCGTCGGCGCCGATCTCTCCCGAGGCGCAATCGTGTTCGCCTACGCAATCCTTCTCGGATCGATGGGCGGCGCAACACGGTCGGCATCGGCCACGCTGATGCCCGATTGGTTTGGCACCGCGCACATCGGTTCAATTCAAGGTGTGATGACGCTGGCTGTTGTTGCTGGCTCTGCGCTTGGCCCTATCTCGCTCTCTCTCGCCCAGGAGTCATTCGGCGGCTACCGGCCTGCCCTCTTGAGCCTCGCAGTCATACCGCTCCTAGCGACCATCTTCGCAGCCACGGCACCCCATCCCCCACGACCCGCGGCCGTCTGAACTCAAGCTCGCTTTGATCGCATTGCTCGGGTGTGGGCGAGATCGGGATTGGCCGCATGGGCCGCGTACTCGTCAGACTCCATCGCGCACAAAGCCGCTCGACCTTTCTCGTCAAAGATCACGCCCCAGCCGTATGCCTTCGTAAGCGGCGACGCCCGCAGGCACGCCTGTCCCTTGGCAAAAAACGTCTCGCGGATAGTTGCTCGCTCGTGATCGCTAATGCTGTCGACATCGAGTTTTCCCTCTTCGCCTTGCCGTGCGAACCACACGTCGAACAGCACTTCTTCTTGTGTGTGAGCAAAGCTTTCGCTCAGCATCTCGAACTGCATCAGGGCAACGGTCTTCTTGCCGCCACGAGGTTGCGGCACACTAGCGATGGTGGCCTTTGTGTCTTCCGCAACTTCGATAAATGTGTCGAAGTAGTTATGAGCCATTCGATCTCCTTGGACGGTGGCCGCCAAGATATCGCGCCTGAACCTGGGCGGCTGCGAACAAATGGTTTGCCGAACACTTCGGTGTCTGACACCGAAGTGTTCGCGGGCGTAGGCTGGGAGGATGAACACAACTGCGCCAAAGGGCCTTATAGAGACGATCCGGACGTCCGTGATTGGCCGCGACGAGATGGCGAGCGGCCCATTCGGCCATCGTCCGGTTGTCTACGCCGACTACACCGCGTCGGGACGTTCGCTTAGCTTCATCGAGGACTACATCCGAGACGTCGTCCTGCCCCTCTACGCCAACACCCACACCGAGTCATCCGGCACCGGTCTACAGACGAGCCGTTTTCGTGACGACGCTCGCAAAATCATTGCCGATTGCGTCGGCGCGACCGACGACCATGCGGTGCTGTTCTGCGGCAGCGGCTCAACTGGAGCAATCGCCAAGCTCGTCGGTGTGCTCGGCCTCCGCATTCCGTCAAACCTTGAAGACCGCTATCACCTAAGCGACCACATTCCGGCTGAAGAACGTCCCGTCGTTTTCATCGGCCCATACGAGCATCACTCAAACGAACTGCCGTGGCGCGAGTCGATCGCCGACGTCGTCACGATCGACGAAGACGCTGACGGCCACGTCGACCTCAAGCACCTCGAACGTGAGCTTCAACGCCACAAGGGTCGGCCCAAGCTCATCGGCTCATTCTCGGCCGCTTCGAACGTCACGGGCATCATGACCGACACCGACGCTGTGTCGACAATGCTCCATCAATACGGAGCGATCGCACTCTGGGACTTCGCCGCGGCCGCTCCATACGTCGAAGTCGACATGGGCGACAAAGCGACCTCGGACGGCTACCTCGATGCCATCTTCATCTCACCGCACAAACTGATCGGCGGCCCCGGCACGCCTGGCCTGCTGGTCGCCAGGCGCGAACTCTTCACCAACCGGGTTCCCGACGTTCCTGGCGGCGGAACAGTCTCGTTCGTCAACCCAGTCGAGCACGGCTTTCTCCCTGAGATCGAGCACCGTGAAGAAGGCGGCACACCCGACATTGTTGGCTCAATTCGAGCCGGCCTCATCTTCCAGCTGAAGCAGGCAGTCGGTGTCGACGAAATTCGCACTAGAGAAGAGCGTTTCGTCAAGGAAGCCGTCGCGACCTGGGACGAACACCCAAACATCCAGATTCTCGGCAGCAAGCATGCCGAGCGCTTGTCGATCGTGTCGTTCGTCGTTCGTGACAGCGCCGCTCCGGCAGAGGCCAAGAAGTATTTGCATCACAACTTTGTCGTGGCCGTGCTAAACGACTTGTTCGGTATTCAGTCACGAGGCGGCTGTTCGTGCGCTGGTCCGTACGGTCACCGGTTGCTTGGCATCGACCTCGACCAGTCACACGAGTTTGAACGCGAGATCACAAGGGGCTGCGAGGGCATCAAGCCAGGGTGGGTCAGGGTCAACTTCAACTACTTCATTGACGACGAGACCTTCAACTACGTGGTCGACGCAGTCGGACTTGTTGCCGACGCCGGGCGGGCCTTGCTCCCCTACTATCGCTTCGAACCAGGGTCTGGCCTTTGGCGACACCGAAACGGTCTCACCGCCGCCCCGCTCTCGCTGCTCGACACGACATACGGCGACGGAACCATGCGTTTCCCTCGTAACCCAACCATCCTGCCCGAAGGCGGATTAGCCGAGTTCATGGACAAGGCGAGGACCATTTTGGCCGACCTCGCCAGGGCCGACGTCGACCCCATCGGGGTACCAGAAACAACGAGCGACTTCGAACATCTCCGGTGGTTCCCATACCCCGACGAGGCCCATCGACTCGCCGTCGATTAGTCCGAAGGATCGTCGCCGTCCTTGCGCAGGGCGAAGTAGCCCCAGGCTGCGATTAGCCCACCAATGAGCAGTAGCAATGAGATCACATCTGGCGTCAGTGCCAGAAAGACGAGTCCTGCCACCGGTAGAGGCGCTGCGAGCCAGCGTGGCCCCTTGTAGAGAAACCAGATGGAGCTCAGTATCCAAAGCACCATCAGCACGAGTCCGATTGGCACGGCGATCGAACTAGTAGTGAAGCCCCCGGCCCCCTCGATCGCCGCTTGCCAGTCAGCCCGGTTGACCACCACCAAGGAGTCGATCTTGTCAGCCACGAGCCGGCCCTCATGCGTGTCGCTAACCACCTCACCGGCTCGGGCCACATAGTTGAATCCGTCCGACTCCCACGTGACGAAGTCGGCGCCGGTCGAACTTGTCACGAGCACGCCTTCCGTCCCGACAACTTCGATCGTCTTGGCGTCCATCGTCTCACCCTCCGCAGGAGCGAGTCGAGTAATCCAGAGCCACGCTTCACCTCCGGCGTCTTTCTCCGCTTGCAGAGTGATTGTCTTATCGCCCGACTCGAAGTCGAACTGCCACCATGTGGGGAACTGCCCGGCTTCGTCGGTGACTGATCCAAGCTGGACCATCTCTGGGTCATCTCCAATCGTCCACTCACCGTCGGCGCGGATCAGGTTGTCAACGAGACCGTCAAGCGAGGCGCCGTTCAAGTTCAGCGCCCAAGGCCGGAATCCGCCGCCGTCGAGGTTCTCGATGGCCAAGATCGGACTTGAGAATGGATCGGTTGGGTTGCCGAAGAACGTCGTCTTTGTCGGAGCGTCAATGACCACGTCGCTCGAGGTGACACTAACTCCGTCGGGTTCGACACTCGTTGAGTAGACAGATCGGAGCGACATACCTTCGACAAGAATTGGAGCAGGCTCGATCCCGGCGTTGGGGTCGTCGTCCTGCTGGGCGACCTCAACACTCGTCGTCGCAGTCTCGTCGACAGAGTCGAAGCCGTCGAACTGTCGCAGCCCGATGATGCCAACAACAGCGACCGCAAGTCCGACCAGCCAGAAGCTGGCTCGGCCCCATGGATTCGGGCGGCCAACCGGGGTCGGATCAATCTCTTTGATCGCAGCGGCCCACACGTTTGCAGCCCCGCGCTGCTGGCCTCGTTCGGCTCTGTCCTCAAGTAGCTGGTTCGGGCTCATCGCTTGTCCTTTCGCGTAGGTTTGCTCGGGCCCGGCTGGCCCGCTTTCGAACCGCGCCAGCCGACAGGCCAAGCTCGGTTGCGATGTCAGATAGCGAATAGCCATCGACATCGGCGAGGTAGATGACGGCTCGGTCGGTCGGCGATAACTCGTCGAGAAAGCTGATGTCGCTCGGGTAGTTGTCAGACATCGCCTCGTCCAGGCCGAGCCGGGGAAGGATCTGGCGATACCGGCCCTTCCTGCGACGATCATTGGCCACCAGATTTAGAACAGTGCGTTTGAGGTAGGCCGCCGGGTGCGAGAGGTCTGTCAGGCTCGTTCGCCTCAGTACCTTCGCAAGTGCTTCCTGCACGAGATCGTCTGGTTCTTGATCGGAATCAGCGACGACTGCGGCGAACCGCCGCAGCTGTGGATACAGCGCCGCAAAGAGATCAAGCTCTTCTCTCCGTCTGGCCTGTAGATCGCTGGTCATGATTCTTAGACACCCAACCGGCCAAAAGTGTGACCGGATTAGCATTATCACCTACGCCTCCGGTACGAGCACAGCGGGATTCTTAACTCCGAGGTTCGCCAACTACTCTGGGTCGCCTGTTCTAGGGGGAATCATGGCCACACCGAAGAAGCGCGAATCGATCCTTGCGAACGTCAATCAACGCTACGACCGGTACACGTCGACATTCGACTACCAAATACTGCTGAACTCATACCAGTTCCCGCGGGCCAAGCGGAGAGCGCTGGAGGGCGGCCTCACCTTCACCGACCCCACCGTCACCTATACCGACCGTCTCACTCTCGATGACGACGAGCGGCCAATCGAAGTGTTCGCCGCTGCGGATTCAACGCCTCACTCGTCGCTGGATCGACACGCTCGACCACATGACCGGTCTCAATGCCGAGCTTCTGATTCCCGAGTTCGGCGACGTCGTACACGGTGCGGATGACGTGCGCTCTCGACTCACGACCACGGAGGATGGTGGACCATTAAGAACCCGACTGATCTGCACCCGGCCGCGCCAGACGCCGCGGCGCTCGCGATGCTTGCGGCCGTCGACCCCGCACTCGTCTTGGCCGCAGCCCAGAAGCACGTCGACGCTGGCGAACACCAACTTGCGCTCCACGTGATCGATCTCATCGCTATGGCACCGGGAGACAACGCGACCCTAGTAGCGGCACGCAACCTGAAAGCCGATTGCTGCGATGTGCTCGCTCGTCAGACCGATCCGTTCGTGTCCCGAAGCCTGTACTTCGGGTCGGCTCGGCTCCTGCGAGCAGGCAAACGCCGCTGGAGCGAGGCCCCACAGGGTCTCGATGCACTCGAAGAAGGCGTCGAGTCACAAGCCGGCGAGTCGCAATCATGATGGACCTGCCGCCGCCAAACTCGCTGCCATACGACCCCACTCCGTTTCGGGGCGAGATCAAGAACACCTACAACGAATCGACGGCCGATTGGCCCGACCCGGTGCGTCCCCCCGGTGATGCACCCAACGTCGTCGTCATCATGTTCGACGACCTCGGCTTTGGCCAGCTTGGCTGTTACGGCGGTCCGATCTCGACCCCCGAAATCGACGCACTCGCTGATAACGGGCTGCGTTACAACAACTTCCACACGACGGCGCTGTGCTCGCCGAGTCGCGCCGCACTTCTGACCGGGCGCAATCATCACTCGATCGGGTTCTCGGCTATCGCCGAGATGGCAAGTGGGTTCCCCGGTCACAATGCGTTTCTCCCAAAGAGTGCGGCCTCGATCGCTGAGGTGCTGCGCCTCAATGGCTACTCGACTTACTGCAACGGCAAGTGGCACCTCACGCCGACGGCCGAGGCAACTGCTGCTGGCCCATTCGATCGCTGGCCCCTCGGCCTCGGGTTTGAGCGGTTCTATGGGTTCCTGCCTGGCGAAGTTGATCAGTGGCACCCGATGATCACCATCGATAACCACCGAGTTCACACTCCTACTGACGACGGCTACCACCTGAGTGAAGACCTCGTCGACAAGGCCATCGCCATGATCCGCGATCAGCAGCA
>JBBKWJ010000127.1:0-3289 GCA_037968895.1 Acidimicrobiales bacterium
GCGGCCACCACAACCACGGCCGCCACCACAACGACGACGAAGCCAACAACCACAACAACGAAACCGACAACCACGACGACAACGGCCGTAACCACAACAACAAAGCCGCCAACCACCACGACCACAGCCACGACGACATCCACCACGGCGCCGACCACGACCACACCGGCCACGACCGCACCTCAAACCACTACAACGGCCGGCGGAAATGTCGTGGTGCCGACCACTCCCCCGTCAACGACGACAACGCGCCCAGCCGATCTCGCTCCAGTCGAAGCCGAGGTGCACCGCCTCTATAGCGCAGTGTTCAATCGTCCCTCTGACCCCGACGGGCTCAACTACTGGGCTGAACATCGCCGAAACGGGCTAACGATCTTCGACGTTGCTGACAACTTCACGTTCTCGCAAGAATGGACCAACCGCTACGGCAACACGCTCACCGACACACAAGTTATTGATGCGCTCTACGCCAACGTGTTGGCTCGAACCGGCGACCAAGAAGGTCAGGCGTATTGGGCCACCATGCTCGAACGCGGCCTAAATCGGTCAGAGCTCATCGTGTACTTCACCAACTCGCCAGAGAACGTCCAGCGAACAGGCACCGTGAGCTAGCTGCGTTTATTGCAGCGCTTCGACAACCGTTTCAACGAGGCCTTCAATTTGTGCGACGGCCTTGCGGTACCTCCGAGTGCCTCGTTTGTATGGGTCGTCGACGTCCCAGTCTCGCCCGAGGTACGCCATTGGGTCGCGGCTCTGGATCTCGGCGACGAAGTCGGCAATCGATACGCGGCGGCCAACCAGACGTTCGGCGGCCTCGACGAGCGGCAGGCTCTTGGGAAACGAGTCGGGGAAGTCAATCGCGATGTTTTGAATGTGTTGCGATTCCATCGTCAGCACAAGATCAGAGGCGTCGAGGATCGCCTGAGTGAGTTTGTGACTTCGATGCGGCGAAACGTCAATACCGCGTTTGTCGAGCACTTTCGTGAGATCACTTGGACAAGTCTGGTCTGACCGCATGAACCCTGCGGAGGCAAAGCGGAAGTGATCCTGCCCGAAGCGATCGCGTGCGATGTATTCGGCAGTTGGCGATCGGCAGATGTTGGCCGTGCAAACAAAAAGTATGTTGTGCTTTGTCACGGGCGATTCCTTCCGATTCAGCCAACTCGTTTTGGGACCTATCGGCACAAGCCCTGCCAGATTGACCGAACCAAGGAGACAGTGTAATCCGTTGATGTCTCCTAGCCTTGACGGATGTCCCCAATGCCAACCGACCGACTCCCCCAAGGCGACGAGAAGCGGACCGCTGTCCGCGAGATGTTCGACACCATTGCGCCTCGTTACGACATGGTGAATCGCGTCATGACTTTTCGCATGGACGTTGGCTGGCGCAAGCGGGCGATGAAAGAGCTTCGATTCGGCCCTGGTGATGAGATCCTCGACCTGGCGTGTGGCACTGGCGACTTCTGCGTTGCCATCGAAGAGGCTCAGGCAAACGCCATCGGGGTCGATCTCTCGTTTGGCATGTTGGCCAATGCTCGAACCGATGCGCCCCTGGTCCAGGGGGACTTGTTGCAATTGCCGATCGCCGATGAGTCGGTACAAGGGGCCGTATGCGGGTTTGCGCTAAGGAACCTTGTATCGCTTCCGCCGTTCTTTGAGGAGCTTGCGAGGACAATCAAACCAGGCGGCCGTGTTGTGCTTCTTGATGTTGCCTCGCCTGACAATCGCGTTCTCAAGTTTGGCCACAATCTGTACTTCAACAAAATCGTGCCGATGATCGGCGGGTTGCTCAGCGACAAGACTGCGTATTCGTACCTGCCTCGGTCGGTCTCGTATCTCCCTGAGCGTGACGTGCTACTGAAGCAACTCGAAGCCGCCGGCTTTGTCGATGCCAAGCACATACATCTCAGGCCGGGTAGCGCTCAGATCTTTGCCGCCACCAGGCCCCACGCATAGCTGTCGCCCAGGACGCAACTCGCACCAAGACGCGACGTTGCCCCCTGGCGAACCAAGGGGCAACGTTGATCAGATTCCGGAGACTAGCTCGTTAGGCGATTGCGCCTTTGCGGCTGCGAAGGACGAGGAGTCCGCCGCCCGCGACGAGTGCGAGACCTGCGCCCACAATAATGCCGGTCTCAGCACCTGTGACAGGAAGCTGAGCCTTGGCTGCGACCGCAGGTTGTGCAGCTGCAACCGCGGCTGGTTCGACAGCGACGGGCGCATCAATTGTGGTGCCCTTAACCTCGACCTGGCATAACACTGCTTTTTCGTTTGACTCGGGACATCCTTGTGCTGATGCGACACCAGCTGATGCTCCGACGATAGATGCTGCAAACATTGCGCCGATTAGTAGCTTCTTCATTTCTCCGCCTCCGTGGCAATCTGATATTGGGACCATGTTAGCCACACAGGAGTGCGAGCGGGAGAGGAAAGATGCTTAGCAGCATGACATTTTCGACCTACTGTGACGAGACCATGACAACAGTCGACAGCCTGCGTTCGCTGCACCACCGTTCGTGGTTTTCACCACGTTGCGCTCATAGTGGTTTTACGAGTCTCCGGCAATGGAGATAACCAAATTTGCACTGTCGCCGACAGCGACACCTTGGCTCGTCCAGTTCGTTGTGGGATAGCGCGCCGAGGGAACGACCGAGAACTCCGAAACTCCGTCTGGCAAAATAAACGAAGCTTCGATGATCTCGTTTTCTCCCAGTCGAATATCGAGACGTGTTCCCATTACCCAGACCTGGCCGTCGGGTCCAAACACCTCTAGTGGTCGGTCATCAACAAACTTCACATCGGTCGCAAGTGCAGGCGCATACACGACAAAGCGGCCGACATAGGTTCCCTTATCGACTCCGATGGAGTCCCAATTCCCCAAAGCGAAGGGCGAAATGTCGTCGGGCATCCTGTTCGCGACAGTCGTTCTTAGGGTCACGAGCGTGCCCTCTTCAACCTTCTCGGTGATGACCTCGACTGCTACAACCATAAAAGGATCGTTCTTGCCCGCGTTCAGGTTGAGAAGGAAGACACCGGCCTCATCACCTGTGAGCCTCCCGGTCGCATCCATCGCGTCCCACCCCGCCTGCTGCACGGGGTCGCTTGAATACAGGAGCAAGTGTCGCCCTGTGATGAGCGGCTTCATCTTTGCCGCGAGATCAATCGGGCTCCACGGGCGCTCATCAAGCGCAGCGAACACCGTTGCCGAAAGAAGTGCGAGCGACTCTCGGCGAATGTCCTGGACCTCGACGGTTTTCTCTGAGAAATCTTCGTATTGGCCAACCAGCAG
>JBBKWJ010000128.1:0-4521 GCA_037968895.1 Acidimicrobiales bacterium
CTGAAGTTCGACTCGAACATCGAGCGTGATGGACCGAACGTTTCGATTGTCCAACGCATGAGGTCGCCCCACGCCGCAACGACATCCTCTGACGATGGTCGACCTTGTGCCGGCAGCCATTCGGTACCGAAACGTTCCATCCCGATGCCACCAACCTTGATGACGACGTTCTCGTACGCTGCGAGCTCGGCCAGGCCCGACTTGGTCTGTTCGTGGACGGCATCTCGTTGTCCGGCGAAACTCCCCGTGGCGAGCGGACCGCCGAGGTGGTTGACGATGATTGTGAGCTCGGGAACTGCCTTCGCTACTGACACAAGATCGACCAGTTGGAAGTGGTATTGCCAGGCGTCGAGGGTGTGGCCCCGACTGGCGAGCTCGCGACAGCCAGCGTGGAAGGCAGGGTCGTGGTAGAGGCTTGGGGTGCCGCCCGCTGCTCTGTTCAATCGTTGGCGGATGCCACGGAACCTGTTCGATGCGGCCATGTGGGCGTCGAGCGTGTCGCCCGCTGCGGGATGGCGTAGGTCGGCGGTTGCCACGATGCCCGCAATTTTGGATCCTGGGGTCTGATCGAGCACAGTGGCTCGACGTTCGACGTACTCCGTTTCGCCGACGGCGCGCAGATGCTCGGGGCCGTCCGTGCGCAGGTTGGACTCACACTCGACGAACACGGTTTGCGCAATGTTGTGGCCCGCCCCGGTGTCTTGGCGAAGCTCGTCGATCTCGTAGCGCCCGTATGGCGTTTCGAAGTCCCAAAGATGGTGATGCGGGTCGATGATCTCGAGGTTGGGTTCAAGCGCAGCTTCAGAGGCGGGTGTTGCCACGCTCTAGTCCCAACCTTCAACGGCCACGTATTCGCGGATGTCGACCCGTGGCCCAGCAACCGGCGATGGTCCTGAGCTTGGGGCGGGCCATCCAAGAGTGACGATCATGGCGGGCACGACGTCGGCCGGGATCTGCAAGAGATCGTGAGCGACCTCGGGATGATGGATCGTGACGGGGCACGATGCCAAACCGAGGGCGTGGGCTGCGACCATGAGGTTTTGGGCGTGGCGCCCGACGTCAAACATGCTGCGAGGCCCGGCATCCGCACGCACGGTGACGACGATCACTACGGGTGCGTCGTCGATCCAGGTGGCAAAATCGCCGCTGGCTTTGAGGGCAACCTTCTTGGCCGGGTCGGTCGTGACGACGAGGCGAACGGGCTGCACGTTTTTGGCCGAGCCGGCCATTCGAGCCGAGTCGAGCACGGTGTTGAGCGTGTCGTCGTCGACGGGGGAGTCGGTATAGCTACGGGTATCTCGTTTGCCTTTGATGGCGGTGATGGCGTCCATCGGGCCAGTATCGTCTGCCAACTCGCCGCCGTCGACCTGAGCTTCGCGTTAACCTGCTTCGATGGCATCTGACCGCCGACTGGGCTGGGGACTCGCAGCACTTGGCATGTTGCTCGTGTCGACCGACTCCGTCTTCGTTCGAGCCTCCGAAACGTCGTCGTGGAACATTGCGTTTCTTGTTGCGATTCTGGCGATTCCCGTGCAGGCCGTGCTCCACCACTTCTTTGGCCGGCCGATTTCGGTCGAGTCTCTGAAGTCGGACTGGAAACCACTCGTTTCGGTCGCTGCGTTGGCCGCAGTAACCCAACTCGCGTTCATCGTGGCGCTCACGAAGACTGACATCGCAAACGTCGTCGTCATTGTTGCCGCGTCACCTTTGCTGGCGGCGCTAGTGGCGTGGCTCGCGCTGCGTGAGTCGCCGACGCGGGTAGTGGCCATTGCGATTGCCATCACGATGGTCGGTATCGGAATTGTCGTGTCTGGTTCGATCGGCGGGCCTAACCTGCGAGGCGACCTGATTGCGGTTCTTGCGATTGCGTCGTTTGCCGCCAGCCTCGTGGTCTGGCGTCGATACCCAGACCTGAATCGGTTTGTCGCCCTTGGGCTCAGCGGGTTCCTGATGGCGTTGATGGCTGCACCGTTCACCACGCTCGGTGATCTCGATGCTCGCGCCTACTGGGCTGCAGCAGCGATGGGACTCGTTTTCAATCCGCTCGGTCGAGTCGCCCACAGCAACGCGCCGCGATTTGCGCCGACCGCCGAGGTTGCCTTGTTCACCCCGGTTGAGACTGTCGCTGGCACAATCTGGGCGCTTGTTTTCTTCAATGAGGTGCCTGCAGTGGCGACGGTCATCGGCGGCGTGATCGTGATCGCGGGAGTGCTGTTTGGGACGGTTGCGTCGAGTCGAGGTGACGTGAGGGTCTAGGCCGCTGTTCAACAATCTGTTGACAGGAGCCGGCGCGAGTGAGAGCGTAGAGCAGGGGACAACCAAAGAAACACGAGGGAGGCCCGATATGGGCACGATTCCAGCACCAGCGCAAACTCTTCTGGGTTCAGACGCGGTGGCACACGTGTGGACACAAAATGCCGACGGTTCGCCGCAGGTGTCGGTGGTCTGGGTGATTGCTCAGGACGACGAGATTTTGTTCGCCACATCGGCCGACACCGAGAAAGCCAAGAATCTGATGCGAGACCCGAACATCATCTTGTCGATCGAAGACACAGAGCGGAGTGCTCGTGGGTTTCAGCGCCATCTCGTCGTACGTGGCGTGGTCGAACTCGAGGAGGGTCCGAACCCTCAGCTCATGGACCGACTGGCAATGAAATACATGGGCCTTTCTCGCCATCCACTCGCCATGCGTGACGCAGCATCCACGATGGTTGCTCGGATAAAGGTGAGTCGAATCAGCGGCGAAGGACCTTGGGTTACGTAGATCTAGCTTTAGCCCTGCACGTCCCACTTGAGCGTCATCGAACCGGTCAATGATTCACCAGGCTGAAGAACATGTGGGTCAAGTTTGAGCTGATTTGGTGGGCCGCTTTGTGGTTCAACGCAAATGGCGTGCTCGGGCTCGGTAAAGATGACCCAGTGATCGAACGTCGATGTGAGCGCGAGTCGCAACGCTCCTGGCCATTCGATCACAGGGTCTGAGGTAAGGCCGACGAAACACGCGTCCCACGGTCCGGGTGGCACGTCGACGAGTTCGCCGGTTGGCGTGTCTTCGTCGTCGACGGCATAGATCGAGTTGGCATCAAAGCTCAGTTGCGCGTCGCCGCCCCGTCCGAGTTGGCGGCGAAACCACGGGTGCCAGCCGATCATTGCTGGCATGGCGTGCTCATTGGCGTGCACTTCGGCTGTCACCGTGAGCGAGTTGTCGGTCAGGTCGAATCGTTGGGTTACGGTTCCGCCGAATGGCCACGGGTCGACGAGCGCCGTGCTGATCGTGGTGTCGTCGACTTGGGTCCAGGCTTGTAGGTGAGTGAGGCCGTGGTTGGCGTGGGGTGGGCTGGTGATCGGGAAGTCGTAGCCACTTCCGTCGAAGTCGAGGTGTCCGTGTGGCATCCGTCCGCACCACGGGATCATCGGGAACGACCCCCATCGGGTTGGTCGTTCGGTCTTCGGCACGAGGATGTCGAGGTTGTCGATGCTCAGAGACGCAAGGCGGCCGCCCTGGAGGTCGACGTCGATGCTTGCGTTGGCAGACTCAAGATGCATGGCGCTCCATTGTGCCGCAATAGTTCACGTACCTGGTACGTGAACTATTGGGTGAGGACGGGTTTGATTTCGTGGACTGTGAGTTCGGTTGAGGTGGTGGTTTGAAGCGTGGTGGGTGGTGCCTGGCCCACGCAGATGACGGCCGGTTGGCAGAAGAAGGTGATTGACCAGGTTGTGGTGGTGGTCAATGTGAGTGGGGCGTCTCGGGTTGGTTGTTTGTAGGTGTGGGAGCAGTCGGTTTGGTCTTCCCGCATGTCTGGTGTCCATGGGGTGCCTTGTTGGCAGCTGACTGCTGGTGTTTGGTCGCCTGGGTTCCACTGGGTGGCGGTTGGGGTGGCGGTGACGTAGACGGTTGCGTCAATGCCGCGGTCGAGGAGAGTGGCCGAGGCGGTGGCGGGCTGCCAGTCGGTGTCGCTGACCCAGAACCAGGTTGGCAGATTGACGATGAGGGCCCAGTCGGGGGTGCCGGGCGGGGAAAGTTGGGGCGTGGGAATGGTGATTGGGGTTCGGTTGCGGGCGGTCTCGATGAGAGCGGCGGTGATCTCGCGGGGAATTGGGTCGGTGACGGTCCACACGGCCCATTGGGAGCCGTCGAATACGGGCTCGGGACAGCGGACGAAGTGGTAGAAGTCTCCCGTAGTGCTCGAGATGTTGCTTGCGCCCGGGACGCCGTCGTTGATGTTGAGTGCGCCGATGTAGTCATCGGCTTCGCCGTGGGTGAGGTTGGTGGCAAAGGTGCAGTTGGCGAGGATGTTGGGGCCAAGCTTGACCGTCGTGCCGCCCGGCCCGCCATATGCCCGCTCCGACCCGACACCGGCTTCGAGCCCATCTTCGGACGCCGTGACGTCTCCGATCGTGCCGCCTGTACCAGCCAGCGCTGGATGCGCGTGACAGGTCACGATCGCCGCAACCAGGAGTGCTAGAGCTCGCATGGCTCCGTTGAATCGGGCGGTGACTCGAAGCTCGTTATTCGCC
>JBBKWJ010000129.1:0-35859 GCA_037968895.1 Acidimicrobiales bacterium
AGCGCCCGAAGCTGTCGTAACCGAATGTGCAAATGACTATGTCGATCAGCTCCTCAAGGCCGACGCTGCGATTGCCGCTGCGCTACACACTGTTCCGGTTGAGGAACGAGTTCTTGTCACCAACCACGACGCGATGGGCTACTTCGCCGATCGGTACGGCTATGAGGTGCTCGATACTGTCTTGCCCTCAAGCACCCTAAGCGAAGCGAGCCCAGCAGACCTTGAGCGGCTAGAAGCGTCGATCGTTTCACTTGGGGTTCCGGCAATCTTCGCCGAGCACCAACACAACGGAGCCGAGATCGAAGCAGTCGCGTCACGCCTTGGTGACAAGGTGGAGGTCGTGTATCTCTACACCGACGTACTTGGCGAACTCGGGTCTGGCGCAGACACTTACCTCGGGCTCCTCAAGTTTGACGCTATTGCCATTACGCAGGCGCTTGGGGGAGATCCAAATGGACTTTCTGGCTAGCCCGCAACAGTGGTGGATTGATCCATTCTCGAGCCAGACGATGCGTCATGCCCTGCTCGCAGGCATTCTCGCCGTCGTGTGCACGTCGCTCGTCGGAACGTGGGTCGTACTGAGGGGCATGAGCTTCTTTGGCGATGCGCTGGCGCACGGGGTGCTACCAGGCATAGCCGTCGCCTACACCGTCGGAGTGAGTACGACTCTCGGCGCCTTCGTTGCGGCTGGTGCCATGGTCGCTTTAATGCACTTAATCCGTAGTCAGTCGCCGCTGCCTGAAGACACCACGATCGGAATCTTGTTTGCCGGATTCCTCTCGCTTGCGGTCGTAATCATGTCGAGGAGTGGGTCGTACGCAGGCGACCTCACTAGATTCTTGTTTGGCTCGATCACCTCTATCGACAACACCGATCTCATTCGGCAAGCGATCGCGGCTGCAATCACAATCATCGGCATTCTCGTCTTCTACCGGCCCCTTCTTGCCATGACCTTCGACGAGACGCTGGCCGAACTCTTGGGTCTGCGTCCAAAACTCACCCACGCCGTTCTTCTCGGGATGCTTGCTCTCGCTGTTGTGTCTTCATTCGAGACAATTGGCAATCTTCTCGTGGTGTCGTTCTTGATCGCCCCACCCGCCGCGTCAGCGCTGCTTATCAAACGAGTGCCATACATCATGATCGGCTCGATCGTGCTTGGCTCAGCGGCTGTCATTCTCGGGCTACTAGTTAGCTACCACTACGACACGGCCCCTGGTGCGACGATGTCGCTCATGGCAGTGATGACCTTCATGGCGGCGCTCGTAGTCAACACCGCTACTGGTCGAAGCCTTTCTCGTCAGATCTAACCCGACGTTGCGGCATACGACACAATCCGGCGACAGCCTTCGGCCAGTCGGTCGTCGTCGATCGTGAAGCTAATCCGGACCCATCCCTCGGCCGAAGGCCCAAAAGCTCCGGCGTCAACGACCGACACGCCGGTCGCGTCGAAGAGGGCATGAGCGAATGACTTGCTTGAGGGATCGACCCGTCTGATATCGACGAGCAGATACATACCGGCCTGTGGAACAAGGACTTCGAGATGAGGGGAAGCGTTTAGAATCTCGGCGGCAAGATCACGCCGTCGTTGGTAGATGTCGCGCATCGGCCGCGACGCAGTGCGATGTTCAGTCAAGGCCGAGAACGCTGCTTCCTGGATGAAGCCGGGGAGTCCGTAGTTGACGTTGATCTGAAGACTGTTCATGTGAGCGATCAGTTCATGGGGAGCGACGGCCCAGCCGACCCGCCAACCAGTCATGGCGTGCGATTTCGAGAGACTGCTAACCGTCACGGTGCGCTCAGACATGCCAGGCAACGAGGCAATCGATGTGTGATCTCCCTCGAAGAGAAGGTCGCCGTATACCTCATCGGAGAGGATCCAAAGGTCGTGATCAATCGCTATCTGGGCGATTGCCGTGAGTTCCTCCTTCCGTAGAACAACACCAGTCGGGTTGTTCGGTGTCGTAATAGCGATGGCCCGTGTCCTCTCGGTGACCGCAGCACGGATGGCTTTGATGTCAGGGCGGAATCCTGATTCAGCGGACTGGGCGACACGAACCAGACTGGCTCCGCCTGCTCGCAATGTTGCCTCGTATGTGAGATACATCGGGTCGAGCCCTATGACCTCGTCGCCGTGCTCGAGCAGACAAAGACTGGTCGCCATCAGGGCGTTCTGAGTCCCTGCACACACGATCACATTGTCGGCGTCAAGACCTTGCCCTGTTCGTGCCGCGATATCAGCGGCAACCGCGGCCCGGAGCTTGGCTCGGCCGGCGATCTCGGCGTAGTGAGTGTCGCCCCGGTCCAATGCCGCTATTGCGCTTTGCACGATTGGCCTTGGAGTCGCGAAGTCAGGATCGCCGACGCTGAGGATGATTACATCTTCGCCTCGCGCCATCGCTTGCGACGCCTTGAAATGAACGGCCCAGCCGCCTAGTCCGTCGCTGTGGATCCGATCGACCAAAGAGGAGTACCGCATGGCAAGAGACTAGCCTTGCCGAGTGATCACGGCCCGCTGATCAGGTATTCGACCCGCAGATAAGGATTACATGAGCTCCACGCTGAAACTTGGCTTAATGACTGGCTATTGGGGAGCTGGGCCGCCGGCGAACACGGTGGAAGCGATAGCAGCCGCTGACGAGCTCGGCTGGGACAGTATTTGGACGGCAGAGGCGTATGGATCCGATGCCTTGACGCCATTGGCGTGGTGGGGGTCGCAAACTTCTAACGTAGATCTCGGTACAGCCATCATCCAGATGGCTGCTCGCACACCAACCGCGACAGCCATGGCGGCGATCACCATGGACCACCTCTCTGGGGGACGATTCCGGCTTGGGCTGGGTGCATCTGGTCCTCAGGTGGTCGAAGGCTGGTACGGCCAGCCGTACCCGCGGCCACTCGAACGAACCCGCGAATACATCGACATCGTGCGCCAGGTATTCGATAGAGAAGCTCGGGTCACGCTCGACGGCGCTCACTATCAGCTGCCATACCAAGGCGGAGCCGGTCTCGGTAAAGCGCTGAAGCCGACTGTGCACCCACTACGGAGCAACCTCCCGATCTATTTGGCTGCGGAGGGGCCGAAGAACGTGGCACTCGCCGCCGAGATTGCCGACGGTTGGCTCCCGTTCTGGTTTGGCCCGAAGTCAAACGACTTCTACACCGAGGCGCTGCAAGCCGGATTCGCCAAGGGCGGCCGCCACAACTTCGACACGTTTGACATCGCGTGTCCAATCCCCTTGATCATCAACGACGACGTCGAAACTGCGGCCAACTACGTGCGACCGATGCTTGCGCTCTACGTGGGCGGTATGGGCGCCAAAGGTGCAAACTTTCATTTCGAGGTGCTAGCGCGCCTCGGCTACGAATCTGAATGCCACGACATCCAACGTCTATACCTTGCTGGCCGCAAAGACGAGGCCATCGCGGCCATTCCGCTTCAGATGGTTGAAGACGTCGCCCTTGTCGGACCAGAAGACAAGATCAAGGAAGAAATCCCAAAGTGGGCAGAGACGATCATTACGACGCTACTCGTGTCCGGCGATGCCAGTCTTGTCCGAAAAGTGAATGAATGGGTGAACGGTTAGACCGTTGCGAGGATGGCTCCGAAAGTCGGGCTTGGACGCATTGCCGCCTCGGCCTTTGCGGCGTCGGGGCTGTAATAGCCGCCAATGTCCATTGGCTGCCCCTGGACGGCATTGAGCTCGCCCACAATGGTGCCTTCAGCATCGCTCAGGGCCTTGGCCACAGGGGCAAATCGGGCGGCGAGCGCCGTGTCGACAGTTTGCGCCGCTAGCTCGTCGGCCCAATACATGGCGAGGTAGAAGTGGCTACCACGATTGTCGAGCTCGTTCACCTTACGTGAAGGCGATTTGCCATTGAGAAGCAGCTTGCCGGTGGCACTATCAAGTGCATCGGCGAGCACCTGGGCTCCGGCATTGCCCGTTGCCTCGGCAAGATGTTCAAGCGATACCGCAAGGGCCAGAAACTCGCCTAGTGAGTCCCAGCGAAGGTGGTTTTCCTTCTCAAACTGCTGGACGTGCTTCGGGGCGGAGCCGCCGGCGCCGGTTTCGAACAGGCCTCCCCCCTTCATGAGGGGCACGATCGACAGCATCTTGGCGCTTGTGCCGAGCTCGAGGATTGGGAAGAGGTCGGTGAGGTAGTCGCGGAGCACGTTGCCGGTAACGGAGATTGTTTCGTCTCCTGCTTTCACTCGGGCAAGGGTGAAGCGAGTTGCTTCGACGGGCGAAAGAATCTCGATTTGGATTCCATCGGTGTCGTGGTCTGGTAGATATGCCTTGATCTTGGCGATCAAGTTGGCGTCGTGGGCACGGGCCTGGTCGAGCCAGAACACAACTGGCGCTCCAGTTGCTCGACCACGGCTAACGGCGAGCTTTACCCAGTCTTGAACCGGCGCATCCTTCGTCTGGCAAGCCCTGAAGATGTCGCCAACTTCAACCGTATGCTCCATGATGGTCGCTCCAGCGCCGTCGACCACACGAACAACGCCAGCTGATTCGATCTCGAATGTCTTGTCGTGCGAGCCGTACTCTTCGGCCTTCTGGGCCATCAGTCCAACGTTTGGCGTTGTACCCATTGTGGTCGGGTCGAAGGCGCCGTTTGCCTTACAGAAGTCAATGGTTTCTTGGTAGACACCGGCGTAGCTGCTGTCAGGAATGACCGCTTTGGCGTCTTGCTGATTTCCTTCGGCGTTCCACATCTGGCCCGACGTGCGGATCATGGCCGGCATCGATGCATCGACGATGACGTCACTGGGTACGTGCAGGTTGGTGATGCCCTTGTCTGAATCGACCATTGCGACCGAAGGACCGTCGGCGTAGGCAGCGGCGATGTCGGCCTCGATGGCCGCTCGCTGTTCAGCCGTCGTGTTGTCGAGCGCACCGAGAAGGTTGCCGAAGCCGTTGTTGACATCGACACCGAGCTCGTCGAGTACGTCGCCATGCTTGGCAAAGACGTCGGCGAAGAACACCTTGACTGCGCGCCCGAAAATGATCGGGTCGGACACTTTCATCATGGTCGCCTTCAGGTGAAGCGAGAACAGCACACCCTGCGTCTTGGCATCGGCGATCTGCTCGGCCAGGAAGGCGGTAAGCGCTGCGTTGCTCATAACGGAGGAGTCAATGATCTCTCCCGCAAGCAATGGTTGGTCTTCTTTAAGCACCGTGACGGTGCCGTCGGCGGCTACCTGCTCGATCCGAAATGTGGTTGCGGCGTCGATTGTCACCGACTGCTCGTTGGCGAAGAAGTCGCCACCCGTCATGGTCGCAACATGGGTTTTGGAATCGGCAGACCATGCACCCATCGAATGTGGATTGTTCTGTGCGTACTGCTTTACGGCTTTGGGCGCCCGGCGGTCGGAGTTTCCTTCGCGCAACACGGGGTTAACTGCGCTGCCCTTGATCTTGTCGTAGAGGCCTCGAATCGCCTTCTCGGCGTCGGTTTTTGGATCGTCTGGGTAGTCGGGGAGTGCGTACCCCTTGGCCTGAAGCTCGGCGACTGCCGCCTTGAGCTGTGGCACAGACGCCGAAATATTCGGGAGCTTGATGATGTTTGCGTGAGGGTCTTGTGTGAGCGCACCCAGCTCGGCGAGCGCATCGCCGATGCGCTGCTCGGGCATGAGATGGTCGTTGAACGTGGCGATGATTCGCCCACCAAGCGATATGTCCCGTGTCTCGACGGTTACGCCGGCGGCGCCAGCAAATGACTCGATCACCGGAAGCAGAGAATGAGTTGCAAGCGCAGGGGCTTCATCGGTGATTGTGTAGATGATCTGAGCTGACATGATTCTCCGGACGAGGGTCGATACTCCCACCGAGGTTAATGGATGAATCCGCGGTTTTGGTAAGCCGGTCGTCATTGAAGAGGGCACAAAGACCCTTCGTGGTGTATCGAGCACCATCGACCTGGTTCTACGCTAATGTTGCTTGGCAATCCCATGACATGACCGGCTCGCAAGGTGGGCCGATCGGTTCTGGAGGGACGGCTATGGACGACACACTTAGGCTCGCGTTGAGCCTTGCGAAAATCGAGACGTTCACCTATTCAATAGGCGACAGGGTGTTCACTCGCCACGACGCTTCGGTTGGCGGTGCCGACCGCAAGTTGCTCGTGACTGAGGGCGACCTCTTCTCTCGAATTCACCCAGACGACCGAGGCCGCGTCACCGACGCTGTAAATGAGACCCTTCGTCGAAATCGTCCGCTGCAGACAGAGTGTCGAATTGTCTCAATAGTTGGCGACGTGAGCCACGTGTTGATCAGCGCCGTGGTTGATGAAGATCTGCGTACGGTCACCGGAGCCATTGTTGACCTGACAGAAGAACGTCAGCAACGTGACGAGGCAGATCTGGTCAAGCGCCAACTAGATAGCTTGCTCCATGCAATTCCGTCGTCGGTGATTCTCTTCGACGAGCACCTAGTCATCCAGGCGATCAACGAAGAATTTGCGGAGGCGTTGGGCGTCGCAGTCGATGAATTCAACGGCAAATCCTTTTTTGAAGCGCTGCCGCTCGGAAACGGTTCCGATTTCGAGTTGAATTATCGACGGGCCGTCAAGAACGTCGAACCAGTCGACTTTGAATTTCACTTTGTGCCCTTCAACGAGTGGTTCCGGGTTTCGATAGTGCCAATCGATTCAGGTTTCATCTCGTTCACCCGGTCAATATCGGAAGTCAAGGAACTCGAAACGCTTCTCCGCGAACAGGAGAAGCAGCTACTTCAGAGTGAGCGAATGCGGGTGGTCGGTCAGCTAGCAGGCGGTATGGCCCATGACTTCAACAACCAGCTAGCCGTCGTGCTCGGCTACGCCGATCTGCTGCGATCGGAACTCGTAGAGACTCGACCGAAGGGCTATGCCGACAGAATCATGGAAGCGGGCGAGCAAGCAGCTGCGCTTTCGCGGCGCATGCTCACATTCGGCAACCAAACGGAGCCCACTCAGGAAGCCGTCGACCTGAATGCGCTTGTCAATCAGGTCATTTCGCTGATCGCCCCAACGGCCAGGAGCGCTATCACCGCCACTGACCCTGGCGACAACGAGTACTTGGCGTTCGGTGATTCGACACAGCTGCAAAGCGCTGTTCTCAACCTCGTCCTCAATGCTCGCGATGCCGTGGAGGAACCCGGTGAGTGCATCGTCGACGTCACCTCGACAGTATTGGCGAAGCCGCTTCTCGGTCAGCACGGAGAAACAGTCGCTCCCGGCCCTGTTGTTTGTATCCGTGTGAGCGATAGCGGGCCGGGCATGGACGAAGAAACCCTTCGGCAGGCCTTCGACCCTTTCTTCTCGACCAAGGGTGCCGGTCGGGGACTTGGCCTCAACGCCGTGTACAACGCGGCGAAGCAGTTTGGCGGTGCCGTCCGCCTCGCGAGTTCGGTCGAGGGCGGAACCGTCGCGGAATTGTTCGTGCCCCTCTACATCGCACCGGATATGACGCTAGTCGAGACGATTATTGAGCCATCGGAGAGCAGCCAGACGATCCGCAGTGCAACCGTTCTCGTCGTAGAAGACAACGAGTTGGTCGGCGGGCTGGCCCTCGAATGGCTTACCTCGCTCGGGCTCGACACCATCAGAGCAACGAATGGCGAAGAAGCCATCGAAGCGTTTCAACGTTATGGCACGAGTATCGACCTTGTTTATCTCGATTGGGTCATGCCCGGCATGCACGGTCGGGACGTGCTCCGGCAGTTGAAGATCCTCAATCCTGCACTCCCGGTCATCATTGCGTCAGGATTCATGACGTCGACGTTCGACGAAGGTCGATCTCCATCCGACGCGTTTCTACCAAAGCCGTTCACGCTCGAACAGCTACGCGCAGCAGTCGTTCAGGCTCAGCGAGATGCCTGACGCTTTTGTAGGTTCGCCCATTCGTCGCGAAGACCAACCGTCTGGTTGAAGACGCCGTGGCGAACGATGTCGCTTGCGTAGTAGCCAAGGCGCTCGAATTGTACGACCTCGCCCGGCTCGACGTCGGCGAGCACCGGTTCGAGCTTCGCCGAACGTTCCACTCTTGCGTCACTATTGAACGATTCAAGCCCGGTCGGATGGGAGTCGGTGAAAAGGCGTCCGAATTCATAGACCGTGGCATCGATTGCGTGATTGGCCGAAACCCAGTGCATTGTGGCCTTGACCTTACGCTTGTCTGGCGTTGAGCCGCCTTCTGAAGCAGGGTCGTAAGTGGCGAGAACCTCGATGACGTCACCGTTGTCGTCGAGAACAACGTCGGTCGCCGTTACGAAGAACGCCGAACGAAGTCGAACCTCGCGACCAATGCTCAGTCGGTAGTATTTGGGCGGAGGATCGAGACTGAAGTCGTCCTGCTCTATCCACACTGATCCGGTGAACGGGATCTGACGGCTCCCGGTGCTGGGATCTTCTTGGTTGTTTGTGGCCTCGACCATCGTGACCTGGCCCTCAGGCCAGTTGGTAATCGTGAGTTTCAGCGGCTGGAGGACAGCCATTCGCCGCAGCGAGGTCTGGTTGAGTTCGGTTCTGATAAATGACTCGAGAAGCTCAATGTCGTGGACACTGTTTGTCGTTGAGACACCGATCTTGGCAATGAACGCACGAATAGCCGATGCCGGATAGCCACGCCGACGCAGTCCACGGAGGGTTGGCATTCGAGGATCGTCCCACCCGTCGACTAGCCCGTCCTCCACCAGGGTGCGGAGGATCCGCTTCGACAGCACCGTGTGGGTAAGCGCAAGTCGGGCAAACTCCGTCTGCTGTGGAGCCTCAAAAGGTAGATCGAGATGCGAGAGGAACCAGTCGTACAACCGACGGTGGTTCTTGAATTCGAGTGTGCAAAGCGAATGCGTGATGCCTTCGATGGCATCTGACTGGCCATGGGCCCAGTCATAGGTCGGGTAGATGCTCCAAGTGTCGCCGGTTCGAACGTGCGGGGTGCGACGGATCCGATACATAACTGGATCACGAAGCTGCATATTGTCTTCAGCCATGTCGATCTTGGCCCGAAGCACCCGTGCCCCGTCTTCGAACTCACCGGCTTTCATACCTCTGAAAAGTTCGAGGTTCTCCTCGACGCTTCGGTCTCGGTATGGGCTCGCCTCGCCAGGCGAGCCAAATACGCCGCGTTGGGCCGAGATTGTTTCAGCGTCTTGATCATCGACGTAGGCAAGGCCCTTGCGTATGAGCTGTTCAGCCCAGGTGTAGAGCTGATCAAAGTAGTCGGAGGCATACAGAACTTGGCCACTTGGCTCGCAGCCGAGCCACTCCAAGTCGGCCTGGATGCCGTCGACAAAGCTTTGTTCCTCGGTCTCTGGATTCGTGTCGTCGAAACGGAGGTTGCAGCGCCCGTCGAACTCGCTGGCAATGGCGAAGTTCAGCAGAATCGACTTGGCGTGGCCGATGTGGAGATAGCCGTTTGGTTCTGGTGGGAAACGTGTCTGTACCCGCCCGCCGAATTCACCGGACGCAGTGTCGGCGATGACTTTGTCTCGGATGAAGTCGGAGTTGGCAGACGGCTCGTTGGTGCTCACCACTAAAGACTAGGCGCTGAGGTTACGAGGCCAACCCTGGCCGCAACACTGACGGAAGATCGAGTTCATGAACGATGATCAGGCGTTGGGTCGCACGTGTAAGCGCAACGTACAACTGCCCGAGCCCATATTGTTCCTTAACGATGGCAGCAGGCTCGACGACGATGACCACGTCAAACTCAAGGCCCTTCGATTCGATCGGCGTCAGTTCTTGATCAATGCCGATCACAGCGACTTTGCCTCCGTCCGGCGTGAATTCGTCAACGATGTCTGCAAGATCGGACGTTAGGGAAGAAGTGCGCCGGAATTCGACGTCGTAGCCGCTTCGTCGAATTGCCCTTGGCGCCCGAAGGTGCGGTGCCAGTTCGTGTAGTACGCACGATGCAATCTTGTTGATCTCGGCCGGAGAGCGATAGTTGACCGTCAGCTCTTGGAGTGTCACATCGCCGAGGTCGGACGGTAGGTGTTCCTCCCACGAGCCGGGCACGCCGATTGACCGCTGGGCTAGATCACCGACTGCCGTTATCCCTCCATCGGTGGTGCGCCTTGCAATCATTCGCCACTGCATTGGGGTGAGATCCTGTGCCTCGTCAACGATGACATGGCCATAGCGCCACGACCGTTCTCGGGCCGACAATGCAGCGACTGTTGCCGAATCCTCCATCAGCTCGTCGGCTCCGGATAGGTTGAGCTCGAAGATTACACCCTCAACCTCCTCCTGCTTCCGAACCTTCTTGGGCAAGCCATGGGCCGTGCCAAGCAGCGAGTAAAGCTCGTCGAGCAGGGGAATGTCGTCATGGGCCCATCGCCGTTCAGCGAGGTCGTCCTCGTCGCTTCGTTGACGGAAGCAGTCGGCGAGATCAGTCGTTTGACCGACGGCTCGCAGCATCGCCCGAGATCCGAGAAGGTCATTGAGTGCTTGCTCGGGCGTGAGCGTTGGCCAATGCCGAAGGAGGAACTCGTACAGGTCGTCGCTCGCTTCGAATGACTCGCGTGCATCGTCGCTCGCGGGAAAAGCAGGGTCGTATACCTCGTTTACGAGTTCGCTGAGGACGAGCTCGTGAAACGCGTCGGCGCCGTCGTTGTGCATTCGATGGCCCGCTGCGACATCGAAGAGTTCGTTGAGACGCTCGTGATTGATGACTACCCGACTCGACCCGTACCACATCACGAGTCGCTCTTTCGGACGTCGACGGCGCATGCGCAACGCCCTCGCCAGCACGTCGACCATCTCGATGGTTGCCTTCGCTACGACCTCTGGTCGTTCCTCAACGAGCACACCCGTGTAGAGCTTTTCAGGAGTCAGTGAGACCACCCCCGACTCGCCTAAGGACGGCAACACTCCAGAGATGTAGGCGAGGAACGCATGAGTTGGCCCCACGATAAGGACACCGGAATCGGCCAGCGCAATTCGTTGGTCATAGAGCAGGTACGCAGCC
This sequence comes from Acidimicrobiales bacterium, assembly GCA_037968895.1. GTDB lineage: Bacteria > Actinomycetota > Acidimicrobiia > Acidimicrobiales > SZUA-35 > JBBKWJ01. The sequence continues at coordinate 10,955 of JBBKWJ010000129.1, forward strand.
CGGTGGAGCGCTACAACCGTCTTACCTGTGCCCGGCGCGCCTTGTACGACGAGAGGCTGATTGGCTGGGGCCCGGATCACGGCATCTTGTTCGGCCTGGATTGTCGCAACAACCGATCGCATCTGTTCTTGCGTCGGCGCCGTGACTGAGGCCAGCAAAGCCGCCTCACCGCGGAGGCTTGCTTCGTCGACAAGCTGGTCGATGTCGAATACCTCGTCGGAATAGCCAACAAGGGCACCCGCCACGTAGTTCAGATGCCGCCTCCGTGCCACTTCGAGGCGAGCGAGGGGAGTGGCACGGTAAAAGGGAATTGCCACCCTGGCCCGCCAGTCGACAACGAGCGCCTCGTCTGAGTCGATCACACTGATGCGGCCAACGTATGTCCGTTCGCCAGCATCATTCGTCGTATGGCCGAAGGCAATTGCCTCGCCAAGCGCCTCAAGCTCATTCAGCCGCCTGTATGCCGCCATTGTGCGATCAGATAGCTGTCGCACCAGCGAAGCCTGCACCGCAGCATCAGCTTCGGCATCCTCGTCTACCAGGTCACGAATGCCGTCTTCGGTCGCAAGAGCGGCCTCATCGGCAAGTTGGTTTGCCAAACCGCGTGCTCTGGCCACATGCGACTCGTGGACGCGACGAATGCGTTCGGTTGCCTCAAGTTCCTCGGCGATAGACACGCTCCGTAGGCTACGGTGATACCCGTGACCACGCTCCTGACCTCCGTCGTTTGTGCCTTTATCGATCGGCCGCTCCACGGTGTGCTGGCGACCTACGGACGCACCGGCAAAATCTCACAATCAGTGGTGTGGTATCGACGTGAGCGACAGACCGTGTGGCTGTCCTGCGACCAGGAGTCAGTGAAGGTCAGGCACATCAGAAACGACGAGCGAGTGTCGCTCTTGATCCTTGCTCCCCATGGCGGTGCATATGTGCGATTCGACGCAACTGCCAGTATTGAAGGCCAAGTCACTCCCGACCAGCGACTTCAACTGGTTGCCCCCCATCTTGGTGCCGATGCCCAGCACTGGGTTAACGAGCACCCGCTAGATCGGCCCCAAGCCCTCATTCGCCTCGTCCCACTGCATGTTGTCAGTTCCGGTGTGGCATGATCGGCCGATGACGTTCGACCTATCTGATCGGCTCACCGCCACTGAAGACAAGCTGGCCATGAGTGGCATCCAGGCCATCATCCGCATCCCGCTCGATCAAGTCCTCGCCGACAAGGCTGCCGGCCAGACAACCGGAGCTTTGATCTCCGGTTATCGAGGCTCACCGGTCGGTGGTATGGATAGCGCGTACGAGAGCCAGCGCGCCGTGTTCGAAAGCCACAATATTCGATTCGTGTCTGGTGTTAACGAAGACCTTGCGGCAACCGTGGTGTGGGGTTCGCAACTGTCTGCCCTAGAACCCGACCGGTCGGCCGATGGCGTTATTGGCATGTGGTACGGAAAAGGGCCGGGTGTCGACCGAAGCGGCGATGCGCTACGGCACGCAAACTATTCAGGCGTCGATCCGAAGGGCGGAGTGTTAGTCGTCGCTGGCGATGACCCCTCTAACAAATCATCGACAATACCCTCGGCATCGGAATGGTCGCTATCCGACCTAGCGATCCCCGTGCTGTTCCCTGGCAGCGTTCAGGAGGTCCTCGATCTCGGTCGATACGGCTATGAGTTATCACGCTATAGCGGTGCGTGGATCGGGTTGAAGATCCAGACCAACGTAGCCGACGGATACGCATCGGTTAATCCGAATCCCGGGCGCATCGAAATCGTCCGGCCAACGAAAGACTGGCAACCGACCCACACCGACCAGCTTCTCGGCGCGATGTCGCTCCATCTCGAAGAAGAGGTCTTCACGAAGCGCCTCGCCGCGGCGAAAGACTTCGTATTCCACAACAATCTCGACCGCATTACCGGCGAGGGTACAACCGGCATCGTGGCGGCCGGAGCGGCCTACTACGAACTGGCCGAGGTGCTCGACCGCCTCAATATCGACGACGTCCGCCTGTACAAGCCAGCAATGATCTGGCCGCTCGAAGAAAGGCGACTGCTTGAGTTCGCCCACGGACTGGAGCGCATCATCGTTGTCGAAGAGAAGCGATCGTTTCTCGAGCGTCAGATCAAAGACATCCTGTATGCGACCGACCTCAGGCCGCTGATCTTCGGTAAGAGCCATTTCCCGATTGCGAGCGGTCTCACGGCCGACCAGATTCTTGAACCGCTCGCTGAGCTTCTTGGCGCGAAGGTGTCTCGTCGTCGCATCCCACTCATTGCCAACGACGCCCTTCTCCCAAACCGAACTGCCTATTTCTGCTCGGGCTGCCCTCACAATCGTTCGACTGTTGTGCCCGAGGGTTCATCAGCAGGCGGCGGAATTGGGTGCCACGGGATGTCGTTGCACATGGATCGCAGCACCGTCGGCATCACGCATATGGGGGGCGAGGGCGCCCAGTACGTCGGCATCAGTGAGTTCACCGGACATCAACACCGCTTCCAGAACCTCGGCGACGGAACCATGGCGCACTCGGGTTCGCTTGCCATCCGGCAGGCTGTATCGGCTGGCACCAACATCACATATAAGATTCTGTTCAACGGCACAGTGGCAATGACTGGTGGCCAAGATGCTGCTGGCGAGATCCAAGTACCAGAGCTCACCCATTGGCTAAAGGCTGAAGGAGTCGTGAAGACGGTCGTCCTCACCGACGATACAAGCAAGTACTCAACCAGTCGGTTCCGATCAAGCATTTTCGCCTCAAACAGCACAGTCAAAGATCGCGACGAACTCGATGCGGTGCAGCGAGAGCTACGCGAGATCTCTGGCGTTACCGCTCTGATCTACGACCAGGGATGCGCCGCCGAGCTACGGCGTGGCCGCAAGCGCGGCACACTCGTGACTCCAACGACCCGTGTCATGATCAACGAAGCGATCTGTGAAGGTTGCGGCGACTGCGGCGAGGTTTCAAACTGCGCCAGCGTGTATCCGGTGGACACCCCGCTCGGTCGCAAGACACAAATACATCAGGAATCGTGCAACTTCGACCTCACATGTGTCGAAGGAAACTGCCCGGCGTTCATAACGGTCGAGATCGATCCTGAAGACAAGCCCACAAAGGCAACACGAACTGCGGTTCCTGACGGGCCGCAGCCTCCGGAGCCCATCCGGATCGATGCGGGCGACCTCGTGCTCGTCGGGATCGGCGGGACCGGAGTTGTCACCATGAGCCAGGTCATCTCGACGGCGGCGATGCTTGACGGCAAAGAGGTCAATGCTCTCGACCAGACCGGACTTGCCCAGAAGGGCGGCACAGTAGTCTCCAATCTGCGCATCGCCGACAAGTCAACGGCTGGCACGAACCTGGTCGGTGATGGGCAAGCTGACGGCTATTTAATTTTCGACCTCGTCAGCGGTACAAGCCCATCTGTCATCAGCAGGGCTTCGGCCGACCGAACCAAAGCTGTTGTTTCCACTGGGCTGGTGCCGACCGGCGACATGGTGTCAGGCCGAGGGGCCGAACTCTTTCCTCAGCTCGACGTCTTCCGCACTCGTCTCGCAGCTTCGACGAAAGAAAGCGTATGGCTTGACACGGCCGGAATCGCTAGGCAAGTGTTTGCTTCGCAGCCGATGGCCAACGTCCTCGTTGTCGGCGTTGCGTATCAGCTCGGAATCATCCCGGTAAGTGCCGAGTCGATTGAGCAAGCGATGACCCTAAACGGTGTTGCGGTCGAGATGAACATCGAGGCGTTCCGGCTTGGCCGTCGTCTCGCGATCGAGCCAGGCCTGGTCGCCCTTGCGGACAGCGCTCCGGTTCCAACGATCAACAGAGTCGAAGAGCTGACGGCACACAGCGACTCGAAATATGCGAAGCGGTTCACCGACACCGTTGCGCTAGTTGAGCGGGCGGAGGCCTCGATAGGACGAACCGAACTCTCGAACGAAATCACCAAGCAGCTGTTCCACGTCATGGCCTACAAGGACGAGTACGAGGTCGCACGGCTGGCGCTTGACTCCGACATCGTCGCCCAGGCCAAGCAACGCTTCGGTCCCAATGCGAAGGTGAGCTTTCAGCTCAAACCACCAACGCTCAAGCACGTCGGCATTGACCGAAAGACCGCCATTCCAGAGGCAGCAGCCCGCAAGATGTTCGAAGGCTTGCTCAAAACTAAGCGCCTACGTAACACCCGGCTCGATCCATTCGGGCGCACCGACGAGCGCAAGCGCGAACGGCAACTGGTCGAAGACTACATTGTGTTGGCGCGCCGCCTGGCTGCGTCGCTAACCGCTGACAATTACGACAAAGCGGTTGAGATTGCCCACTTGGTCGATCAAGTCCGAGGATTCGACGACGTCAAGATAGGTAACCTCAACCGCTATGAACGTGCGTTGGTTGAGGCGCTCAGCGACTCAACCTTTAGCTAGTACGACTCTGCGTTAGGCGTTCGCTCCGAAGATCGACTTGGCCTCAAGGAACTCTTTGATGCCATGTGCACCAAACTCGCGTCCGTTGCCGGACTGCTTGTAGCCACCGAATGGGGCCTTGTTGTCGAGCGACGCCCCGTTGACATGAACCATGCCGGTGCGGAGTCGACGGGCAATTGCGTTGGCTCGCTCAGGGTCAGCGGCCGACACGTAGCCGGAGAGTCCGTAGACGGTGTCGTTTGCGATTGCGACCGCCTCGTCTTCACTGTCGTAACCGATCATGGTGATAACTGGGCCGAAAATCTCTTCGGTTGCGATCGTCATGTCGTTGGTCACGTTGGCGAATACCGTTGGCCGGACGTAGTAACCCTTGTCGAGACCCTCTGGACGGCCGAGGCCACCGGCGACGAGTGTGGCTCCCTCGTCGATGCCCTTCTGGATCAGAGCCTGGATCTTGTTGTACTGAACCTCAGAGACGACAGGTCCGATTGCGATTCCGTCGCCATCAGGAGCGCCGACAGGGATGGTCTCCGCAACCTGGGCTGCGACGGCCATTGCTTCTTCCATCATTGAATTTGGAAGAAGCATGCGGCTGCCGGCGTTGCACGACTGGCCCGAGTTCATGCACATGCCGAACATGTCACGACCGACAACGGCGGCAACGTCTACGTCGTCAAGAATCACGTTGGCTGACTTGCCACCGAGTTCCTGGGCAACACGCTTGACGGTTGGAGCCGCCGCCTGAGCCACAAGCACACCGGCTCGAGTTGAACCGGTGAACGACATCATGTCGACGTCAGGATGTTGGGCAAGGCCTGCCCCAACGGTTGGTCCGTCGCCGTTGACGAGGTTGAACACACCGGCCGGAACGCCAGCGGCGTCCATTACTTCAGCGAAGATGATGGCATTCAGCGGCGCGACCTCTGAAGGCTTCAGCACCATTGTGCAGCCAGCAGCAATGGCAGGAGCAACCTTGGCCACAATCTGGTTCAGGGGCCAGTTCCACGGGGTGATAAACCCGCACACACCGATTCCCTCGTAGACAACCTTGGTCGAGCCAAGATCTTCTTCCCACTCCATGGCGTCAAGGGCCTTCTTGGTTGACATGAGGTGGCCAAGGCCGGAAGGTGCTTGTGCGGCGTTTGCGAGTCCGAGGGGAGCGCCCATCTCTTGGCTGACGGCAGTAGCAATGTCGCCCATACGAGCTTTGTATGCCTCGATGATCTTGCTGAGTAGCTCTGAGCGTTCTTCGGGACTTGTCTGCGAGAACGCCGGGAATGCTGCCTTTGCGGCGGCAACGGCATCGTTGAGATCGGCTTGGTTGCCGAGAGCTATCGTTTCCAGCACCTCTTCGGTGGCTGGGTTGATTACGTCAAGGGTTTCCGCGCTCTTCGGGTCAACCCACTGGCCATTGATATAAAATTTCTGCGCATTTTCCATCCAGCCAGTCTCCCACGGAGTTACGTCGAACGCACCTTCACGGCGCTGATTCACTCAGGAGTCCGGCCAGAATGATCTCAACGATGCTGTCTGCTGTTTCTTTAGGTGATGCGCTGATTGTGTCGATCGCGCCAGTAGATGCGAACAGTCCGCCGAGGCCAGCCAAGACACGAGCCAAAGCGGCCGTGTCGACTTGCCCGATAGTGCCCTCGGTGACCGCAATCTCGAGCAAGCGATCGGTCATATCGATGAGGTAGCGCTCGTGTGCATCGTTGACCGCGAGAGCTCCAGGAACCGCCCTTAGATCCGCAGCGAACTTCGGTGTGGTCCGACTCACAGCCTCGTTTGCCGCCCGGAGGTACGCCCGGAGCGCATCGACCGCATTGTCAGCGGTGTGAATCGTTTCTGTTGCGGCTCTTCCGATCCGCCAGAGGTTTCGGTCAACGACAATCTCGACGAGTTCATCTCGGCTTGGAGCAATCTGATACAGCAGTCGTAGCGAGCAGCTCATCTCTGCGGCGATGGACGCCATCGTCAGGTGGGCGAAGCCAGCTTCAAAAAGATCACTCAAGTCGTCAAGCACCTGGCGCTGGCGCTCTGTCAGTTCGGCAGAGCGCTCGCGCGAGAGCACAGGCGTCGGCCGAGGCACCTGGTCGATGTAAGAACGGAGTGCCATATCGCGATCAAACTGCGACATTTCAGGATGGGCCAAGCAGCTGGGTTGGTAGTGGCACTACGCGGGAGCGGAGCCATTCACCAAGCGATTTGGCCTGTCCGTCCTGTCTTGTCGACGCGGCAACCCCTTCTTGAAGCAGGTCATGAATGAGGAAATTGATTGACAAGATGTTTGGCAATGGATGGCGGTCGACTTGGAGGTCAGAAGACTCGGGCAAGAGCGCCTGAAGCCGTTCGACGGTGAGGTACTCATCGAGCCACTCGTATGCCTCCCTTGTCCGAGCAAAGACGCCGAGGTTGGCATTGCCACCCTTGTCGCCTGATCGAGCTCCAATCAGGGTGCCAAGCGGTGCGTCAACCGTCTGTCCCCAATTGAAACTGTCTGTGATGGGTTCCTTGATTTCAACTTTGTGGTCAGACGGTGGCGCGGCAGACTCGACAACGGTGGTGCCACCACCAAGAAGTGTCACGTATTGTGGCACTAGCGAGGCAGGCACCAATGCTGGTCGATACACGCCGTACGCGCTGCCTCCTCGGGGTCCGCCTGATGTACCAAAAAAGCCAGGGATCGTCGACAGGGCCATCTCGACCATTGCATTCGCAACAGCTCGGCCGACTTTACGTTCGTCCTTGTCCTTCAGCGTGATCCGCCATTGCGCCACAGCCTCTTCGTTGGACGCAGGATCGTCCTTGTCGGTACGAATCACCCTGCTCGAAACGCTGTCGTAGTCCGCGATCCCGTACGGATTGGCATCCCAGAATGCCGTCTCGACAAGGTCAGCTTTCGCCTCTATGTCGAGACCAACGAGAGCGACACCGAGGTCGATTCGATAGCCGCCAAGCTCGTTCATCGCCACCTTCAGGGTTGGAGGAGGCGGTTCGCCCTTCGTCCCAGAGACCCTCACCCGATCAGGGCCAACCTGCTCGAGTTCAATGGTGTCGAACCGGGAGTTGACGTCTGGCCCGAGATAGGACGGCGCGCCTATTTCGTAGAGCAGTTGCGAAGTCACTGTTCCAACTGAAACTTCGCCGCCCGTTCCGTCATGCTTACCGATGATCGATGAACCGTCAGCTGCAATCTCGGCGTAGGGGAACCCTGGGCGGCGAATATTCGGGACCTCAGTGAAGAACGAGTAGTTGCCCCCGGTTGCTTGCGTACCACATTCGATGATGTGGCCAGCGACGACAGCGCCGGCGAGCTGGTCCCAATTGTCTCGCTCCCAGCCGTGGTGCCAAGCCGCCGGCCCGCAGACCACCGCAGCATCGGTGACACGACCAGTCACGACGATGTCAGCACCTCGTTCTAAAGCGTCGACAATGCCCCAACAGCCGAGGTATGCATTGGCGCTGATGAATCGAGCGTGGTCGCCAAGCGGTTCGCCGGTTTCAAAATGATCGAGGTTCACCCCTGCGACGATGAGCTCGTCGAGACGGGGGAGGAGATCGTCGCCGGACACATATGCGATCTTGGGAGCGAGGCCAAGCTTGTCAGCCACCTCAGCGACAGCTTCGGCGCAGCTGTCTGGATCGAGTCCACCGGCATTTGTGACAACCTTGATGCCTTTGTCAAGACAGGTCCCCATGACCTGCTCCATCTGAGTGATGAAGGTCGAGGCGTATCCTCCGCGAGGACGCTTAGCCCTGGTGCGAGCGAGGATTAGCATGGTGAGTTCGGCTAGCCAGTCGCCAGTGAGCACATCGATCGGTCCGCCCTCGACCATCTCTTTAGCCGCTCCAATGCGGTCGCCATAGAAGCCAGAACAGTTCGCAATCCGAATTGGCTCGCTCATTCGTTGTCATCCTCCAAGATCAGCAGGAGGGCGCCGTTGTCGACTTGTTCGCCAGCAGCGACCCTCACCTCGGCAACCACGCCGTCGGCCTGGGCGTTCATATGATGCTCCATCTTCATTGCTTCAAGAATGACGAGCGTCTGCCCAGCAGTGACCTTGTCACCAACGGCAACTCTCACATCGAGAACGACGCCAGGCATTGGGGCGATGAACCCGCCGTCAACGGCTGTCGTTCCAGGAATAGTGAAACGGGGGAGCACCTCGAGAGCGACCGTGCCAGCGGGGAGTTGCACATACAGGGCGTCACCCACTTGCACGACACCGGCGTAAAGTCGGCGCCCGTCGATAACCAGATCGATGTAGTCATCCGACGCACCAAATACCCTTGCCGAACTCGACCCGTCGACGACAAACGATCCGTCGCGTTGCGATTGGTAACTCACGTCAATCTCGTCCGTGGTTCCGACGAGCCTGAATCGAACCAACTGCGGCGGCGTTCGGGCGTTACGCCAACCTGAGCGAAGTGGTCGAAGGACCTTGGCCCGTCGCTGGTTGGCCGACTGAATCCACATCGCTCCAATCCTGGCTGCCCATTCGAGATCGATAGCTGGGACGGCTGGTGCGTGACGCTCAATGAAGTCGGTCGTGGTGTCGCCCGCGAGGAATGCTTCGTGACGAAGCGTCGCCGCCAGGAAACTTCGGTTGGTCGTGACGCCGCCAAGTTGCATGCGTTCGAGAGCGAGTGCCAGGCGTTGCGCGGCCTCGGCTCGCGTTGGTGCGGTGGCGATGATCTTCGCCAGCATTGGATCAAAATTGACCGAAACGATAGAGCCCTCGATGACGCCAGACTCCCAACGAACTTCCGGTTGTTCACTCAGACGCAATACGTCGAGCGTGCCAATCGCTGGAAGGAAATTGTTGGCCGGGTCTTCGGCGTATAGGCGGGCCTCAATCGAGTGGCCCGTCACCACAATGTCGGCCTGCGACACACTGAGTGGCTGGCCGAGGGCGACACGAATCTGTTCACGGACAAGATCGACCCCGGTGACCTCTTCGGTGACAGGGTGTTCCACTTGGAGGCGGGTGTTGACCTCAAGGAAAAAGAAATCGCTCGTCGCGTCGTCAACAAGGAATTCAACAGTGCCAGCCGAGCTGTATTCAATCGCGGATGCCAACCTCAGAGCCGCGTCGCCCATCGCCGCTCGCTGGTATTCGTTGATGACAGGTGACGGTGCCTCTTCGATGATCTTCTGATGGCGACGCTGGATCGAACACTCTCGCTCACCAAGGTGCACGAGGTTCCCGTGGTTGTCGCCAAGGATCTGGATCTCGATGTGTCGTGATCGTGGAATGTAGCGCTCGAGGAAGACACGCTCGTCGCCAAAGCCGTTGAGCGCCTCGCGCTTAGCTGCGGCGACTGATTTGTCGAGATCGGCGGCTGTCATCACAACCCGCATTCCCTTGCCGCCACCACCAGCTGCGGCCTTCACCAGCAACGGATAGCCAACTTCATCAGCACCTGATTCGTCCAGGGCCGACGGCAAAATTGGCACGCCTGCGGCCACCGCAGCGTCCTTCGCCCTGATCTTGTCACCCATAGTGGCGATGACCTCAGGGCTTGGCCCAGCCCACGCGATTCCTGACGCGGTGACGGCGGCCGCAAAGTCGGCGTTTTCCGACAGAAACCCGTAGCCGGGATGCAGAATTGTGGCACCGGTGAGCTTGGCGGCGGCGATGATTGCATCACCATCGAGATAGCTCGTCTCGAGGAAGACTGCCTCATCGGCATCAGTCACAAACGGGGCATTGGTATCAGGCTCGGTGTAGACAGCGATGCAGCGAAGACCCATGCCTCGGGCCGTGCGAAAGACACGGCGGGCGATCTCGCCCCGATTAGCAACAAGAATCGAACTCATAGTCTGAACACTCCATACCCAGCGGCGCCTTCGATGGCACGGTTTCGCACAACAGACAGACAGATTCCAAGCACATCGCGGGTGTCTCGGGGGTCAATGATTCCATCATCACTAATGGCGCCAGTCGCCGCTAGGGCGAGCGATCCCTTCTCTTGAATTGCCTCAACCATGGCGACGAGTTCGGCGTCTTCCGCCTCGTCGAACTCGAGACCCTTCCGTGCCGCTTGACCTCGTCGCACCTCAGACATCACCCCCGCTATCTGCTTTGGCCCCATCACCGCAATCTTGGCGGTTGGCCAGAGAAACGTGAATCGATTCCCGAACGCCCGGCCACTCATCCCGTACGTGCCGGCGCCATAAGAGGAGCCGATGATTACCGTCAGATGGGGCACAGTCGAGTTTGACATTGCGTTGATGAGTTGCGAGCCTTTCTTGATAATGCCGTCGCGCTCAAAGTCTTTGCCGACCATGAAGCCAGTGATGTTCTGGAGGAACAGCAGCGGTACATCGATCTGATTGCAGAGTTGGATGAAGTGAGCGGCCTTTTGAGCGGAATCAGGATAGATGACCCCGTTGTTGCCGAGTACTCCGACTGGGTAACCGTGGATCGACGCCCAACCGCAGATCATCGACGAGCCATAGCGGGGTTTGAACTCCTCAAACCGTGATCCGTCGACGACTCGCGCAATGACGTCACGAACATCGACCGGTGTCCGCAGGTCGCGACTGACAATGCCAAGCAGCTCTTCTGGATCTGAGACCGGCTCTTCGATGTCGAAGCGTGGCTCGGCGTCGTCCTTCGTCCAGTTGAGGTGTGAGACCACCTCACGGCACATTCGAAGTGCGTCCATTTCGTCCTCAGCGAGATACTCGCCGAGTCCAGAAACCTCCGCATGCATCTCAGCCCCACCGAGCGTTTCGTCGTCTGAGATCTCGCCTGTTGCCATCTTGACGAGTGGGGGACCGGCAAGGAATACCTTTGACTGCTCCTTGATGACGATGTTGTAATCGCTGAGACCCGGTTGGTATGCGCCGCCCGCTGTCGAGTTGCCGAACACAACGCAGACAGTGGGGATTCGAAGCTTTGAGAGCTCGATCAGCTCGTAGAAGAAGCGCCCGGTCTGGGCAAAGTGGTCGACCTGCATGCCGCCGGGGACGCGCTCAGTGTCACCACCGCCTGGTTTGATCCGAAGGTCGCCGCCAGCCGACTCGACGAAACTGACGTAGGGAATACGATTGTCACGAGCGATCTCAATTGCGCGCATCCACTTCTTGCTGGCATAGGGCGTGAGTGCACCAGCAAGCACGGTTGGATCGTTGCCCATGATGACACACTCGGTGCCGGCGATGATCCCGATGCCGGCAACCATGCCGCCGCCGATGGTGTAGTCGGAGTTGTATGCCGCCAGGGGGCTGATCTCGAGGAATGGTGTATCGGGGTCGAGCACATTCTGAATGCGTTCTCGTATTGGCATCTTGCCTCGCGACCGGAGACGATCAAGCGCTTTCTGTCCGCCCCCGGCGTTTGCGTCGTCAAGCAATCCGTCGATGACAGCGAGCTGCTCCAACATGTCGTCGCGGTTTGCAACGAAACGGTCAGACCCCGTATCGAGGGCAGAGCGGAGTGCCGGTGCGAGAAGCGTTCGATTCATGGCCGAACGCTAGGGCGGTAATCTCAGGCTGTCAAAGTTACCGCTTGGACTGTTCTTGCCGACAGCGGAGAAGTCGGCCACACTCCTGCGGTGGCACTTACGCTCGGTCTGTTGGCCGCTCTCACCATCGGCCTATCTGATCTGTTTGGCCGCAAGATCGTAGCTGTGTCTGGGCCACTTACGGCTGCGGCGAACATGCAGATCTTTGCGGCGCTGACCGTGGTCATAATCGCAGTGGTTGATCGAAGTGAGTTTGTGGCACGGGCCTTTATCTTCGGAGGGCTTTCAGGTCTCGGCATGGGGGCCGGTCTCGGGCTCTATTACACCGGCTTGCAGCGATCGACCTCAACCATCGTGTCTCCTTTGGTTGCGACTCTGTCGGCGCTTATTCCGTTCTCGTACGCCGCGTTGCGCGGCACGGCAGTCACGACTCTCGCCATCCTTGGTGCCGGGCTGGCGGTAGTTGGTTTGATATTCATCACCAGCGGTGCGATCTCGCCCGAGCGATTGAAGGCTGGCGTGAAGTGGGGCCTGCTCGCCGGCGTCGCCTACGGATGGGCTGGTATCGCCTATATCGAGGCATCCAACGACGACGGCTGGTGGCCTGGCGTCGGCCAGCGAGGGACGGCGTTCGTGCTGCTCGCAATCGCCGCCTACTTCGCAAAGGCGCGGGTCATCGCTCCCGTCGGGCAACGGTTGAATGCCGTCGCGGCAGGAACGATCACCGGAGTGACGTCGGTTGCGTATCTGGCTTCATTGACCTTGAATCAAACGATTGGCGTCGTGACGCTTGCGACGTTCCCGGCGTTCAGCGTTGTGGTCGGCAAAGTGTTTTTCAACGACGCAGTGCAACGATCGCAGATCGTCGGCATTTGCCTCGTTATCGCCGGTGTCGCCGCCGTCGCTGTCGGCTAGCGCCCGTTTTGGGGGTGCCACGGAGATCCGAACGTGTCGTTGAATGCGAGATCAGATGGTGGTTTGCGCGTGATTGGTCCATGTCCCTTGCCGACGGGATAACCGATTGGGACAAGGGCCGCGGTGAACCACGGCGCCGGAATCTCGAGCAGCTCGAGAACCTCAGATTCGCGAAGGCAATGCAGCGTGGTGAGCGTGCAGCCGAGGCCTTCCTCGACACACGCCAGCATTGCGTTCTGCACTGCGGGATAGACCGAGCCACCGCCAACGACGCTTACCCTGTCGAGCTTGGCGTCGGTTACGGCCATGAACTTGGGGTTGGCACAAAACACCAAAATTGCGGGCGCCTCATGTAGGTGTTCTGCAAGGTAGTCTCCAGCCGCTGCGACCCGACCCCACTGCGCGGCCTCATCGGTTGGACCCGCGTTTTTCCGTTCGATAAATCCCTTTGAGTATTTCTGCCACTCGGGAAGATAAACATCTTGAAGCCCCTTCTTCTTCGCCGGGTCCCGAACGACGATGACCCTCCAAGGCTGTTGGTTACCGCCGCTCGGCGCCCAACATGCAGCTTGCAGCACACGCTCCAGAACGTCTTCGGGAATAGGGTCGGGCCGCAAGCGGCGTACCGCTCGAAGCGTGCTCATGGTTTCGTACAGCGGACCGGACATTGGGCTCCTACTTGCTTGTGGCGCTAGCGAATTTGCGTATGGCGAGGAACGCGAAGATCACGCTGATTCCGGCAGCCCAGGCCAGCGAGATCCATACTCCGTTCTCGACCGGCTTGCCGTTGTAGAGCGCTCGCGCTGCATTAGTGACGATCGTGAACGGATTCGCTTCGGCAATCGCCTTTAGCCAACTGGGCATGCTGTCCGTCGGCACAAATGCCGAGGACACGAACGTCATCGGGAACATCCAAATGAATCCCGCCGAGTTTGCGGCCTCGGGGCTGCTCACGGAGAGGCCAATGAGCGCCTGGATCCAGCTAAATGCGTAGCTGAACGACAGCAGTAGCAGGCAAGCAAGTAGACCGTTGACAATGCCGCCGCTAAACCGGAAGCCGATTAGGAAGCCAACGCCGAGCATCACGGAGAATGTAAAAAGGTTCCTGATGAAGTCAGAGACGGTTCGACCAATAAGCACGGCCGATTGAGAGATCGGGAGGGTGCGAAGTCGGTCGATGAAGCCTTTCTGTAGATCTGTTGCGAGGCCAAGACTGGTGAAAGACGAGCCGAACACGACGGTCTGGGCGAAGACACCAGGTAGTAGGTATTGGGTATAGGAGTCGTACCCGTCAGTCCGGATAGCGCCGCCGAAGACGTAATTGAAGAGGAGCACGAACATGATGGGCTGCACAGTGGCAAACATCAGGAGGTCGGCGTTACGGGGGACCGTCCTGAGGTGTCGGCCAGCTTCGATAAGTGAGTCTCTGGCCGACCACTTGAGGCCCTGAGCGGCGGTCATGCTTCGACCTCGTCGGCGGCGTGGCCGGTAAGAGTAAGGAACACGTCATCAAGCGTTGGTCGAGCGACGGCGACATCAAATACTTCGACACTGGCGTGATCGAGCGCTCGTACGAGTGACGGCACTGTGGTCGTCGCGTGCACCGCAACCGAGACAGTATCGGAGTCTCGGAATGGCTCGGCATTTGGTTTCGTGAACTCCGCTATTGCAGCCATCGCAGCGACGAGGTCGTCGCCACTGGGGAGATGGAGAACAGCCCGGGCACCACCAATCTGGTCTTTCAGTTGGGCTGCGGTGCCTCGAGCGATTGCTCGACCGTGGTCGATGACGAGGATGTCATCTGAAAGCACGTCGGCCTCGTCGAGATATTGCGTCGTGAGGAGCGTTGTCATTCCCTCCGCCTTCAGCTCGGTGATCAGGTCCCACATCGCCAGACGACTTCTCGGATCAAGTCCAGTAGTCGGTTCGTCGAGGAAGAGCACAGTGGGACTCGCCACGATGCTCATGGCAATGTCGATTCGGCGTCGCATGCCGCCCGAGAAACCCTTGACCTGTCGGTCGGCGTCGTCGGCTAGATCGAACCGCTCAAGCAATGCAGCCGCTCTTCGTGCTGGCTCTTTACCGGTGAGTCGATTGAACCGTGCCACGAGGATGAGATTTTCGCGGGCTGTAAGTGTGTCGTCGACAGCCGCATATTGGCCCGTGACACCAATAAGTGCACGGACCTTTCCCGGGTCCTTGAGGACGTCAACTCCATTGATTGTCGCTCGCCCTGAGTCGGGGCGAAGGAGGGTTGTGAGCACCCGAACGGCAGTTGTTTTACCTGCGCCGTTAGGCCCGAGAACACCGAGCACGGTGCCTTCCTCGACTGCAAGGTCTAGGCCATCAAGCGCTCTCGTTTCACCGTACGTTTTTGTGAGGCCCTCGGCCTCGATGATGGGACTCATGAATGGAGGTTACGACGGAAAAGGCTGTGCAGTCGTTCCCAATGGCGCTCCGATGCCTCTTGCACATAGACCGGTCGTTCCTGGAATGCGAAACCGTGCTCGGTCCCCGGATACCACTCAACTCGACCCGGTGTTTCTGACGCTTCGAGGGCAGCCTCGTACTGAGCGATCATTTCTGGTGGCGCATAGCTATCGACTTCGGCGCACCCAACGTAGAGCTCAGCGTCTGACGCATCGATGTGCAGGTGAGGCGAATCGGGTGCATCAACGGCGAGAGCGACGCCGTGGATTGAAGCTGCGGCCTTGACTTGGCCAGGAAACGCGGGTGCCGCCATGAGGGCAAAGGGGCCGCTCATGCAGTAGCCGACGGTGCCAACACTTGTGGCGTCGGCGGCGGCATCTTGTTCGGCAATAGCAAGCACTGCTCCAATGTCTTCGCACACAAGGGTGTTGCTCAGTTCACTCATGAGTTCAAACATGCGATCCCGATCGCCCGTCTCGAAGACGTTGTAGGCGTCGACTGAGCGGTAGTAGAGCTGGGGTGCAGCAACGTAGTAGCCGCTTGAGGCAAGTCGTCGACACATGTTGCGCAACTCTTCTCTCATCCCGGGCGCATCCATCAAGAAGACCACGACAGGATGAGGGCCCTCTTCTGATGGGTGCACGACGAAGGTCTCCATCGTGGCGCCAGGTCGGGCTATAGCTTCAAACCGCTCGTTCATCCATCTCTCCAAAAGTGCAGGTATCAGGTACGTGTGACATTTCTCGGGGAATGCTAGGCCAGGTCAAAGCCCTCGTAGCCGTTGGCCACTACCTCATCGCACTTCTTGACGTATCCGGGGAAACCCAGGAGCGGCATGAAGACCCGCTTCTTCCCCGGCACGTTCGCTCCGAGATACCACGAGTTACAGGTCGTGAACAGCGTGAGATCGGCAAGACCGTTCACATGCGAGACCCACGCGTCCTGGGCATTTGTCGTTGCCTCTATTGTTGATTGGCCGTTTGCCCGAAGCGACTCGATGGTGTCGGTGATGAAGTCGACATGTTGTTCGATGCTGACCAGCATGTTGGTCAGCACGCTCGGACTGCCAGGGCCGGTGACAGTGAAGAGGTTCGGAAACCCAGCGATCGTGAGGCCGAGATAGTTCTTGGGGCCTTCAGCCCATGCATCCTGGAGCGAAATTCCGTCGCGACCGCAGATGTCCATGGCAAGAAGAGAGCCGGTCATGGCGTCGAACCCTGTTGCGAGAACAACAGCGTCGAATTCGAACTCGGTGTCGCCGACGACTAGTCCGTCCGGGGTGAAGTGCGAGACCGGCTCGGTGCTGACGTCGACCAGCGTCACGTTCTCGCGGTTGAAGGTTTCGAAATAGCCGGAATCGACGCAGATTCGTTTGCAGCCAATGGTCTGGGTTGGGCACAGGAGGTCAGCGACTGCGGGATCCTTAACCACCTGACGAATTTTCGACCGCACAAACTCTGCCGCGGTTTCGTTTGCCTCGGCGTCGAGTGCGAGATCGTTGAAGCTCCGAAGAAATGGCAGTCCACCGGACATCCACGCGTCTTCGTATTGCTGGAATCGCTCCGACTCGCTCACTGACATGGCGGACGCGTCATTTTGGGGAAACTCCGCTCCGAACGCAGATGTCATCTGCCTATTGGCCGCTCGGAAATCGGCGTATCGGGATTTGACATCGGCTTGGCGTGCCGGATCGAGCGCAGCATTGTGCGCAGGAATGGCGTAGTTGGCCGTGCGCTGGAACACCGTCAATGACGCTGCCTGCTCCGCGATGATCGGAATCGACTGGATGCCAGACGAGCCGGTGCCGATCACGCCCACCCGCAGATCTTGGAAGCCGACCGGATCGTGCGGCCACTTGCCGGTGTGGTACACGGTTCCAGCAAAGCTCTCGAGACCAGGGAAGTCCGGCACATTGGTCGACGACAAGCATCCCGTTGCCATCACCAAGAACTGGGCGTTCAGCTTGAGGTCGGAATCGGTCGTGACGAGCCAGCGGTTGTCGCTGAATCTCGCTCCAACAACCGAAGTATCGAACGTAATGTCACGTCGAAGGTCAAAACGATCAGCAACGTGGTTTGCGTACGAAAGGATCTCCGGCTGCGGCGCATAGCGCTCTTGCCACTCCCACTCTTGTTGCAGCGCATCGTCGAACTGAAAGGAGTACTCGAGGCTCGGCACATCGCAGCGGGCGCCCGGGTAGCGATTCCAATACCACGTGCCACCGACATCGGCCCCGCGCTCGATGACGCGAGCCGACAGTCCCGCAGAGCGAGCTTTGTGGAGCTGATACATACCCGCAAAACCAGCACCAACAATCGCGATGTCTACGTCATGTGTGTTCGACGACATCGCATCACACTACGCAGGCGACGGGCTGCCACGCCAAGTCTGTGCCCACCAAACGAAACCAAGGCCGATGCCGGAGAAGACCAGATAGCCGAGCGCCATCGGCGTGACGGTGCCTTCGATCCTGGCGTCGATGAGAGAAGCGAGAATCGCGCCGCCCGCCATGCTGAAAAAACCAAGCACAGCCGAAGCCGTGCCGGCGATAGCTCCCATTGGCTCGAGGGCGAGGCCATTGCACAACGGAGCAATGAGGGTCAACAGGATCGACGCGGCGGCGACCCAGACGAACCAAACGCCGAAACGGGGCACGCCGTCGGCCGCGATGAAGATCGCAAGCCCAATTGCCGCGACAACCACTTCAGCGACACTGAATGTGACCAGTAGGCGGGCTGAACCGAATCTCTTGATCAATTGGTTGTTGATCAAGAGCATCAGAATTGTCAATGTGCCGATAGCAGCGAACCACCATGCGAACTGCGAGTCACGGTTGTAGATCCTTGAGATGATCGGTTGGGCGCTGCCGAGAAATACGAAGAACGCGGCGGAGAACATAGTCTGAGCTGCAATCCGTCCGATCGTCTGCGGTGTTGTCATGACCGCTCGTGCCGCTTTCAGCAACGGTTGGACCGTAAATGGTTGCCTCGCTTCAGGAGGAAGGGTCTCGCCAAAACGGAACGCCCACACCACCGCGATGCTCGCGATGACAAGTGCAGACAGGTAGACCCAACGCCACGACCCAATTGACAGAATGCCGACTCCGATAAAAGGCACAAAGATCGGGCCAATGAGGAACACCGCCATCACGATCGTGACGACACGAGTCATTTGGTCGCCGTCATAGAGGTCGCGTGCAATAGCTGATCGCATCACTCCCGGCCCGGCGGCCCCGAGGCCCCACAAGAAGCGAGCGAAAAGGAGCATTGTGAACGAAGGAGCTAACGCCGCGGTGATAGCGCCAAGCATGTAGAAGGCGAGGCCTAGGTGCAGGGCTCGAAGCCGTCCGATCGAGTCGGACAGAACGCCAAAGCCGAGCTGACCGAAGGCAAGACCGATGAAGTACACCGTAACCGTCATCGTGACGGCGGTGTCGTCTGGCGCCATGTCAAAGGCGGCTCGGATGTCGTCGAATGCCGGGAGCGATGCGTCGATGCCGAATGCCAACAACATGCTGAGGAACGCGAGGTACGTAATAACTGACCGCGGTGAACGACCGCTGCTGGATTGGTTGTTCACTAGTTCTTCAGCAAATCTTTGTAAGGGGTGTTCTTGTCTACCCCTGGTTCACGAGGGAGACCGAGAGCTCGTTCGCCCAGAGTATTCTTCTGAATCTCGTCTGTTCCGCCACCGAGACTCATACCACGACAGTTGAGCACGTGATAGGCGAAGTAGTCGTCGTCGACGTTGTCGGCCTCCCAGACTGGCGATGCGGGGAATGCGAGAGCGGCAGCGACATCGGCCGCGGCACGACCTTGAATGGTTCGCCATAGCTTGCCGATTGATGGATGGCTTCCACCCTGGTCGCGAAGAAACCGAACAACCTGCTCTCCGGTGTACAGCTTGGCCAGTTCTTGGCGCATCAAGGGGTCGGTGTTCATGCCCTTGTCGGTCGCGAGCTCGATGAGCTGACTGACGGGGATTGGAACCCGTCCAGCCTTCGACCGCTGACCACCGGCTTTGTTCATCGAGGCGAGGCCAGTTTGCACACGTTCGTGGGCGAGCAGAGCAACGGCCATTCCCCAACCCGCGTTCAGCTCGCCAACGACCCAGCCTTTCGGAATCCGGGCTTCATCCATGAAGACCTCGTTGAATTCGGCCTCGCCAGTCATCTGCCTCAACGGGCGAACGGTCACGCCGGGCTGCTCCATTGGCAACACGAACATGGTGATGCCGCCATGCTTTGGCGCATCTGGATTGGTTCGAGCGAGCAAGATGCCGAGCTGGGCGTGATGGGCACCAGACGTCCACACCTTCTGGCCGCTCACGATCCATTCGTCACCATCGAGTTCGGCCTTCGTCGACAACGACGCCAAGTCACTACCCGAGCCTGGTTCTGAGTAGAGCTGGCACCAGATCTCTTCGCCCCGTAATCCGGGACGAAGGAAGCGGTCTTTCAGATCATCTGAGGCAAGGTCGCGAATGACGGGGAGCGCCATTCCGACACCGATACCGAATATTGCGTCTTCACGGGGTATGCGACCAGCGCTTACCTCGGCATAGATCGTCTGGAGCGAACCGTCGTCGTCTCGTCCACCGTGGGCCAATGAGTAGTTGAGTCCGCCGAGGCCAGCATCGAAGAGCGCCGCCCGGAATGCCTTGGCCAGGTTCATCTCGCCTGACACACTCTCAACGGCGGCCGGGAGTGTTTCGTTATAGAAACGTTCGACTTCATCGTGGAAATCGGAGTGGCTCATATCTTGCCCTTTGACGCGACGTCGTGTGCGGGCAATGCGACGTCGAGCAGCTCAAGATCTGAAGAAGTGGTTTTGACGCGAAACCGGCTACCTATCGGGATGGAGACGCTATCTCCTGGGCCAAGGTCGATAGATGTGCCATTGATCTCAATAGAACAGGATCCACGAAGCGCAAAGAAAAACTGGAACTCGCCAGCCTGGCCAGGCGGACCCGACTCCCGCTTTTGACTTGTCGGCCGAACAACTACTGCCCCAGCAAGCCCGTCTGTTGCTCGTGCGATACCTGTATCTCGGCATTCGAACTCGGGAACTCGCCAACTGGCCCATGACGCATCTTTCGCTACATGGTGGACGAAATCTTGACCGCCGTAGCGCTTGCCGCGATCGGCGGGCCCATTCGGCAGCGGCATAACCCGGTCGGCCATCGTGATGTGCTCCGCAGGGCAGCCAAGTTCGACAACTTCGAACTCATCTGAGCACTCAAGCACCTGATGCCGGATCTCGGGCGGCTGGAGCACACAATCGCCTGCGGCAAACAAGAACGGCTCGCCCTGGTCCTCGTACACAAGCCTCGCCCATCCTGATCGGCAGAAGATCATCTGGAACCGGATCTGGTGGTAGTGGACGTAGTCGGGAACCGGCCCACCGGTCGGGATCGAAATATGGCTGGCGATGAAGCGGCCGCCGAGTCGGCTTGGGATCAGATCTCGATACTGCATGCCAGCACGACCAATACCCCAGGTACTGCTATCTGAACGACTCACGACCACCTCGTTGGTTGCCTCTGGAATGACCAGCGGCTGACCAAGCGATTCAATCGTCACAATCGAACCATTGGGAGCAACAAGCGGCGTCCCATCCGAGCTGTAGAGGCCTGGCTCTTCGACGACGAGCCGAATATGGGGCGGGACAGACTTATCTTCCGTTGTCAGCCGGAGATGGGTGCCGTGACCAGCCAGCACAGCGACACGAGGTGCATCAGCAGGAAAGATGGAGTCGACCTTGAAGCCAAGTTGTTTAGTAAAGAAGTTGAGCGTGTCGTCAAGCGACTCGCAGGGCACGATCGTTTCTGCTCGGGAGTCAGGCACTGACGGATCCTACGTCCTGCGGGCGCCGACCCGCCAATAGCAAGACGGCGAGAGCGGGCAGTCCAACGACCCCTGCGATCGTGAATGCGATGGTCTGATGGTTTGCCATGAGTGGCGTCAACGCCAGCGGGCCAAGGCCATGGCCCAAGAACCTAAACGCAAGTGTTGTCGAGATCGCGCCGCCACGATTTCCAGGAACGGCGATAGCGGCGAGCGACTGAAACACAACTGTGACACCAAGCGCCGCGCCCGCCGCAATCGTCCAGAAGATCGCGACCGTGACGTGACTGTCTGCCTTTGCGATTGCCAGAATGGCGAGCACCACAATCAGGCCCGATCCAACGGTGACTCGAGCAACCCCCAGTCGGTCCATGAGACGGCCAGAGAGCATGCTCGCAGCCATCGCCACGGCACTGCCAATGGCGAACACCCAGCCCGTCGCTGCACCGTCGAGACCGATGTCGTCCCGGAGCTTGAGGCCTACTATCACCGAGGCGCCAATTGGTCCGAACGCCATCAGAAACGCGCCCATTCCGAGTAACCACATTCGTCGTGTTGCGAGTGAAGCAAGCGACGGTCTGACCGAGTCGGTGTTGACGGAGCCAGCCGGTGCAGACCAAGTAAGCACCATTGAGGCAAGGCCGACAGCCACAAATGCCAGCCTCCAGTTCGTATCTGCGGCGAGTCCGCCGGCGAGTGGCGCTAGAAAGCCGCCTCCAGCCTGAAAGAGGCCGTAGGTGCCAACGACTTTGCCGAGCGTGCCGTCGGCGGCCACATCGACGAGGCCAGCGAGAAGCAAGGGAGTCAAGAACGCGTTCGCAGCACCCTGAAGAAGCCGGCCAGCCAGCAAGACCGAGAACGTCGGCGCGATTGCACAGAGCAGCGACGCCAAACCATACGCGACGAAGGCGAATCGAAGAGTCTTCTGCTTGCCAAAGCGTTCACCCAATGTGCCCGAAACAATCAAAAGAAGCGCAAACGGCATGAAGTACATCGTGAAGGTGAGGCTCACCGCTTCGGTTGAGACGCCGTACTCGGTCCTCAACTCAGGAAGCATCGGAATGACCACTCCGGTCCCGAATGGCCCCATCATCCCGCCCAGATACGGGATGTACTTGCGCACGTCAGCTACCACTGCGCCATTGTCCAGCACAATCGACTGTGTGCAAAGTTGAGCGGTGAAGGGATTTCGATTCTGGCTCTGCACGACCTCGAGTAGTACCTTGCCTTCATGACCGCCTACGAACGCATCACTGTTAGCAGGGACGAGAACGTCGTCTACATCACGCTCGCCAATCCGGCCAGACGTAACACTCTTGCCTTGTCGACGATGCTCGAACTCACGCATGCGCTCGAGGAAGCCGGCTCCAGCGACGCCACCGGAGTTATGATCTCAGCCGAGGGACCGGTCTTTTCTGCTGGGCATGACTTCACCGACATGGTCGATATCGGGTTTGCCGAGGCGAAAGAACTGCTCGACGTTTGCACCAACATGATGACGCTCATCCAGCGCATTCCACAGGTGGTAGTCGCCAAGGTTCACGCACTTGCGACCGCCGCAGGCTGCCAGCTTGTGGCCTCGTGCGATCTCGCAGTGGCCGCCGACACCGCAGGGTTCGCGGCTCCTGGCGGTAAAGGCGGCCTCTTCTGCCACACACCGATGGTGGCGATCTCACGGGCCGTCGGCCGGAAGAAGGGCCTTGAAATGGCCCTGACTGGCGACGTGATTGACGCAGAAACTGCGTGTCAGTGGGGCCTCGTCAACCGGGTGGTTCCGGCCGACGAACTCGACGCTGCCACAGCCGACCTTCTGGCTCGCGCTACCCGCGGGAGCGCGTTCTCGAAGGCGATGGGCAAGCACAACTACTACCAGCAGTTCGATCTCAGTCAGGCCGATGCCTACGAACATGCATCGAACGTCATGGCCGCCGGCGTCACCACAAACGACGGGCAAGAGGGCATCAACTCGTTCATCGAGAAGCGCCGTCCAAACTGGGTCAATAGCTAAACAGCCAATGGCTATGGCACCAAACGTGGCCGCAGCGACCGGCGGTAATCAGCCAGGCTCGATGAAGGGGTGGTCGAAGTTGGTGTCGACGGGCTCGTAGGCTGGGATTGTGAACCACCACGATGACGAGACAGACCGGTGGATCGAGTGGGCGGTCGGTACTCCGGTGGAATCGTCCGAGGTTCTACTCGGCGGCATGTCCTCGGTTGTGCGTCGCATCACTCTCGCTGACGGATCAGCCATCGTGGTGCGCCACATCACCAATCGTGAGTGGCTCATGCGCGAACCCGACCTTATTAGTCGCGAGGCACGGGCCCTGGAGCTGCTCGTCGGATCGACAGTGCCAGCTCCGAAACTCGTTGTCTCAGACCCCGGAGCCGGGCGCCTCGCAATGACGATGCTTCCCGGAGCCGCGCACCATGCATCGCCGCAGCTGCGATCGAGCACCGAAGCGTTGGCCGACCTCGCCGCAGCGGTTGCTGGTGTCCCCCTGCCGGCTGGTCACGGCCTTCCAATGTGGAGGTCCTGGGCGCCCGCTGACCCAACCCCGCCGGCATGGGGCGACAGCGGACTTTGGGCTGAGTGCCTCGCTGCCTACGCCACAGAGCAGCCACCCCTACCTGAGAACCTCGTATTGCTGCATAGAGACTTTCATCCACTGAACGTGCTGTGGTAGGGGTCTGAAGTGACCGGACTCGTTGACTGGGTGAACGCCTGCGTCGGCCACCCACACGCCGAACTAGGCCATTGTCGCTGGAATCTCAGCGTGCTGGTCGACACAGCAGCTGCAGACCACTTCCTGACACGTTACCTAGACCAGAACAACAGCGAGCCCTACCGCCGATGGTGGGATCTCGCCACCGCCGTTGGCCTTCTGCCGGGACCGATCGGCACATCAGCCTGGAACGACGTCGGCCGCGTAGACCTGACGCCGGAAGTCGCAGCCAACGCAACTGAGGCTTTCATCCGCTCGGCACTCGACGCTCGATAACGACCTGCACGAACAGGAAACGCTGCCATGCTGTACTCGCTAACCGAGTTGCCCGCCGAGCCTCGCAACGTCTTGATCTCGACACAACGTCAAGTTCGCAACGCCGCGGTGAAGCGGCCGTCGAGCGGCCGATCCAACCATTCACCATGCACTTCACCGGGTTTTCAGGTGAGGAGAACACCCAACGGCGTGTAGAAACTCACGGTTCCGTCCTTGTTTCTTGTCACAAAGAGCCGGCCTTTAGTTTTCAATCGGTGGTGATGGCGACACAACATGTGCCCATTCACCAGATCAGTCAAGCCATCATCAACAAACGCCTGGAGATGATCCGCTTCGCATCGGTGAGCCCCGATGGTGCAGCCAGGGAACCGGCACGACTTGTCCCTGAACTTCAACAAGTCTTTCTGGGTCGGCGTGAACAACCGTGTCGCCCGGCCAGCATTTATGACCACACCGTTCTTGTCGAACACAATCCGACGGATCCGGTCAGTCAAAAAATGGTTGAGCATTACCCGTGGCGGGATTGGTGTGCCCCGCCCTGTTTCACAGCGACGCTTCGTATCGAAGGCGCGATCAAGCGGACTCAGATCAACAGTCTCGTCGTCTTTAGCAATATCGCCAATCACGTCTTCGACCACGTCGTTGATGGTGTCTTCATCAACACCAAGGAGAATCAGCGGTTCGGGTCGTTGCGCATCAGCAGGGGTCGATGACCCGTCAATCACAAGTGACACCAACGCATCAGCCCGACGCTGGGCGTGAGTGCGTCGCAACTGCAGAGCTGAAGGGGCGACCGGTGTCGCACGTCGGTTGTTTTCTTCGGTGGC
>JBBKWJ010000130.1:0-23270 GCA_037968895.1 Acidimicrobiales bacterium
GACCCTATTGTAGTCGAGCGACTACAGTCGCCCCGATGGGCGAGGGGATCGCCACGCACAAAAAGGGGAACGCACATGACATATGACGTTGCGGCAGGAGAACCATTGCCACCAGTCACCGACTGGGTCAACGACTGGGACTGGCTCGACGATCAATGGGGCCCAAACGCAATTGATATCTGGAACGACGTGCGAGAGTCGGGCTGTCCTGTTGCGATGACCGAACGCTACGGGCGCGCGCACATGCCCGTCACGATGGAAGCGGTTTCGCAGGTCGCAAAAGACACCGTCAACTTCTCGTCAATCTGGGTAAACGTGTCGCGCCCAGACGCGCCACGAACGCCGGCTCCTCCCATCACGTCCGATCCCCCCGACCACAAGGACCACCGGCGCCTCCTGCTTCCCGCCTTTAGCCCGAAGATGATCGAGCCAATGGAGGATGACATGCGCTCATTCTGCCAGGATCTCATCGCCGACCTCGACGGCCTCAGCGAGGCTGACGCCGCGGTGCAGTACGCCCAGCACATCCCAGTGCATGGCATTTGTCAGATCCTCGGTATTGGTGAGCAAGACGCCGACTTGTTCCGCCATTGGATCTACCTCAATTTCCAAGTCTCGCCCCGCGACAACGCGGTCCGCGTCCAGGTCGCATCCGAAATGGCTGAATACTTCTCGAAGCTTCTTGCCGACCGCATGGAAAACCCGACTGACGACCTCACGTCCCAAGTCGCTCACGCCGAGATCAACGGCCAGCCCGTGTCTCATGAGCTAAAGCTCGGCTATCTAAAGCTGCTCATTGTTGCTGGAATTGACACCACGTGGAGCGCCATCGGTTCCGGCCTTTGGCACCTCGGGATGACACCATCTGACCGAGATCAGCTTGCCGGGCTCGACAACGACGATCCTTTGTGGAACTCGGCGACCGAAGAGATGCTGCGCTTCTACGCACCAGTAACGATGGGACGCAAGGTGCTCGCCGACATCGAAGTTGCCGGTTGTCCTGTCCGTGCCGGCGATCAAATGCTTCTCACGTTTCCCGCAGCCAACCACGACCCCGAGGCGTTTGAGGCACCAGGCGAGTTCCGCATCGACCGCCAAGCCAATCGTCACGTCGCGTTCGGTCTCGGTATCCACCGCTGCGCCGGGTCTAACTTGGCTCGCCTCGAACTGGTCGTAGCGGTGCAGGAATGGATGCGAGCATTTCCGAAGTTCACTGTCGATCAGTCGAAGAAGACAGAGTGGGCGAACGGTCAGGTTCGCGGGCCCCGCATTCTTCCTGTGCATTTGAATCGCTAGAAATGCCCTAATCGCACGCGTCGTCTGGATCGTCGCGTTCGACGGCCAACGACAACGATCCCCCTCCGAGTTCGCCGAATGCTCGGCGAACCTCATTCTCGATCGCAAGTTTCTCTGAGTCGTCGGCCGCAACTCCAAACGCAATGACCCGTCCAAACAGTGCCCATCCGAGGGCCAGTGATGCTGCTGCGGCGACCCTCGTCTTTGCTTGGGACTCGGTGAGCGAAGCCATATCTTGCGATGAGGCTGAATCTCCACGCAGTGATTCGATCCAAGAACTGAAGACGGGGTGTCGATTGAATGGATCGGTTTCGGTCTCGAGGGCGATGCGTGCGAGCACGACCGCTATCTCCGGCAAGTCGGCCCAAGTCGCGTCGCCGGGGCGACCATCGGGGTCAAGTGAGGCGAGGGTGTCGCGGTTGAACCGCTCAAGAATGGCCTCGACCAAGCCAGCCTTCGAACCGAAGTGCCGGTGAACCAGCCCATGATTCACTTGTGCGAGGTCGGCGACGTCTCGAATTGAGAACTGAAGGCCATTGGTGGTTACGAGCTCGAGACCGGCAGCCACAAGCGCCTCGCGAACTTCATCCCGCCCAGACGGGCGGTCTGGTTCCTCAGTTCGGGCGTCGCCGTGATCCTGGTTCACGTCAACGAGACTAGAGGCAAATGCCGCTATCGGGCTGCGTTGGATCGAGCTCGGTCACGTTCACGAAGTTCGTCGACCGAAACCGCACCGGCATAGTAGAACCCCTGAGCGAGGCCGCATCCAGCCGCTTGAAGAGCAACGGCCTGCGCCTCTTGCTCAACGCCGAGCGCAATTACCGTGCGACCGCTTCCAACGACTGACTGCACCAATTCTGATGCCCGGTCGAGTCCCTCGCCGCCACCGGCAAAGAGCGACGTCAAGCTGCGATGCAGTTTGACGTAGTCGACGGGGAGGTCATCGAGTTCGGCTACCGAGGCAATCCGGGCGCCAAAACTGTCGATGCCGACCTTCACCTTTGGCCGAACCGCATCGACCAGACGATCGAATGCGAGTCGGTTCTCAAGAATCGCGCCTTCCGGGATCTCAATCGCAAACCGAGCAGACCGCACCTCGGGGTCGTTCACGAGTGCAGCAAGGGTTCGCAGAAGACGGCCGTCAGCCAGCTGGTTGGCTGACACGTTCACCATGATGAGTCGGTCATCTTCACCGGCAAGCCAGTCGCCTAGCTGCTCTCGAACTCCATCAACAACAAGTGCGCCAAGAACACCCATCAGACCGCTCTGTTCGGCAGCGGCAACAACCTCAACGGCAGAAAGACCAATGTCACGGCCGAGACGCAGCAAGGCCTCAGCACCGACTATTCGGCCGCTCGCAATCTCAATGAGTGGCTGGTACGCGAACTGCACTTGCCTGCGGTCGATCGCGCGTCGGAGTTGTCGTTCGACCGCAAGGAGACGATCGCTCCGGGTCCGCAGTTCATCATCGTGGATTGCGACCCGGTTTCGACCCCGGCCCTTTGCGACGTAGACCGCTGTCTCGGCGTCGCTCAGCGTGTTCTCACCGCTGTGCCCGGCGCGGCAGTACGCGACGCCGACACTGGCGGTTACAGCCATCTCGTGTCCAATATCGCTCATACCAGCGACGCAGGCCCGTAGGCGCTCAGCAAGCTCGGCCGCGTCTTGTGGCGACTCAAGTCCAGCGGCGAGAACAACGAATTCATCACCAGGCATGCGGTAGAGCAGGTCGCCCTCGCGGACAGAGATTGCGATCCGACGTCCTACTTTGTCAAGGAGCCGCTGCGCCTCCAAGTTGCCGACAAGGTCATGCACAACCTTGAAACGATCGATGTCGATGTAGATCACCGCAACGGAGTCGTCTGCGGCATCAAGAATGAGACTGTCGACGACAGCGACGACCTCGCTGAGGTCGGATACGAGCGGAGTCGCGCTCAGTCGATCTCGAGCCATCACCGTCACGACTTGGGCGCCACCGCTTTCGCCACCAAGCAGTAACAGCTCGACGAGATCCTCGCCCCCGTTGGCGAGCGTCAAGGTGCGGGTGCGTTGCCAACTCTCGCCTGGCGGTGGGAGTGGCGCTTCGCCGTAGTCGGTTGACGTCGGCGCATACCGGCTAAACGAATCGCGAGGACCAAATCGTTCGAGCCACGCTTCGGAAGCCCAGATCACGTTGCCATCGGTACGGCCAACGATCACCACAGGCATCCTTGCCGCGGAAACCGCATGGGCGAGCGCCATACCAAATGCAGGATTGGATTCTGGCATCGGTGTCACGTCGTAGGCGGGCACCCAGGTCGACGACGGTGTGAACGTCGATGGAGCGATAACTGGCACCGTTTCTGATCCGGACAACTCGACTCGATCGATCGGAGATTCTGGCTTCGACGAATCCTTCCCCGTGAGCGTCTCGATGCCGGGGGTTGAAGACGGTTCCTGCTCTTTGCGGACAGGCTCTCTGCGCACCGGCCGTGTCGAGAAGCTCACTGGTTCACGGGGTGGCTCCGGCGCGGGAACGTGCTCGGGCGCGGCGACTTCAGCCTTTGTCGAGGCGCCTTTAACCCGTTCTTCCCAACTACGAACCACTGGGGGCTCCAATGTCGAACCAGATCATCACCGCTTCTATCGGCACCGAGGTCGCAGATGTGAACTCCTGGTTAGCCCGTTTGAACCGCTGGCCCGCCTGGTAACGTGTTGGCCATGTCAAAGCGTCGTACAAAGAAGCGGCTGAATGCTCGCCGCAAGAAGGCAAACCACGGTCGGAAGCCAAACGCAGGCCGTAACTAGCCTGTGTGGTCGGACGGCGCCTATCCGTTAGGTTCCCAGATACCGACCCAACTCATCTTGCACCTGTAGTAAGCGGGTCGTTGCTCGAGTCTGAGCAGCGGCCATGTTTGCATTTTGAGGTGAATTGGACACGGGCGCAGGCTCGAAGACTTCGATGTATGCCTTGAGTTTCGGTTCAGTACCGCTCGGTCGCACGATGATTCGTGTCTGATCGTCGTAGCGAAGCACTGCGCCCGTCGTCGGCGGCAGGTGTATGCCCTCAGAGAGATCCTCGATCGAAACGAGCGCTGCTCCAGCCAAGTCGGTAGGCGGCTGGGCGAGCACCTTGGCCATAAGGACCGTACGCCGCTCGATGTCTTTGAACCGAAGCGACACTGGCCCAGTTCTGAAGATTCCGACAAGTGAGTTGAGCCGCTCGAGTTCGTCCCAGACAGTGCGGCCGCTCAGCTTCAGTTCGGCCACCATTTCGGCCGCGACGAGCGCTGCTGAGATGCCATCCTTATCTCGTACGCGGTCGCCGACGCAGTAGCCGAGCGCCTCTTCGTAGCCGAGCACAAAAGTCTTCTCCGGCGCAGTGACGATTGGACGCGCAACCCACTTGAAACCGGTCAGAGTCGTGACTGCTTCAATGCCATGGTGGGCCGCGACGGCGGCCAGCATCTGGCTAGAGACAATTGAACTCGCAACGATGCGATCAGCGCCCGAGCTTCGGGTGAGAAGATAGTCAGCAAGCAAGATCCCAACCTCATCGCCACTTAGCTGACGCCAAGTTCCGTCGGCCGTAGGCGCCGCAAGGGCAAGCCGATCGGCGTCTGGGTCGTTGGCGACAATAAGGTCTGCTGAAACCTCGGCGGCCAGCTTGAGCGAAAGGTCGAGGGCTCCTGGCTCCTCAGGATTCGGGAACGCGACGGTTGGAAAGTCGGGGTCTGGCGCGAACTGTTCGACAACACGGTGGGGAGCGGGAAAGCCGGCGCGGTCGAATGCTCGACAGATGTGCTCGCCGCCGACTCCGTGCATCGCCGTGTAGACCATGGTCAGCTCTCGAGCGGTTCCTCGTAGCGCTGCTATAGCGGCCTCGATGTGGGCGTCGACAATCACGTCATCAAGAATGAGGATGGCCGGATCGTCCAAGTCTGCCACCGGCACCGGATTGGTGGCCGCCTGGTCTATCGCCGCCGCAATTTCCGTATCGGCTGGGCTCACTAGCTGAATTCCGTCGCTGAGGTACAGCTTGTAACCGTTGTCTTGTGGCGGGTTGTGTGACGCGGTGACCATGATGCCCGCGGTCGCATGTCGAGCCAGCACTGCGTGGGCCAAAACTGGCGTTGGCAGCGGCCTCGGAAGTAGCTCGGCGCTTCCTCCGTATCCGGCGACGACTCTGGCCGCATCTTTGGCAAAGTCTTCCGATCCATACCTCGCGTCGTAGCCAATAACGACTTTTGCATCCGCCCCTAACCACTCCATCAGCCCCGCCGTCGTTTGGCGCACAACCAGCCGGTTCATCCGATTGGGCCCTGGTCCAAGCGCAGCTCGCAGCCCGGCCGTCCCGAACGCCAAGCGGGTGCTGAACAGCTCGTCGAGCGCAGGGTCGTTGCGATCGAGCATCTCTTGCAACGCTGCCTTGGTCGTCGGATCAGGATCTTGCGCAATCCACTGCGCTACGCGTTCAGACATGCGGCCAGTCTGGCACGGTTCGAATAGAGCCCCCTATTCTCCCCGGTTTCGATCCTGGCGGACCGAAGCCCTCACCGCCTTTCGGCGCTAGGCGCCGAAAGGCTCGGACGTAGCGAGTGCAGATTGTCCGATACTGTTTTGCTATGGATAATCAGCCGCCATCGCTGCATACGATCGTCGTCGGCGATGAGCCAGCCGCGTGGACGAGTGCGGGCTTCACCCTGACTGGGTCGGCGAAGGACGAAGTTGCGCTCGGCCCAATCAGGATCCGTCTCGTTGGTGGCGATCGCCGCGGCGTCGTTGCCTGGGAGTTCAGCGGTCTTCACGACGACTGTTCAGTTGACGGGTTGCTCTCGCTCGCTCGCCGCGAGCCAGAGGCAGTCGAGGTGACTCACCCCAACAATGTCTCGCTCGTTGACCACGTAGTGCTGATGTCACCCGACGTCGAGCGCACCGTCACTTCCCTCCAGGCTGCTGGTTTCGAGCCGAAGCGAAGGCGTGTTCTCGAAACGGCGAAGCCACCACGCCAGCAGGTGTTCTTCTGGGCCGGACCGTCGATTCTTGAGCTCGTCGGCCCCCTCGAAGCCGAGTCAACCAAGCCGGCAACAATCTGGGGTCTCGCTCTCGTCAGCGACGACCTTGACGCGAGCAAGGCGCATCTCGGCAACCTCCTCTCAGACCCAAAGCGGGCGGTACAACAAGGCCGACAGATCGCAACGGTGCGCACCCGTGATGTAGATATCTCAATCACAATCGCGTTGATGTCAGCCCATCAGCGCTCCGCATAAGCGAGTCAATCTGCTGGCATGCTTGGCTGGTGCTCGATCACGTATTCACCGACGCAATTGGATCATTGCGAGATGCTCTCGAATCTGCACTTCTAGAGCGTCAGGCCCTTGAGGAACGTCTCCATTCCGACCTGCTCCTCGGCGACGTCGTGTGGGAAACTAGCTACTCCATCCCAGGTGAGGGCAATCCCCCTCGAGCGCAGGCTGATATCACCCTCACATGGCCGACATGGGCGCAGTCCGCATATCGAACCTGGTATCTCGAGTCGGAAACCTCCGACCAGCCGTCAATCGACATCGACGTCGCCCTTCGTGTCCAGCGCCTTCTGGAACCGCCCGACCCTGCCGTCCTGATGGCTGCGCTTCCCGACGCGGCTCCTCAGCTTGGCCGCGAGCGGCTCGTCGGTTCTGGCCCGACGATCGAGACAAGCTACGACGACGACCTGTTGATCAACAGTCACGCCGCAGAGCTTTCATTCAGTGGCACGTACGAACTCGACGACTCGACTCTCGAAGATGGCGCCGCTCTCGATCAAACCTTCAATGCCCTTGGTGGTTGGGTGGCGAGAGCGCTTGTCCGACTCGGCGATCTACCACTCGACTTTGGGCCGCCCGAATCCGACTAGATGCGGTGCGGATCCCGGCTTATTCGCTGCTCCACGCCTCGCTAAGGGCCCGTTGGTCGGTTAGGGTGACTCGCCTTGGGAGGGAATGCGTGACTCAGCGCCAAGGCAAAAATGCACAAACACGGTCGGGAGCGATTGCGTCCCTGCCGTCAACTCTCGTGCTGCTGGGCAGCGCCGACACTGACCTGAGCCGCCGCCTCGATGTTTTTGCTGGTCAGAGTGCTGACCACTTTGATCTTCGAGACGGCGTGGCGTGGCTTCATGTCGACGACCCCGCCTCGTTCATCGTTGCGCTCGCTCAAGAGTTCGCAGACGAGCACCACGACAGCATTCGTATTGCCCTCGCAGATCCCCTGGCCACAGTTGACAACCTCGTCCACAATGCGCTCGCAGCGCCGACGCTTCGTCAACACCTCGATGCCACCGCCGACGAAGCATTCCGGATCAACCCACCAGCATTCGACGTCCACTATCAGCCCATTTCCCGCCTTGTCGACGGAAAAGTTGTTGGCTTCGAGGCGTTGCTACGGGCGAAGGTCGGCGCCGAGACCGTTGACACCGAAGGCGTCTTTCAGCGAGCCGAGCGCGGCCGCTGGCTTGGCGAACTCGATCAGCTTGCCCGAGTGCTCGCGCTCAAGGGTCTTGGACCGTGGCACAACGGTGCACTTCTCTTTATGAACCTCGCGGCTCCAGACGGCGCCTTCGACCTCACCGCAATCAACACCACCATCGACCTGGCGCTCGACGCCGGTCTTGAGGCCGACCAGATTGTCTTTGAGGCGGTTGAGCACAACCGTTACAACGACATCGATGCCGCTGCGGCCCAGATCGCGTCGATCCGTGATCGCGGCGTCCGCATCGCCATCGACGATGTCGGCGACGGCTTCGCCAGCCTCCGGGTCCTTGCGGCATTCAAACCAGACATCGTGAAGATCAGCGGCAACCTCACTTCTGGTGTCGACGATGCAAATGTGCGAAGCGTCATCTCGACCATTGTCGATTTGGCCCACCGCACAAACGCCTGGGTTGTCGCCGAAGGCATCGAAGACCAGAGCCAAGCCGCAACTCTGCAATCGCTCGGTTGTGACTGGGGCCAGGGCGTCTGGCTCGGCAGCCCCATTCAGGCACCGGCGTAGTCCAGTCGGGTTAGACCAGCCCGGCGAGCTTGGCCAGTGACTGGTCGGGCCGAGGACCGACATGCGAGATCACCTCGGCGGCGACCAGCGAACCGAGTTCGCCACAGCGTCGCAGATCGAACCCACGAGCGAGTCCAAATAGCACTCCTGCCGCATACTGGTCGCCTGCTCCGGTGGTATCAATCACCGGCGCGATCTCGGCCGCCTCAACCTCAATGGTCTCGTCCTTTGTGATGAGGATCGAGCCCTCTTTGCCTAGCGTGATGCAGCCGAGTTCGGCATCGTTACGCAGGAATTCAATACAGTCATCGAGCGATGTCGTTTCATACAGCGATGCGAGTTCAGCTCGGTTGGCGAACACCACGTCGACCGGCCCAGCTACGAGTTCTCTGAACTCGGCCTTGTGGCGGTCGACGCAGAACGTGTCGCTCAAGGTGATCGCCGTGCGTCGACCAGCATCATGAGCAATTTGAAGCGCCAGCCGAATGGCTTGCTTCGCCGAGTCGACATCCCAGAGGTAGCCCTCACAGAAGATCAACCGTCCACTCGCCGCGGTCACCGGATCTATGTCAGACGGCTCAAGCAGCGACGAGATACCAAGGAAGGTGTTCATTGTGCGCTGAGCGTCCGGAGTGACGAGAATCAGACAGCGTGCAGTGGCTGGGCTGTCGGCGGCTGGTTTCATGTCGAACGAGACGCCGATCGAGCGCATGTCGTGGGCGAACACATCGCCAAGCTGATCGTTGGCGACCTTCCCGATGTACCCAGCCGTTCCGCCAAGCGATGCAATCCCGGCCATTGTGTTTGCGGCCGAGCCGCCTGACGCCTCGATGCCAGGCCCCATACGACTGTACAGATCCTTAGCTCTGGCCTCGTCGATGAGCGTCATCGCACCCTTCGCAATGCCCTCGCTGTTTATGAAATCGTCGGTCGATCGCGAGATCACGTCGACGATCGCATTACCTACACCGATGACATCCACGCTCGCGGCCGCCTCGCTTTGCTCTGCCATCATGTGCTCCGTTCTATGAACCGACGAGCCAACATAGCGTGATTTTCCTCCGCTCTCCCGAATCGACGACGAGCAATGCCTCCTGCCGTAGGAGACACGACGAGACCATGCCGGGCTAAACTGCGTCGGTGTCTTCTACTCTCAGCGACCCACACCGTCTTCCAACCGCAGTAATCCCAGAGCACTACTCCGTCAAACTGATCCCCGACCTCGAGAACGAGACGTTTTCAGGCCGCGTCACGATTACCGCCACTGCCACCACGAGTGCCGACGAGATCGTGCTCAATAGTGACGACCTGATGATTGGTGCTGCGACCGTCAACGGCATCGCCGTCGATACCTCGCTCGACACTGAGCATGAGCGTCTCACCCTCGCGATATCGGTATCACCCGGCCCGGTCGTAATCGAGATCGAATTCTCTGGCTCGTTCAACGACCAGCTCGTCGGCTTTTACATTTCACGGTTCGACGATGCAGATGGGAAGCCCCGGAAACTGGCGACGACCCAGTTTGAAGCGACCCACGCCCGCAAAGCCTTCCCTTGCTGGGACGAACCTCTCCACAAGGCGGTATTCGAGCTCGAGATTGACGCTCCGCCAGGAACCGACGCGATTGCCAATACGTCTGAGACCACTCGTACCGAAAACGCTGATGGCTCGCAAACCATCACCTTCGCGCCGACTATCAAGATGAGCACCTATCTGGTTGCCTTCGTAATCGGACCACTTGAGATGACTCCCCCGGTCGATGTCGATGGGGTTGCGTTGCGGGTCGTCTCGGTTCCCGGCAAAGCCGACCTCACGAGATTCGCACTTGAGTGTGGAGTCTTTGCGCTTCGCTACTTCACTGACTACTTCGGTATCCCTTACCCCGGCGACAAGTGCGATCTAGTCGCGATCCCCGACTTTGCCTTCGGCGCCATGGAAAACCTCGGCTGCATCACGTTCCGCGAAGTTCTGCTCCTCATCGACGCCAACACTGCAACCCAGCCCGAACTCCAGCGGGCCGCTGATGTCATAAACCACGAGCTCGCGCACATGTGGTTCGGCGATCTGGTCACGATGAAGTGGTGGAACGGGCTGTGGCTAAACGAAGCCTTCGCAACCTTCATGGAAATGCGTTGCACCGATGCCTTCCGTCCCGAGTGGCAACGATGGGTCGATTTCTCAACTTCACGTACCGCAGCATTCAAGACCGATGCGCTGAGTTCAACTCGACCAATCGAGTTTGACGTGGTGAGTCCGTCCGAGGCCGAGGGCATGTTTGACATCCTCACGTACGAAAAAGGTGCGGCCGTCGTCAGGATGCTCGAACAGCATCTGGGTGAAGACGAATTCCGCTCAGGCATCCGTCGCTACATGGTCGAACACGCATACGGCAATGCCGAAACAACCGATCTATGGGACGCAATCGAGGCCGAAACCGGCGAGCCAGTCCGCCGAATCATGGACTCATGGATCTTCCAGGGCGGTTTCCCGCTCGTGTCGGTAAAGGTCGATGGTGCAACCGCCACGCTGACCCAAAGTCGCTATTCGATGCTTGGCGCGTCTGACTCCGAAGACCAGACTTGGTCGGTTCCCGTACGACTCCGCTTCCAATACCCCGGTCACGAGCCCCAAACCGTTCGGGTTCTGCTCGAAGACTCAGAGACCACCGTTCAACTCGAGCAACACCCCGACTGGCTCGTTGCCAATGCCGAAGGTGCCAGCTTCATTCGAGTCGCATATTCCGCGGCCCACCTCGAACATCTCGCCAACATCGCCCTCGACGTGCTTCAGCCAGAGGAGCGATACGCGCTCATCGACGACGCATGGGCCGCGGTGCTTTCCGGCGACATGACCGCAAATCAGTTCATGGTGCTCAACGAAACCGCAACGGCCGAAACCGATCGTTCGGTGTGGCAACGCATCATCGGTGGTTTCGCCAGCCTCGAGCGGCTTCTTTCCGGCGACGCGCTCGATGAATACCGAGCCATTGTGCACGACGCCATTTCGCCCGCTCTGGCCAACCTCGGCTTGGCCCCGGCCGATGACCTTGAACACCTTGAAGACGATCGGACGAGGCAGCTTCGAGGCGACCTGATCCGAGCGATGGGCACCATTGCCGCCGACCGTGAGATCCAAGACGAAGCGAAGCGGACAGTGGCCGAGGGCCGCCGCAATCCTGAACTCGTCGACCCCGCGGTGTTGAGCGGAGCGGTCGATGTTGCCGCCTCGGTTGGTGAGGCAGTCGACTTTGCTGACTATGTCGAGACGATGAAAGCGGCAACCAGCCCTCAGGCCGAAAGCCGCTACCTAAACTCACTTGCTGACTTCCCCGATGAGGAACAGCATGCCGAGCTCCAGAGAATGATCCTCGAAGGCGAAATTCGTTCGCAGAACGCACCGATGGTTATCCGACGAGCCCTCGCAAATCGGGCGCAGGGTCGCTTTACGTGGGACTTCATAACCACAAACTGGGATCACCTCAACGAGGCGTTCCCCACCTCGATGATCGTGCGAATGGTCGAGAGCATCGACACAATGTCGCATCCAGGAGACGTCGAACGTGTCGCCGCCTTCTTTGCCGACCATCCGATCGAGCAGGGGGCAAAGACCCTCTCGCAGCACCTCGAGTTTCAACGCGTCGCCAGTGCGTTGCGCGAACGCGAAGCAGAGCGCCTCGCCCAGGCGCTGGGCGAGTAGCGCGTGGGTTCAGGCCGTCGGCCACTTGACTACCTGAGGCGTCGAGTAACACCGATCCACGTGTGGGCTGTCGAAGATACCTCGGTCCAAGTTATGTGGGGGCACCTTCCGGAGGGTCGGGTCGTCCTCGAAGCAGACCACGCGGGAGCAGTTCTCGACCATCCTGGAGGCGCGGGCGGTCTTACGATCACTGGCCTCACGCCAAACTCCGCGGTCACGATTCGGGTGACGGCCGATGGGGTCGATGAGCTGTTATCGACTCGAACTCTTCTGACGCCACCAGGCGAGCTGTGCGCCGTAATCGCGACAGTTTCTGATTTGCACCTCGTCGAGCACTCGTGGGGGTTCCTCAAGACGATGACCGAGATCGAGCCCGACCTCGAGCCATACGCAACCCGGTGCGCCAGGGCGGCAATTGGCGAGGCACAACAATGGGGCGCCGAGCACCTTGTGATCAAGGGCGATGCCGCTCACCACCGTAATCCCCATAGCTACGAACAACTTGGGCTCCTCGTCGACTCCTTTCCCGACTTCCCGATGACACTCATTCCCGGTAATCACGATGTGGATCGTCACGGAGAGATCGATTTGCCAATTACGGTGGGGAAACGGTCGCTGCCGTACGAGCGCGGCGTCGGAACCCTCGACCTCGGCGGTGCACGGATCGTAACGGTCGACACCACGATCGAGCGTCAGAACCATGGCGCTATCGCCCACCAGAGCGACGGCGTTGTTGCGGCAGTGGCTTCAGATCGGCCGACCATTGCCTTCCTGCATCACCAGCTACAGAAGGGCAAGTACCCCCGTTACTGGCCACCCGGTATCCCTGGACCCGAAGCGCGGCCGTTCCTTGACGCGATCAGCGCCACAAACCAGAGGCTTCTACTCAGCTCGGGTCATACACACCGCAATCGGCGGCGCGATCACAAGTCGACGATCATCACAGAGGTTGCGTCGACCAAGGACTGGCCCGGCGTATGGGCTGGCTACGCCATCCATGAAGGCGGCGTCAGGCAAGTAGTGCGTCGCATTGAGCACCACCAGGCTGCTTCGTGGCATGAGTACAGTCGGCACGCGGTGTTCGGCGTGTGGTCGAAGTGGTCCCCAGGTCGCTTGTCGCAACGCTGCTTCACCCAGACATGGGGTGGGCAACGAACATGAGCGGCTCAACTCCAGTCGGAGATGACGACGACACCACGTTCGGCGTTATGGCCGGTGCGGCCGTGCTGATTGCCGTTGTCGTCTCGGTGCTCATGCCCCTCAGCTCGGGCGGGACCACCAACGGCATCGCCGCTATACCTGGGGCAACCGTTACTAGCACGACAAGTGCTGACGTCACGACAACAACACTGCCTCCCGGCACGGCCACTACACCGCCACCAACCATCCCCGCACCGACGGTCGAAGAAGTCCAGAACCGGCTGGTGAGTGCCGGCTTCCCATCGGTCACCGCAACCATCATCGATCACGAGGTGACGCTGACGGGCACTATCGGCTCAGAATCGATACGGACCGCCGTGCTTGGCGTCGCTCGCTCCATAGACGGCGTGACCTCGGTAGTCGACAACCTCGTCGTCGGCTAGGCCTCGTCTCTCGAAGAGTCCCAGGCAATACCAAGGCGGCGAATACCCTCCACCAACTGAGCCTCGGGACGGTCGAAACAGATCCTGATGTTCGACGCTCCCGACGATGCGACCGATGCGGCCGCTCCGGTTGCGATCACGACGCCACCTCGACTTGCTCGCTGGGCCAGAGCCTCAGCCGAGTCATCGGGCAAGTCGATCCAGAGTGACAGCCCTCCGTAGGGCACGTGAGCGACGGCACCAGGACAGTGCTCTGCGAGGAGCG
Source organism: Acidimicrobiales bacterium (assembly GCA_037968895.1). Lineage (GTDB taxonomy): Bacteria > Actinomycetota > Acidimicrobiia > Acidimicrobiales > SZUA-35 > JBBKWJ01. The sequence continues at coordinate 13,852 of JBBKWJ010000130.1, forward strand.
AGATGGCCAACGCAGCCTTTGTCTTGAGCGCCTCCTGTCGGCTCTCGCGAATGACGTCGAAGTTTGCCAGAATCGCGGTCGAGATCACCTGCGAAGGGATCGAGCTGCCAAGATCATCGGCCAAGCGCGATCGAATAAGTCGATCAATGAGGCCAGCCTGGCCCCGGAGCCAGCCAATGCGAAGCCCACCCCAGCCCAGCTTTGACACGCTGCCAACAACTACGACCGACGCGTGTTTGACTCGTGCCGCGAGAGGAGCGAGCGACGACCCGTCGTAACGCAGATCGGCGAGCACCAGGTCTTCAAGCACAGTGAGTCCAAGTTCGTCACAACACTCGGCCAGCAGGTTGAGCTCACGATCGGTGGCGGTGTAGCCAGTTGGGTTGTGCACACTCGTTTGCAGATACGCCAAGCGAATGTCGTGCTTGGTCACGAGTCGTCTGAGCCCGTCGAGGTCGAACCCTCCCGACCGCCTTGGTAAGCCGACTGGTTGAAGGCCTCGGGCTGCGAGCAGGTCGATCACACCGGGATACGTCGGCTCGTCGACCAAGATCGGGTCGCCACGTTTGGTGAGTTGACTAAAGGCGAGCGCGAGCGCATGCTGGGCTCCGTTTGTGACAAGTACTTGGCGGCTTGTCGTTGGCAGTCCCCCGAGCGCAAAACGTTCGGCCACTGCGTTTCTTAATTCGGGCAAGCCAGCCGGCACGTAGCCGTGAGAAGGACCGGCACCAAGCAGGGCATCAAGATTTACGTCGACATTTGGTAGCGAGCCTGCGTCGGTAGGGCTCGATGCGGCGAGGTCGATGCCCCAGCTGACGCCGAGCAGCCCAGGTAACACCTTCGCCCCTTCGGGCCCCGTGCCCAGCTCGCCACACACCACCGTGCCACTGCCATGCTGGGCGTCAAGCACCCCTTGCGACTTGAGATCATTCAACGCCGAAGTAACAGTGGCCCTTGAGACACCAAGGGCTCGAGCCAGGGTTCGTTCTGACGGCAGCCGGGTGCCGGGAATCAGGACCCCCGAGCTACATGCCGTGCCGATCGCCGAGGCCAAGCGCCGGTGCAGCGAGGAGCCTTGCGCATGACGCCAGTCTCCGAGCATCGAGAGCAAGGCGTTTGTTCCGATTCTGCTGGCCATCGAGCCAGTCTGACAGAGATCAGACGCTCACAACAGGCCACTTCCTCCAAAGTGGTCCGTGACTCGCGACACATCGTCAGCCATGATGGCGCAGTGCCTACTGACGATGCTGTGCCTACTGACGATCCTGTGCCTTCCGACAATCCTGTGCCCGACTCGCCCCCCAGCGAGGCCGCGAGCCTGCTTCCTGTCGACGATCGGTGGTCGTCTTCTGTCATTCGAGACCTGCTCGCCCAAGCTCGCCGTCCTGACGTCCTCTCGCTCGCGGGCGGCCTGCCTGCTGAGGAGTTGATACCGCAAGAGCGAGTCCACAACGCGATCAATGCGGTGCTCGAGTCGACCGGAGCACAAAGTCTTCAATACGGACTCACCGCGGGCGAACCAGTGCTCGCCGAGGCCATCGCCAGCCGCTCGCCACGGATTGGTGCGGGGCCAGACAACATCATCATCACTGCTGGCTCACAACAGGCGCTTGACCTGCTCAGCCGGGCCTTCTCGGCTAGCCAAGACGGAGAGGCGCCGATTGTTGCGATCGAAGATCCTGGCTACCTCGGCGCAGTCCAGGTGCTTCGGTCGAATGGCTTCCACCTTGTCGGGATCCCGGTTGACGCCAACGGCATCCAGACCGACGAACTCGAAGCCAAACTCGTTGCCGGCCTCCGTCCCCGACTTGTCTACACCAACCCCGCCTTCCAGAATCCAACCGGCGCGTGCCTTAGTCCCGAACGAGCAACCAAGCTTGTTGCTCTGGCGGAGGAGTACGGCTTTCTGATCATGGCTGATGACCCCTATATCGAGCTGTATCTCGCAGGCGAGCGGCCGCGCCCAATCCCCTCATCACCCAATGTCGCCTATCTCGGCTCGACCTCGAAGGTCATCGCTCCGGGGCTTCGGATCGGTTGGCTCGATGCCACACCAGACATCATCAGTCGGGTCGCGCTGGCCAAGCAGGCCGCCGACCTCCAAACGGCCACTCTCAACCAACTCCTCGTCGCCGAGGTTCTTAGCGATGGCCGCTGGTGGGATGCCCACCTCGATGCCCTTCGCCTGGGGTACCGCGGTCGCCGCGAGGCATTGCAGGCCGCAGTCGCAGCTCACCTGCCGAGCGCCACGGTCACGCCCCAGCGAGGCGGGTTCTTCTTGTGGGTCACGCTTGAGCGCCCGGTCGACGTCAGGCGACTGCTCGACGTCGCTCTTGGAGAGGGCGTTGCCTTTGTTCCGGGCGACGCGTTCACGATCGATCGCGACGCCCCCGGCACTATTCGATTGAGTTACTCGAATGGCGACCCCACGAAGTACGACGAAGCGCTTCGCCGACTCGCGTCTGCGTATGCCAAACTCTGAGGCGTATGAGTACCTCTGAGGAATCAACGTCCGCTGCTCTCGTCGACGTTGCAACCTTCAACGCCTTCATCGCAACCGACCTACCGTTCTGCACGACAATGGGAATCAAGGCCGAATCCGTCGGCGACGGATGGGGACAGCTGCGCTGGACATACGACGCGAACTACACCCGCCCACCAGACTTCGTGTGTGGCCCCATCATGATGGCGCTCGCCGATGCCGCCCTCTACCTGGCGTTATTCTCCGTTGTCGGCCTCGAACCAAACGCACTCACCAATGAACTGAAAACTAACTTTCTTCGACCAGCGCGTGGACAAGATCTGATCGCCACTGCGAAGATAATCAAGATGGGTCGTCGGGTCGTGTACGGCACAGTCGACGTATGCGAAGCCAATGACCTCACACGCGTGATCTCCCAATCAACTGGCAGCTACGTCCGACCAGACGAGTAGGTCTGCCACCAAGTTGCGAGCAATGGAGCGACGCCACGAGCCGAATCGAAACACACGTCGCGATCAGCCATCCACTCGCTGAGCGAGTTCACGGCGATCTCGTCAGTGCTTGCCACTTCTCCATCAGGACACGTGAGCTCAGCATCACTCACCACAACGTAGGCTCGGCCATCAATATTGGATGAGGGGTCGACGAAGGACACCGTTCCGAGCGGCGCAAGCCCAACGCCGACGATGCCAGCTTCCTCGGCCAATTCGCGTTTCGCGGCGACTTCCCATTCTTCGCCGGCGCCAACGACTCCTCCAAAGCAGAGGTCCCAGAACGACGGCCATACGTCTTTCCACGACGCTCTTCGATGGACGACGAGCGCGCCGCTCGAACGCACGACCGCCACATACGTACAGCGATGCCGAAGGTTTCCCGCTCGCATCTGCGCCCTTGTCACGAGCCGAACCACGTTGCCTTCGAGGTCGATCTCTTCGACCACCTCATCAGCCGGAGCGGTCACGGCGTGAGTTGCTCTATCGCGTCGGCAAGGCTGGTTTTAGCCTCGATTAATTGACGAGCGATTATCGCGTGTCGCGGACGATTCCACGCCAGCGCACCGATGAATTCGCCGTCATCATCGGCAAACACTTTCACGAACAAGAAGTCGTCGACGGAGCCGTGCACCACCTGAACATTGTTGCTCGGCTTACCGGCGAGTTGAATTTTGCGGTCGTACTGATCAGACCAAAACCACGGAACGGGCATAAATGGATCGACCGATTCGCCTGCTGCCTCGGCCAGCAGACGACGAGCCGCGTACGCACCTTGGTCCAGTGCGTTGTCCCATTGTTCGACCCTGGTTAGCTCGTCGCCAAAGCGATTGTTCGGCCACCGGGCCACATCGCCGGCAGCAACGATGTGTGGCGCGGCGAGGCAAGTTGCATCGCAGACCACGCCGTTGTCAACGGTGAGTCCCGAACTTTCGAGCCACTCAGTGTTTGGAATGGCGCCAATACCGACGACGACGACAGTCGCATCGATTGTTGAACCGTCGCTCAGTTTCGCGCCGGTAACAGCGGTCTCACCAAGTAGTGAGTCGACGCCGATGCCGAGCCTGACGTCGACCCCATTGGCCTCGTGTAACGCTGCGATTGCCATGCCAGAGTCGGCATCGAGCACACGCATGAGGGGCGCTGGCGCCGCTTCGATCATGGTGACGTCAAGCCCAAGCTCACGAGCGGTTGCCGCCACCTCAGCTCCGATGAAGCCAGCACCGATAACTAACACTCGCTTTGGACCAGCCTCGAGAGCCGACTTGAGAGATCGAGCATCATCGAGTGTTCGCAGTGTGAAGACACCCTCAAGATCGCTATTTGGTAACGCCCGTGCTCTGGCACCGGTCGCGATGACCAAGCCGTCGTACGTAACTTCGGAACCGTCGCTAAGGCTGACTGATTGCGCTTCGGTGTCAAGGCTGGTCGCCCGGACACCGAGGCGCCAGTCGAGTCCAAGTGCCTCGGGATCGATAGCAGCGCGGAGCCTGATTTTGTCTTCGTCCCACTTGCCGGCCAAGAATTGTTTCGAAAGTGGAGGGCGGTCATATGGCAGGTGGTCCTCGGCGCCGATCATTGTGATCGACCCAGTGAACTCAGCCCGTCGCAGCGTCTGAGCGGCTTGCAGACCGGCCAAGGACGCACCAACGATCACTACATTGTTAATGGCTCAGCCCTCGATCGAGATCGCTTGCTTTGGGCACCGCTCGACCGCCTCACGGACCTTCGCCTCTTGATCCGCGCTCGGAGTCTCGTTTAGGACGTACAGGAAATCGTCGTCCCTTACCTCGAAAATCTCAGGCGCGACGGCCATACAAATCGCATTGCTTTCGCAAAGATCATAGTCAACAACAACCTTCATGTGACCTCCCAGTCAGTTGCAATAGTGTGGCACAACACGCGCTAGAAGCGGGTGTAGCCGCCATCGAGCACGAGCTCGTCTCCGGTATGAAAGACCTGTGTCGGGTCGGCCAGGAAGGCCGCGACGGTCTGGAAATCGTCTGGTGTACCCCACCGCCGGATCGGGGTGCGGGCCGTGGTATTGGCAAGAAACCGCTCATTCTCGCGACCGGCTTCGGTCATCTCGGTCTCAGTCCAGCCCGGAATCACCGAATTCGCTCGGATGCCGTATCGGGCCAATTCGACCGCAAGACCCCGCACCATTGCGAGCATGCCCGCTTTGCTTGCCGCGTATGGCTGGGCCGTTGGCGCGCCATGGATTGCCGAAGTAGACGAGACGCCGATGAGCGCTCCCCCTTCACCTCGCGAGATCATGTGACGAGCAGCCTCGCGGAACGTGAGGAAGGCGCCATCGACATTGACAGCATGAACTCGGCGCCAGCCTTCGAGCGTCTGATCGACGAATGGACCGCCGCCCCCAATTCCAGCATTCGCGAAGACGGAATCGACTCGGCCCATCTCATCAACTGCTTCAGCGAAGGCGGTCACGACCTCCTCCTCGGCCGACACATCGACCCGCTGAGCGAGCACCCGCCGACCAGTTGCCTCAAGCTCGCCTCGCGCTGTATCGAGCTTTCCCTGATTGGTTCCCCAAATCACGACGTCGGCACCAGCGGCTGCGCATCCTTTTGCCAAGCCGAGACCGATTCCACCGTTTCCGCCAGTAATGAGCGCAACCCGACCATCGAGCGACGCAGTGTTTTGAACGGGCAACGGAGCGTATGACATGGCCGGAACACTATCTGCCATGTCATCGCTCGTCGAAATCAGACTCCGCTGAGGCGAAGGACCTCGTCTTCGGGGATGGCGCCACCCCATTCACCAAGAACCGCGCCGCTCGCATCGAGCAAGATTGAGTACGGCTGACCCCTGACGCCGTAGAACGACCAGGTTTCGAAGCTCTCGTCCCAAATCATTGGGAACGAGACCGTTCCGGTTGCCGAAACAAAGTCTTCGGCGAGCGAGAACGAGTCTTGCGCTCCCATACCGACGATGTTGAGGTCGTTTCCGTGCTGCTGAGCAAACTGCTCAACGCCAGGGCCCTCGGCCCGGCAGGTGGGTCAATGAGGCGCCCAGAACCACAAGAGAGTTGGCGTTTCTCCGTTGGCGAGAATCCCAGCGATCTCGACGTCGTCGCCGGTGGCGACGTCTTTAACTACTACTGCGGGGTAGTTCGACAAATCGACGGCGCCGTCAGCGGCCCCATCGGCAGCCGGGGCTACTTCAGGGGTTGCAGCATCAGCGGTGCTGGGTGCCTCAGTCGAATCCGGGCCGGCGGCGGCGCTGACCGTCTCTGTTGCGGTCGATCCGCAGGCTGCCGCCATCAGAGCGAGCGCGGTGAGCGCACCGACCGATTTGGCTGCCATTCGGCGACGCGGCGCGAACGATTCTCGTACTTCTGTCATGAACACCTAACCAGTTGCCGACAATTCCAATTCCCGAAACGTAGTCAACATCGCGCTGGATGCGCGTTCAGAGGTGATGAACAATCGAGAAACTGGGAACTATGCGCAAAATGAACGGGTTAACTCCCAGTATGGAATCGACTATCGACTCGACCCACAATTCACCCTCTCGCCGCTCACGGACAAGCGCCGGTGTCGCCGGACTGGCCGCTGGCGCGCTCGCCCTTGGCATTGGCGAACTCGTCGCGGCCTTGTTCGCTCCCGTTCCTGGCCCTGTCGTTGCTGTTGCGAATCAGGTCGTCGAGAGTGCACCGTTGTGGCTTATCGACCTCGGCAAGAGTGTCTTCGGCACCGGCGACAAGGTCGCACTTCTAGCCGGAACCGTGGTGCTTTCGCTCATCTTCGCGATCTTGGTCGGTCGTCTGGCCACAAAGAAGCTTGCGTTCGGCGCCATAGGGATAGCCCTTTTTGGCGCACTTGGCTTCGCCGCGATTACCACCGACCCTCAAGGCACAACGGGCGCAGCAATCGCGTCGGCCGGAGCCGCGACTATCGCCGGCATCGGCGTCCTCGCCCTCTTAACCTCAAGCGCAGCAGCCTCCCCTAGCCCAATCACCGGCCGCCGATCGTTTCTCACCTGGACCCTGAGCGCCCTGGGTGTCGCCGCGGTCAGCGGCTACGCAGGCAAATTCCTCCGCGATCGAAGCGCCGCTCAGATCGCGCGAGACGGTGTCCAGATTGTCGAGACTGAGACTGCGGCTAGTGTTGACGCCTCAGTCGCTGCCGCATCTCAGACTCCGGTTGCTCAAACCCCTGGGATCACCCCCCTCGTAATCGACAACGATTCGTTCTACCGAATCGACACTGCAACCTTGACGCCACAGGTCGACCCGGCAAGCTGGAAGCTTCGCATCACCGGCCTCGTCGAGCGCGACCTTGAGTTCACGTACGACGAACTCCTCGCACGAGCCGACTGGGTTGCCCCTGTCACGCTCTCGTGTGTCTCCAACGAGGTTGGCGGCGGCCTTGTGGGCAATGCGGTGTGGCACGGGATCCCCCTTACTGATCTGCTCGACGAAGCTGGCGTTCGGCCCGAAGCGACTCAGATCTCGAGCCGCAGTGTCGACGGCTGGGACTGCGGCTTTCCCACCGAGCTCGCATACGACGGCCGAACGGCCATGGTCGCGGTCGCGATGAACGGCGAGCCTCTTCCAATCGAACATGGCTTTCCCGCTCGCCTCGTGGTCTCCGGGCTCTACGGCTACGTGTCGGCCACCAAGTGGCTCGACAAGATCGAACTCACAACCATCGAAGACTTCAACGGCTTCTGGATCAGCCGAGGTTGGTCAAAGTACGGCCCCGTCAAAACTCAATCTCGGATCGATGTGCCTCGCCGAGGGCAGGCACTCACCGCAAACTCTCCTACCGCAATCGCCGGTGTGGCATGGGCGCCCGACACTGGAATTGAGCGAGTAGAAGTCCAGGTCGACGACGCTGACTGGGTTGAAGCCGAACTTGGCGAGGCCCTCTCTGACGACACATGGCTGCAGTGGAGCCTGGCCGCAACCCTGTCGTCAGGCGATCACGTCATCCGGGTACGAGCAACCGACAAAACAGGCTTCACACAATCACCTGACCGCGTTGCCGTCGCTCCAGACGGTGCCGAAGGATGGCATACTGTCTCCGTCAGCGTCGCTTGATTCTCAGGTCAGCACACCCTCGATCTGTGCCAAGGCTGACAAGATTGCCCCGCCACCGTTACGCTTACCGTCGTGCACCCGCTGTTACAAGCCCTTGAACCGGTCGCAGACTCGCTTGGTGGCACCGTCGTGCCCGTCGCTGAGCGTGTGGAAGGCGACGTCGACCTGGTCTGGGAAGGCAAAGTCGTTGGCGCTTTTCGGGCCGGCGGCCTACAGGGAGCACTCGATCGCCTCATCGATCAAGTAGAGCGAGAACTCGGCTGCCCGGTGACATCCCTCGATCGTTTCGGAAAGCAAGACGTCGTGCGACGCCTCGACGAGCTCGGTGCGTTCACGCTTCGCAAGGCCGTCGAAGACATCGCTGACCGAATGCAGGTCAGCCGATTCACGATCTACAACTACCTCAACTCTTCCATGTCCTGACCAGGGGGCCTCCCGTCGTGCCTGATACGCCACAAAAACTCACCGTCGAATTCACCGTCGAGCCCTTCGTGCCCGCCAACCCTGGTCCCCATGTGCTCGCAGCTCAGGCCGCCGCCGAGCAGATCGCGGCAAGTGGTGGCAGCGTCGACATCGGCCCGTTCGGGACCTCAGCAACCGGCGACGAGAGCGTCGTCCTTGCCGCAGTCGCTGAAGCCCTCACGGCTGCGTTCGCAAAGGGCGCCGCTCGGGTCAGTCTCCAAGTATCCCGCGACTCTGCGTAAGCACTCCGGCTATAACCGATAGTTTCAAGCCACTCGATCTCAAGGGAGACCTCGTTGTCCGACAATCAAGAGCGTGAAATTCTCGACTGGGCAACCTACGGAACTGCCATTCGCGAACTTGCTCAGCAGGTGGCAGACGACGGTTTTAGGCCAGACATGATTCTCGCCATTGCTCGAGGCGGCCTGTTCTGCGCCGGATCGCTTGGCTATGCGCTCTCGGTCAAGAATCTCTATGTCATGAACCTCGAGTTCTACACCGGCGTAGATTCCCGTCTCGATGTGCCGGTCATGCTGCCCCCTTACATGGACAAGGTCGATCTCACCGATGCCAAGGTTCTCGTCGCTGACGACGTGGCCGACACGGGGCACACCTTGAAAGCTGTCTTTGACTTCACGAAAGATGTTGTCGCGGAGACCCGCACCGCAGTGCTCTATGAGAAGTCTCATTCACTGGTGAAGTGCGACTACGTATGGAAGCACACCGACCAATGGATCAACTTCCCATGGTCAAGCGAAGACCCAATTGCGACGCCAGACGGCAAGCCAATGGTTCGCGACGCGTAAGTACCGGCGCCCATTCGTCCCCAAAACGCGAAACGACCCAGACAAAGGCGGCGAACCGCTTCATCTGGGTCGTTATGGCCCCTACAGATTTCGAAACCGACGTGGAGATG